>DATCOZ010000014.1:0-22501 GCA_036564345.1 Candidatus Dormiibacterota bacterium | reverse complement strand
AGGCGGTGGGCATCCCGGTGGCGGAGACGACCGACCAGATCGTCGAGCTCCTCGCTTAACGCACACCACTAGAATCGCGTCCGTGATCTCCGCTGCCGTGGCCCGGCCTGACGTCGAGTCGAGGACACGAGACATCTTCCTCGGCCTCGGCACCAGCGCCTGGCTCGGCTACACCTACCTCTATCCGTCGCTCTCCACGTTCCACGCCGTCATCCCCACCTGCCCCTTCCTCCTCCTGACCGGCCATCCCTGTCCGTTCTGCGGAGGCACCCGTTCCTTCTCGGCGATGTGGCGGGGCGATCTGTTCCATGCCGCCAGGCTCTACCCACTGGGACCGCTCTTCTTCGTGCTCTCGTTTCCCGTTGCCGCCTACGGCATCTGGGCGCTGTTGACCGGCCGCTCGCTGACCTTCACGATCCCGTCCGCGGCGATGCGGGCGCTGACCGTCACAGGCGTTGTCGCGCTCGCGATCAGCTGGTCCCTGAAGCTGGTCCTGCTCGGCAACTGAAAAACGGTCCTTCCGCGAAATGAACTTCGAGCTGACAGACGAGCAGAAGCAGATCCGTGACCTCTGCCACGAGTTCGCGGACGAGGTGGTGGCGCCGGCGGCAGAGAAGCTCGATCGGGAGTGCCTTTTCGGATACGACATCGTCCGCCAGATGGGCGAGCTGGGGCTTTTCGGCCTGCCCTTCCCGGAGGAGGCGGGCGGCCAGGGCGGCGACTTCCTCTCCTACTGCATCGCGATCGAAGAGATCTCGCGGGCCGACGCCGGGGTCGGCATCACGCTCGAGGCGGCCGTCTCGCTCGGTGCCGCGCCGATCGTCAACTTCGGCACCAAGGCGCAGAAGGAGGCCTACCTGCCCGACCTGCTCTCCGGCAAGAAGCTGTGGGCCTTCGGGCTCACCGAGCCGGACGCCGGCTCTGACGCGGGAGGCACCAAGACGCGGGCCGAGACCGTCGACGGGGATTGGCTGATCAACGGCTCCAAGCAGTTCATAACCAACTCGGGCACCGACATCACGGCGGGGGTCACGATCACCGCGATCACCGCCAAGACGAAGGGCGACCGGGGAGAGATCAGCGCCATCATGGTCCCCCAGGGCACCCCCGGCTACACCGTCGAGAAGTCCTATCGCAAGCTCGGCTGGCATTCCTCCGACACCCACCCGCTCACCTTCCAGGACTGCCGGGTCCCGGAGAAGAACATCCTCGGCAAGCGGGGCGGAGGGTACCGCCAGTTCCTCCACACGCTCGCCGGCGGCCGGGTCGCCATCGCCGCCCTCAGCGTCGGCCTGGCGCAGGCCTGCCTCGACGCCTCCCTCACCTACGCCCGGGAGCGCAAGCAGTTCGGCAAGCCGATCTCGAGCTTCCAGGCGATCCAGTTCAAGCTCGCCGACATGGCGATGGAGGTCGAGCTGGCCCGGACCATCACCTACAAGGCCGCCTGCGCATACGAGTACACGGGTGAGTCCTCGCCCGAGTTCCGCAAGCTCGCCGCGATGGCCAAGCTGTTCGCGTCGGAGACATCCAAGCGGGCCACCGACCAGGCCGTCCAGATCCACGGCGGGAACGGCTTCATGGAGGAGTACCCGGTCGCCCGCTACTACCGCGACGTCAAGGTCAACGAGATCGGGGAGGGCACCTCCGAGGTTCAACGGATGCTGATCGCCCGAGAGCTCGGCATCTGAGATGGGCGTCAGGGTGGTGCGACCCGCCGACCGGCTGCCCGACGTGGGCAGCGGCGCGATGGCTCGGGAGGCCGCGATCTCGGACCGCGTTTGCGGCGCGGCGAAGATCTGGGTCGGCTACGTCGAGCTTCCGCCCGGGATGCGTTCCGCCAAGCACCACCACGGCGAGGCGGAGAGCGCGATCTTCGTCATCTCGGGCCACGCCCGCTTCGTGACCGGCGCCGACGGCGAGGAGGTACACGACGCCGGGCCGGGCGACTTCGTCTGGGTGCCGCCCCACGAGCACCACGTGGAGATGAACCTCTCCGCAACGGAGCCGGTGACGATGGTCGTCTCCCGCTCGACCCAGGAGACCCTCGTCTTCAACGTCTAGTCGGGCAAAGGGGGGCGGGCCCCCCTTTCCGAAATCCCCCCGCTCGGCGCCACGCTTGGGAGTACGATTCAAAACACCTCAAACGGCCGGGGATAAACCCGGCCTACGCGCGGCTGGATGCAGCCCGGGCTGAGATGTACTCCGGGAAGCCTGCCGCCATCTCCGGATAGACGACCTCGCGCAGGATTCGCAGTTCCTCTTCGCTGGGGCCGCGCGTCTCGGCCGCGCCGGGCCTGACCCTGAGCTCGAAGCCGGTGGCGGCGGCGACACGTGACGCCGTCTCGCCCGGGTGCCAGGAGACCAGCTCGAGCAGCCCGTCTTCGCCGGGCGCCAGGATTGCCTTCGGCGTGACCACGAGATGGGGACGGCCGCTCGCGGTGACGAAGTCAAGCTTCGGCACGAAGACCCGAGGCGAGTGCTCGGTCCGGAAGAGGATCACTCGCTTCACCAGCGGGTAGAGGACGGCCGATCCGAAGGCGCCGGGAAACCGCCGGCCGCCGGCGCGATGGAGGTTGATCCGGCCCGCGGGGTCGATCTGGATCCCGGAGAGGAAAAAGAGGTCCAACTTGCCCCGCTGGGCGAGGTCGAAGAACTCCTTGCTGCCGATGAAGGGCACGCCATCGGCGATGCCCCGAAGACGGATCTGCGCCGCCGGAGCGTGGAGCCGGCGGGCCAGGAGGACGCCGGCGGCCGGGATCGGCGAGTTGACGCCGATCCCGACGTTCTCGCCATCGCGCACCTCGCGCGCGATGACGGCCGCCATCAGCTCGTCTGAGTTGAAGGGGGACGTCCTCCCTTCCGGCCCTGCTCGGCGAAGCCTGCGCGCGGCCTACCCCCCTGGCTGAAGGGCGGCGTGGAGGTGGTCAAGCCAGACCTGCATCGTCGCCGGGTCGCGGGCGGCCTCGACATACTCGCGGAGCGCCTCCCGGTCGTCCTCGAACCGGCCGAAGCAGCCGATCGGCAGCGAACCGCCGGGTGCGAGGACGACGCGGTCGATGAACGCCGCCGGCACCACCTGCTCGTCGCCCGCCAGCGACGCGGTGGCGTCGGGCGTGATCGCCTCGACGGTGGCCACCACCCTGCGCGATGCCTGGATCAGGAGCCGGTCGTCGAACTCGATCGTCGTGACCAGGTTGCCGTCGTGATCGGCCCGGAGAGCGTGGACGATCGCGTAGCCGGGCACGACCGCCGGCACCAGGACCACCTCGGCGCCGTCGCCGAACGGGTCCTCGACGACCTTCCAATCGGGGCGCTCGCCGAGCAGGTCGGAGCCGAAGACCCCGGGCACCGGCGAGAAGGAGAGGCCCGATGCGCCGGCCTGGAGGGCAAGCAACAGCGCCGGGCAGCTGGAATCGATGACACGGATCGATCCCGCCTCGGCGGCACGGCTGAAGTTGGGAGCCAGGCCGTGCTCTGCCAGGTCGACGCCGGAGGTGTGGATGCTGCGGACCGAGCCGGCCGCGATCAGGAGATCCTCGGCAAGGCCGCCGGTCGGCGCGGACACCAGGTCGAGGTCGCGAGCGCCGCGCCTGATGAGCTGCCGGACCAGCGTCATCGGCGGCAGCCGCCCGATACCCAGGGTGGCGCCGTCGGGAACGAACTCGGCAGCCTCGGCGATCTCCACGAACCGCATCAGCGGTTCAGTCTGCGGCTTTCTCTAAGGCTGCGCGGAGCACCACGCTGGCAGAGGTATGGGTAGGGCCGGCGACCGTCCGGAAAATGCGCAGCGCGTAGGCCGGGTTTACCCCGTCCGGTTGAGTTGTCTGAATCGACGCCCAGCGTGGCGCGGAGAGGGGGGTTTTCGGAAAGGGGGAGCCGCCCCCCTTTGCCCCGTTATTCGTCCGGGATTTCGTCCAGGACGGGGGTCATCTCGCAGACCCAGCGGCCGTCGTCCAGGCGGCGGATGAAGCGTCCATATCCGGCGTTGCGGGTCACGTTCTGGAACTGCTCCGGCGTGATGAGAGTCCGCAGCCGCGCGAGATCACCGTACTCGGGGTCGCGCATGATCCCGCCGACAACGCCGGCCAGCTCGCGCCACTGGCCCTCGGAGAGGGGCTCGGCGTAACCGGCGATGGTGACCAGGAGGGCCGCCGTGGCGCCGGTGATGGTGTCCGGGAGGACCTTCTGCGCCTTCGCCCGCGCGATCACCTCCTTTCCCTGTTCGATGATCAGGGCGATCCGGTCGCGCCGCACGCCGATGATGTCCCGGCCGCTTCCCACGGTGGTTCCTTCGAGGTAGCGTGGCCCAGCATTCATTCGTGCGCGCTTATTTTAGGCGGGACATGAATTCCGACCCGGCGGCCGCGCACCGAGAGTTGCGCCAGGCGGTCCGCGACTTCGCCACCGAGGTCGTGAAGCCGATGGCCCCTCGCACCGACCAGGAGCACCGCTTTCCGGCCGAGGCGCTGAGTGCCGCGGCCGAGCTCGACCTGATGGGCATCCTGATCCCGCCTGAGTACGGTGGAGCCGGGCTCGACCACCTCGCCTTCGCCATCTGCATCGAGGAGATCGCCACCGCCTGCGCAAGCACCGCGGTCCTCGTCGACGTCCACAACTCGGTTGCATCGGAACCGATCCTTCTCTTCGGCGACGAGGAGCAGAAGCGTTCCTGGCTGCCCCGCCTCGCCCGGGGCGAGATCCTCGGCGCCTTCGCCCTGACAGAGCCGTCCTCGGGCTCTGACGCCGCCGCCTTGAAGACGACCGCCAGGCGCCACGGGGAGGAGTACGTCCTGAACGGTTCCAAGGTCTTCATCACGGGGATCGGCCATGCCGGGATGTACCTGGTCTTCGCCCGCACCGACCCGGCGATGCCGGGCGCTGCAGGCGTCAGCTGCTTCATCGTGCCCGGTGACGCGCCGGGGCTGAAGATGGGGCAGGTCTTCGCCAAGATGGGACTGAGAGGCTCTCCCACTGGGGAGCTCGTGCTGGAGGACGTGCGGGTGCCCGCGGCCAACCTCCTCCATCGCGAAGGCAAGGGCTTCACCGTGGCGATGCGCGCGCTCGACTCGGGCAGGATCGGCATCTCCGGCCAGGCGCTGGGGATCGGCCAGGCTGCCTTCAATGAAGCACTGGCCTATTCCCGGGACCGGGAGCAGTTCGGACAGCCGGTCGCCTCCTTCCAGGGCGTCAGCTGGATGCTGGCGGAGATGGCCACGCAGCTCGAGGCAGCTCGCCGGCTGGTCTACCATGCCGCCGACCTCTGCTCCCGCGGCCTTCCCTTCACCCGCGAGGCATCGATGGCCAAGGTGTTCACGACCGACACCGCGATGGCGGTCGCGACCGATGCCATCCAAGTCGCGGGAGGCTACGGCTACATCGAGGACTACCCGTTCGAGCGATTTTTCCGCGACGCCAAGGCCTGCCAGATCTATGAGGGCAGCAACCAGGTCCAGCGGATCGTGATCGCGCGCGAGGTTCTCGCGCTGGCATCGACCGGCAAGACCGGATAGATTCCGCACAGGGAGCGAGATGGACTTCACCTTCACGCCCGACCAGCTGGCGATCCGGGACACGATCCGTGAGCTCGTCCAGGACAAGGTCGTGCCACGGGCGGCCGAGATCGACCAGAAGATGGAGTACCCGAAGGACATCGAGCGTCTCTTCGCCGAGAACGGGATCCTCGGCATCCCCTTCCCGGAGGAGTACGGCGGCGTCAGCGGCTCCAGCGTGAGCATCTGCATGGGCGTCGAGGAGATTGCCAAAGCCGACACGACCTGTTCATTGCTGCTGGCCGTCCAGGCCCTCGGCTCCTACCCGATCCTGCTCGCCGGCAGCGAGGAGCAGAAGAAGCGGCTCTGCCCGCCGCTCGCCGCCGGCGAGCAGATGGCCTGCTACGCGCTGAGCGAGCCCAACTCCGGCTCCGATGCCGGCGCGATGAAGACGACCGCCAAACGCTACGGCGAGGAGTACGTGCTGAACGGCAGCAAGATCTTCATCACCGGGGCGAGCGAGGCGTCGGTGATGGTCGCCTTCGCCCGTACCGAGGACAGCGGCCAGAAGGGCATCAGCGCTTTCGTGCTGGAGAAGGGCAAGAGTCCCTGGAAGGTGGAGAAGCTGGAGCACAAGCTCGGCATCCGCGGCTCGCCCACGGGCTATGTCGTCTTCGAGGATGTCAAGGTCCCCGCGGCGAACCGGCTCGGCGCCGAGGGGCAGGGCTTCAAGATCGCGCTCAACGTCCTCGACCACTCCCGACCGGGCATCGGCGCCCAGGCGCTGGGTATCGCCGAGGGCGCCTTCGCGTACGCGCTGAACTATGCCAAGGAGCGCCAGCAGTTCGGCCAGCCGATCGCCTCCTTCCAGGGCCTGCAATGGATGCTGGCCGACATGGCGACCCAGATCGAGGCAGCCCGCCACCTCGTCTTCTACGCCGCGACCAAGGTGGACCAGGACGCGGCCGACATGACCAAGTACGCCGCGATGGCCAAGCTCTTCGCGTCCGACATGGCGATGCGGGTGACTACCGACGCCGTCCAGGTGCTGGGAGGCTACGGCTACATCAGCGATTACCCGGTGGAGCGGATGATGCGCGACGCCAAGATCACCCAGATCTACGAGGGCACGAACCAGATCCAGCGGGTCGTGATCGGGAGAGCGCTGCTCCGGGAGTAGGCTTCTCCCGCCCAAGAGAATTTGGACGACGCCGCGGAGCTGCTGGCGTGGCCGTTCCGCGACCCGCGCTGGGCGCGGCGGCTGGGGCTCATGGGATTGCTCTGGCTCGCCCTCAGCATGACCGTGGTCGGCATCCCCCTTGCCGGGATCTGCCTTGCCGGCTGGATGCTGACCGCGGCGGACAACCTGCGCGCCGGGCGTCCCGAGCTGCCGCCGCCAGGTCTCTACCTGAAGCGTGGCTACCGCCTCTTCCTCGTCCAGCTGATCTACCTCCTGGCGCTCGTCGTCGTGGCGGCGGTCCCGATCCTGGGAGGGCTCCGGCTGGGCGGGATCGGCGGCGGCCTGCTCGCCGTGTTCGGCGAATCGCTGCTCTCCCTCGGCAGCACGGCATTGGTCGCCGTGACGCCGGCCCTGGTCCAGCTGACCGAATCCGGTGGCGTCGGGGCCGCCCTCCGGGTGGACCGGCTGGCCGCGCTGCTTGCCGCCTACCCGCGACGCACGGTGGGAAGTGGCTTGATGAGCCTGCTCTGCCTCGACATAATCTCCCCGATCGGACTGCTTGCCTGCGGAATCGGGCTCGCCGTCACCACGACCTACGGCTACGCGGTGCTGGCCGCCACGGTCGTGGCATTTGACCGCAAGCCAAGGAGATAGACCCTGATGGACGAGAAGCCACCCGGCGAGGAGACGCCGACAACGCCGCCCGAGGACCAGCCGGCACCGCCGCCGCCTGCTCCTCCCCCGAGCGGAGGCTACTCCCCACCGCCGCCTCCGCCGCCATCGTGGTCGCCGCCCCCGCCGCCTTCGGGCGGAGGCTACGTGCCGCCACCCCCTCCACCGCCGAGCGGAGGGTTTCCACCGCCCCCACCGGGCGGAGGCTACGCGCCGCCACATCCACCGCCGAGCGGTGGCTTTCCACCGCCACCGCCCCCGCCGAGCGGAGGGTTCCCGCCACCGCCACCGGCCTCAGGTGGCTACGCGCCGCCGCCCCCGCCTCCCGGCGGCTACGTCCCGCCGCCCCCGATCGGCCAGGCGCCGCCGGGCGCCTACCAGCCGCCGCCTCCCGGCTACGGCATGCCCGGGGTGGCCACGGGTCCGCCCACCGACCAGGTGGCCATCTGGTCGCTCGTGATCGCGATCCTGGGCCTGGTCGGCTGCTGCTGTTTCGGCGTCGGCGGAGTCATCGGTGGTCCGATCGCGTTTTTCATGGGCGGCTCCGCGCTGAACCGGATCCGGGCCTCGAACGGCACCGTCGGAGGCGAGACGTTGGCACTGATCGGGCGCTGGGGCGGCCTCGCGGTGGGCATCCTCGGCCTCCTGATCCTGGCCGGCTACCTCATCCTCGCGGTCTGGGGCTCGTTCAACTCGACACCCTCGACCACGCCCTAGCGGCAAACGGGAGACGGCGCCCTGGACCAGCCCAGGGCGCCGCAGCCGCCACCAGCCGGTACACTTCACGATCGCTCGGCCGCTCCGGCGGACGTCGAGCGCAGTGACCGCGCGCCCCCTCGAGGCGTTATGACAGGGTGTTCAACTTCAAACCTAGAATGAGCCGCGCATGGCCCGGCTGAAAGCCAGGCGTTCCCGCTATCGATTCACTCACAGGCTGGCCGGCACCGCGCCCGCGGCGATCCTCGTCGTGCTCCTCCTGCTGACGATTGGCGGAACGACCTACCTCGCATCGCGCGTACTCGCCTTCGTCAACCACGTCACAGGAGGTGGCGTTTCGATCGCCTCCATCACCCAGGCAACCGGGATCACGGAGCCGCCGCTCGGCAGCATCGCGTACCGCCTCAAGCACAAAGAGTCGGTGCCGATCAACATCCTGGTGCTCGGCTACGGCGGGCAGGAGAACGACGCGCCCTACCTGACCGACAGCCTGATGGCGATCCGGCTGGACCCGGCCAGCGGGCGGGTCGCCATGATCTCGATCCCCCGCGATCTGTACGTCAGCATCCCCGCCTGGCCGGCCGCCTCCCGCATCACCGACCACGAGAAGATCAACACCGCCTTCGAGTACGGGACCGACGAGAGCCAGGCCGTCCAGAACAACCTCAAGAAGCCCGACTATCGAGGGCGTGACGGTGGCGGCCACCTCGCCGAGAACACCGTCGGCAACGTCACCGGGCTGCACTTCGACCGCTACGCGGCGGTGGACTTCAAGGCCTTCCGGCAGTTGGTGGACGCGCTCGGCGGTGTCGACGTCTGTCTCGACGGTCCCCTCGACGACTACTCCTACCCCGACTACCACAACGGTTACGTGAGAGGCGGCATCCACTTCCCGGCCGGCTGCCAGCACATCAACGGCGAGCAGGCATTGCGGCTTTCCCGCAGCCGGGACGCGGTCCAACCCGCGCAGGCATCGGACTTCGGCCGCGCCCGCCGGCAGCAGCAGGTGATCGCCGCGATCAAGAAGCAGGCTCTGAGCGCCGACGGCCTCAGCAAGGGGCTGTCCCTGATGGCGGCGCTCAACGACAACTTCCAGACCGACCTGACGGTCGACGACATCGCCGCGATCTACACCTGGAGCAAAGGAGTCGACGACAACTCCATCCTCCACTACGCGCTCACCAACACCAACCTGCTCACGACCGGCGGGTGCGGCGCCGCGAGCGCCGGTTACATCCTCTGCCCGGACGACCCCAGCTACCAGATGATCCATGACTGGGTCGGCCAGACCTTCCCGGCGCCTCTCGTCATCGGCGACCATGCCCCGGTCCAGGTCGCCTGGGGCGGCTCTCCCTACTACGTCGCGGATGGTGTCACCGACCTTCTCAAGCCCTATGGCTTCCGGGTCGCCAATCCGATCCACCCAAGGGCCACCCAGACGACGGTGATCTACGACTTCTCCGGCGGCGCCTACCCTGACACCTCGCTGTTCCTCGCCGACTTCTTCAAGGCGACGGTGGTGACGCCCACAACCGCCACCCCCGCTCCCAGCTACATCCCCGCGAACCAGGGCTTCGTCGTCTACCTGGGCCACGACTACGGAGTCCGCTGGTTCAACCTTGCCCACGGCTGACGCCTCCAACCTCGATCGCGTCCTGGCCGACTTCCGGGCCGGCAGCGTTCGCGGGCTCGCCCGGGCGATAACCCTCGTCGAGCGCCGGGATCCGCAGACCCGTGATCTTTTCGCGGCGCTCGGGCCCTCGACCAGGACGCCACTGGTGATCGGCCTGACCGGCTCGCCGGGAACCGGCAAGTCGACGCTGGCGGACGCGTTGGTGACCTTCAGCCGCGGTGAGGGCCTCTCGGTGGCGGTGCTCGCCGTCGATCCGAATTCGCCCTACACGGGCGGAGCCGTTTTCGGCGATCGGATCCGCATGCAGCGCCACGCCCTGGACCCCGGCGTCTACATCCGGAGCATGGGAGCCCGCGGCCACCTCGGCGGCCTCTCCGTCGCCAGCCGGGAGGCGGTGCGGCTGCTCGCCGCCTATGGCTTCGACCTGATCATCCTGGAGACGGTCGGCGTCGGCCAGTCGGAGCTGGAGGTCGCCGGGATCGCGGACACCACGCTTGTCGTTCTCGCGCCGGGCCTCGGCGACGGCGTCCAGATGATCAAGGCGGGGATCATGGAGATCGCCGACATCTACGTCGTCAACAAGGCCGACCTGCCCGGCTACGAGCGGACGGTGCAGGAGATCCGGTCGATGCTGAACATGGGTCCCAAGCTCGCCTGGAAGCCGCCCATCGTCGCGACCGTCGCGTCGAGCGGGGAGGGGATCGAGGGGCTCAAGAAGGCGGTGGAGCGCCACCAGGCGTACCTCGCCTCGAGCGGGGAGGGGGAGGAGCGGCGGCGCCGCCGGCTCGAAGAGGAGGCGGCCGACCTGGTGGCCGAGTGGTCGCGCGTTGCTGCGCGTAGGCTTCTTCGCAGCGACCCGAAGCTGCGCCGGACGCTCGACAGCGAGCAGGCTCCATATGGCGCAGCCGAAGCTATCCTCAAAGAACAGGGCGCCAAGCTGGTGCCCGGAGCGAGTTGAGCCAGAAATGAAGGTCAGGTACAAGCCGGGATCGAGATCGACCTGGGAAGAGGGTTTCGCCGCCGGCGAAAAACGCGACGACGGCATCGAGACCTCGACCATCTCGGGCGTCCCGGTCAAGCCCCTCTACACCTCGGATGACCTGGAGGGCGTCGAGGAGGAGTTCCCCGGCGAGTTCCCCTACTCTCGCGGCGTCCACCCGACCGGCTATCGCGGCCGGCTCTGGACGATGCGCCAGTTCAGCGGCTTCTCGACCGCCGAGGAGACCAACCGCCGCTACCACTACCTGCTGAAGAACGGCCAGACCGGCCTCTCGGTGGCGTTCGACATGCCGACGCTGATGGGCCAGGACTCCGATGCGGTCACGTCGCGGGGCGAGGTCGGCCACTGCGGGGTGGCGATCGATTCGCTGGCCGACATGGAGACCCTGTTCGAGGGCATCCCGGTCGGCGAGATCACGACCTCGATGACGATCAACTCCCCGGCCGCGATCCTGCTCGCGATGTACCTGGCCGTCGCCGAGAAGCAGGGCGTCCCTTTCAGCGCGGTCGGCGGCACACTCCAGAACGACATCCTGAAGGAGTACATCGCCCAGAAGGAGTACATCTTCCCGCCCGAGCCCTCGATGCGCCTGGTGGTCGACTCGATCGAGTACTGCGCCGCGCAGGTGCCCAGGTGGAACACGGTCTCGATCTCCGGCTACCACATCCGGGAGGCCGGCTCGACCGCCGCCCAGGAGCTCGCCTTCACGCTCGCCGACGGCTTCGCCTACGTCGACGCCTGCCTCGAGCGGGGGATGAAGATCGACGATTTCGCACCCCGGCTGAGCTTCTTCTTCGACGCTCACATCGACTTCTTCGAGGAGATCGCCAAGTTCCGCGCCGCGCGCCGCATCTGGGCCCGCCACATGCGCGAGCGTTACGGCGCGCAGGACCCGCACTCCTGGAAGCTGCGCTTCCACACCCAGACCGCGGGCGTCTCGCTCACCGCGCAGCAGCCCGAGCTGAACATCGCCCGGACCGCGCTCGAGGCGCTCTCGGCGGTGCTCGGCGGCACCAACTCGCTCCACACCAACGCGATGGACGAGGTGCTCGCGCTGCCCACCGACAAGACGGCCCGGATCGCGCTCCGCACCCAACAGCTGATCGCCTACGAGACGGGTGCGGCAAACACGATCGACCCGCTCGGCGGCAGCTATTTCGTCGAGGCGCTGACGAAGGAGATGGAGGACCAGGCGGAGGCCTACTTCAAGAAGATCGACGCCATCGGAGGCGTCATCCCCGCGATCGAGCGCGGCTTCTTCCAGAAGGAGATCGCCGACGCCGCCTACCGCTACCAGTCGGAGCTGGAGTCGAAGCAGCGGATCATGATCGGCGTCAACGGGTTCGAGGTCGAGGACGAGGACGAGCTGGAGATCCTCCGCATCGACCGTTCCAAGGAGGCGGGCCAGGTCGAGCGGGTGCGCGAGGTGCGCGCGAGGCGCGATTCGGCGAAGTGGTCGAAGGCGATGGCGGAGCTCGGCAAGGCGGCGCGCTCGAACGACAACCTGATGCCCTACATCCTCGACGCCGTCCGCACCTACGCCACCGAGGGCGAGATCATGGGCAAGCTGGTCGAGGCATGGGGTCTCTACACCGAGGAAGCGGTGATCTGAGATGCCCCTTCGTATCGTCATGGCCAAAGTCGGCCTGGACGGGCACGACCGCGGCGTCAAGGTTGTCGCCCGGGCGCTCCGCGACGCCGGTTTCGAGGTGATCTACACCGGTTTGCGGCAGACGCCCGAGATGGTCGTCGACGCCGCGATCCAGGAGGATGCGAAGGTCATCGGCCTCTCGCTCCACAGCGGCGCCCACATGACGCTCATCCCGGCCGTCGTCGACGAGCTCAAAAAGAAGGGAGCCGAGGACATCATGGTGTTCGGCGGCGGCATCATCCCGGAAGAGGACATCACCGAGCTGAAGCGGCTCGGCGTCGCGGAGATCTTTCCGCCCGGATCGCCGCTCCAGGAGATCGTCGACTTCCTGCGCGAGAAGTTCCCCGAGGAAGCGGCCGCGCCCGCCTAGCGTTGGGACGATTCTTCCGCCGCCGGGCGGTTTGGGTCCCGGCGCTCGCCGCGTGGCTCGTCTTCGGCATCGGGCTGAGCGCGTGGATCGCCAACTTCACGCTCGACCGCTACGGCGGCATCGCCGCCGACCGGGCCGTCCACGTGACCGGGACCTCGGCGCCGGCCGACATGCCCTCGGACTTCCCGGTGTACCCGGGCGGCCAGGTCGTGCAGGGTTTCACGACGGCGGTTTCCGGCTCGGAGGGCGTGGTGATCGAGACGCCCGACCCGGAGGCCACCGTGTTCGCCTACTACAACTCGGTCCTGAAGCGGTCCCCGTGGCGCATCAACTTCAGCGTCTCCTTTCCTTTGCGGGAGATCAGCTGCCTGCACCTTGCCAACCCGCAGCTCTCCTGTTCGCTGGTCGTCGAACCATCGGGTGACGGGACGACGCTGGTCACCTTCACCTGGATCCCGATCACGGCGAGACCACGCTGACGTTGCTCGCACCACCGGAGACGTCGATCGCGTAGCGGTCGGTCGCGGTGCCATAGCCCGGCGTCTGGGCGCTGGAGTCGCCGAAGCCCGCCAGGCGCCGATTGTCGAGCCTCACCGAGTTGGCGCCACCGCTCGCGTCGACGCTGGTCGCGACGCCGGCAGGCCGGTGGATGGTCACCGATGACGCACCCCCGCTGACGTCGACCGCGACGGTGCCGCTGGGAGGCCCGAGGGTGAGGGTGACGTTGTTGGCGCCGCCGCTCAGGTTGACGTCCTTGACCGGTACGCCGCCCAGCGCCAGGGTGACGTGGCTGGCTCCGCCGGAGACATTGATCGACCAGGGCAGGCTGCTGTCGAGGGCGACGTCCACCCGGCGCCGGCCGGGCGGGCCGAAGAAGAGCCCGAAGCCCTGGTTGTCGGCGATCGTCAGGGTGCCGGAGGAGCGCTCGAAGGACACGTCAGGTTTCCGGCCGCCGTACTCGATGCGGGATTTGAAGAGGGTGTCGCCCAGTGCTTCGCCGTGGATCGTCACGTCGGCGGCCCCGACGCTCAGGTCGAGCGCCGCGCTGGTCAGCCCGGAGACGGGCTCGCTGCTGTCGAGGACCTGCCCGCCGGCCGGGATCGGCGGCGCAAGGGCGACATAGGCGATCGCTCCCGTCGCCGTGGCCAGGATCAGCGCCAGACCGATCGCGGACGCCATCCGCGGCGAGGCTAGGCCGCCGAGGACGAGCTCCGCGCCCACCAGCACCAGCACGACCGGCCAGAGGTCGAGCAGCCGGTAGAGCGAGTCCCACTGGAGGAGATTCAGGTTCGCGGCCAGCGCGACGGCCCCGACCAGGATCAGCAGCCCGGGAACGACAAGGCCGCGGTAGCGACCCATCAGCCGCCTGCGGAGGTCCTCAGCGGAGCCGCCGGACCACCAGCCAGATGCCGAGCGCGATCAGGATCACAGGCCACGCGATGTTCCAGTCCAGCCAGTTGAGGAGGCCGAGGTTGGCGAGCAGGAAGTAGATCCCGATCAGGATCAGGATACCGCCGCCCCAAAAGGTACCCGAGCGGCGCTGCCAGCGGTCCGGCGAGCTCGGCATCGGCGGCGGGAGAGGGTCGATCTGGCTCATTCGGGGCAATCATAAGACTGGCTGTTCGGGCTTGCCGCCGTCGCACGGTACTGCCGCGGGGATGCCACCGACCCAGACATTGCGCGTAGGCCGGGTTTATCCCGGCCGAATGAGTTGTGTGATCAACACCATGCGCCGCGCCGAGAGGGGGGATTCTGGAAAGGGGAAGCCTGCGCCCCTTTGCCCTTACGTGATCGGCCCTTCGCCCCAGACGGGATCGTCGTACGTCTTCTCGGCCAGCTGGGTTGCCACGCTGCTGCCGTCGCCGGGTATCACCAGCACCGGCGTCCCGACGTCGCCCCACGGGTAGAGCTGGTCGATCGGGCCGTAGGGGACGCCGATGCAGCCGTGCGAGCCATGGCCGCTGAGGTTTGAGCCAGGGCCGTACCAGCTCCTCCACCAGGAATCGTGGATCGCCTCGCCTGAGGGTTGGAACCAGAGCGCGTACCGGGCGTCGATGGTCCCGTAGTCGTAGACCGAGCCCTTCGGGAAGGGCGATATGAAGTGGACCGGTGATTCCTTGCGCGCGATCCGCATCAGGCCCTTATCGGTCGGCAGCTGGGGCAGGCCGGTCGTGACCAGCGTGTCCACGAACAGCTTCTGGTCCTCGTACGCCCAGAGCTCCTCGGCCAGGATCGAGACGAAGATCAACTTGTGCGGCATCGCCGCCAGGAGCTCGTTGTGGAGCTGGTCACGGTAGTGTTCGAGCAGCGCGGCGGCGACCGCCACGTCGTCGAGCGCGGGAGCGGAAAGGCGCGCGGCATCGCCTTCGATCAGGTCGTAGCTCCGCCCCGGCGCCACTCTCAGGTAGGCCTTGCCGGTGGCGTAGTTGCGCCCGTCGGCGAGTGCGTTGAGGCCAACCTGCCGGACGGCGTCCACGCTCCCGGCCGTCACCTGCTCGAGGCGATCGGCCTCCGTCTGGACGGCCGCGAGGTCGGCCGCGCGGGCAGCCCTCAGCTGCTGCGCCTGGTCGATCGGGACGCCGAGGCCGGCGAACGCCCGCCGAAAGTCGGCCGGGCCTCGAGCGTATTCCAGCGTCAGCTGAACGGAGCCGACCTGGTCCTGGAGAGGCGCAAGCTCGCGCGGGTCGACGCCCAGCTTGCCATCCTGGGCGAGCTCGTCGACGAGGTCGCTGAGCCGGGTGGTGGTCGCCCTTCGGAGAAGGTCGAGCTGGCGCACCTCGAGCGCGGAAAGGGCCAACCGGAGGCCGTCCAGCTCGACCGCCTGGGTCCGCCAGAACGCGGCACGGTCGGACGGGGCGCTGGGCGGCACGGCGGCGAGCAGCGCTTCCCGGCGATCCAGGATGGGGAACACGTCCTGCTCGCTGTAGCCGTTGGAAGCGGCCGCGAGGAGGTCCAGGTTGAGCTGCTGGCGTGCCGATTCGACCTGGGTGAGGGAGGAGCTCGCCTCAGCGCCGGCCCGGGCGACGAACGCCGCCGTGAGCGCAACGAGGGAGGCTGCCAGAACCGCCAAGACCCTGTGGGGCCCTCCCATCGACGCCACCATCATCGGTTAAAACTCGAAGGCTCGCAAAGCGTTCCGGTGCCGCACAGGTCGGGGCCGCGCCCTTCGCTATGATTAGCCGCCGACGGGCACCTTCTGCCTGTCTCTCCGAGCATGGATTTGAAACTTCAGGCAACCAAGCGAACCGTCCACGGGCGCCACGTCCGCCAGCTGCGGAAAGAGGGCGCGGTGCCGGGCGTCGTCTACGGCCACCGCTCCGAGGCGGAGCCGGTCTCTCTCGACGCCGGCGAGTTTCGACGGGTCTACGCAAAGGCCGGTCGCACCCACCTCATCGACTTCGTGCTCGACGGCGGGCGGCCCCAGAAGGTCCTCATCAAGGAAATCCAGAAACACCCCCGCCACGAAGGTCCGATCCACGTCGACCTCTTCCGGATCGATCTCAAGGAGAAGCTGCAGATCGACGTCCCGATCACGATCGTGGGCGAGTCGCCGGCCGTGAAGCGCGGTGACGGCGACCTCCTCATCAGCCTTCACAGCCTCCGCGTCGAGTGCCTTCCGAGCGACATCCCCGAAGCGATCGAGGTCGACGTCGAGGGACTCGAGAACATCGACGACTCGGTGCGCGTCCACGATCTCCACTTCCCCGAGGGTGTGACGCTCCTGACCGGCGGCGACGAGATGATCGTCAAGGTCCAGGCCCACCGCGTGGCAGAGGAGCCGGTTGCCGAGGCAGCCGAGGGCGAGGCCGAGGCTCCGGCCGAAGGCGAAGAAGCGGAAGCCGAAACCGAGGAAGGATCCGAATCCTCGTAGTCGCACCACTCCCCCGGCTCCACCTTTTCGGGGTCACCGGGTGGCCGGGAACCGGCCTCGACATCGTTGCCGCTGCGGTCGTCATCCTGGCCCTCTGGTTCGTGGCCGGCTACCTGCGGGGCTGGGTCCAGGGCGAGCTTTCCAAGCGGCGCATCCAGCCCGAGGTGGTTCAGCTCCTCTCCAAGGTGACCTTCCGGGTGGTGATCGTCCTCGGCGTGGTCGTTGTCGCCCTGATCTACCTCGGCGGGACCTCGCTCGGGGCCAGCGGCGTGCTGGTCGCGACCATCCTGGCCGCGATGGGCGTGCAGGACATCCTCCGCAACTACGTGTCGGGCGTCTACCTGCTGACCGAACGCCGATTCAATGTCGGCGACGAGATCGAGTTCGGCGGCCATCGCGGCACGATCACCGAGATCCGCTTCCGGGTGACCTATCTCCGCGGTGAGAACGGGGAGCTGATAATCGCGCCCAACGCCGACCTCTTCAACAGCACCGTCGTCGTGATCGCCAACCGGGCACTCGACAAGAGCAAGGGAGTCGGCGGAGGCCAGGCCGCGTCGAGGAGCGGCCGGCCGGGCGGACGTCCCCCTTCAACACGGACTTAGTCGAAAGCGCCGAGCATCACCCGGGAGTAAGCCTGGAACTCGAGGCCGCCGAGGTCGGTCTCCTCCTGGAGCAGCGCAAGGATCTTCTCCGCGGCGAGCTCGCGGTGGAACCCCGCGCTGTACTGGGCGGCCAGCGAGCGCAGCCGGTAGGTGTGGTCCGGCGCCCCGGCGCTCTCGGCCAGGTGGTCCGGCTGGACGCCGTCGAACTTGACGTACTTCGACCAGAGCGCGGTCTCCTTCCGGCCGCTATCGGCGGAATCGGAGAGGTGGAGGCAGTTGATGCCGCCGTAGATCCCGTAGCGCTCCCGGATCGACCCCGGCCGGGCCTTCTGGATCTGCGTCTCACCGAGGTCGTGGCGGATCCGCTCGAGGTCGGCCGGCTCCGCCTCGAGCTCCCCGACCACGACCGGCAGCGCGGTCATGAAGTCGACCAGCCAGGGGAAGAATGGCTTGCCCTCCAGGAAGTCGTAGTGCTGCTCGATCAGCGCCCGCGGGGCATGGAACCAGCGCAGGCCGATGAGCTTGAGGTCGTCGCGGGCCTGGAGCCACTTCCAGATCCCGGCGCGGACGGCGCGACGATAGGCGGCATCCGGCTTGAAGATCAAAAGCGCGGGTGTCGTCACTGCGGCTCAAGACTATCGGGAGCCGTGTCCCGCTCGCCCGGCCGGTAGAACTTGCGGCCCGCGAGCCCGTCCGGCAGGTATTGCTGTTCGACCGTCCCGCCTGCGAAGTCGTGCGGGTAGCGATAGTCCCGGCCATGGCCCATCGACTTCGCCAGCCGGGTGGGCGCGTTGCGAAGGTGGGCGGGGACCGCCAGGTTGCCGGTCTCCCGGATCGCCTCGACCGCGGCGCCGTACGCCCGCATGGCGGTGTTCGACTTCGGCGCCCGGGCCAGATAGACGGCGGCTTCGCTGAGCGGCAGCACGGCCTCGGGGAGACCCACGAAGTGCGCCGCCTGCTGGGCCGCGACCGCCACGCTGAGCGCCTGCGGATCGGCGAGGCCGACGTCCTCCGCCGCTGAGATCACCAGCCGGCGGGCGACGAACATGAGGTCCTCGCCGGCCTCGATCATCCGTGCCATCCAGTAGACGGCGGCGTCGGGGTCGCTGCCCCGGATGCTCTTGATGAGCGCGGAGACGATGTCGTAGTGCTGGTCGCCCGACTTATCGTAGAGCAGGTGCTTCGCCTGCAGCGCCTGCTCCACCTGGGCCAGTGCGATCTTCGTGCCCGCGGCCAGGTTGGCCGCCGTCTCGAGCCCGTTGAGGGCGATCCGGGCGTCCCCGCGGGCCCCGTTGACGAGCGCCTCGACCGCTTCGGGCTCGATCTCGACGCCGAGCTCCCCGATGCCCCGGTCGACGATCTGGCGGAGGTCGTCGTCGCCCAGCGCCTCGAGCCGGAAGACGCGCGTCCGCGAGAGGAGTGGTGAGATGACCTCGAAGGAGGGGTTCTCGGTGGTGGCACCGATCAAGGTGACCGTCCCGTCTTCGACGTGGGGCAGCACCGCGTCCTGCTGCGCCTTGTTCCAGCGGTGCAGCTCGTCGATGAAGAGGACCGTTCGCTTGCCCAGCTTGCGCGCCTGGCGGGCTTCCGCAATGACCCGGCGGATGTCGGCCACCCCCGCTGTGACCGCGCTGAGCGAGACCTGGCGCGCTCCCGCGGCGGCGCTCATCAGGTGCGCGAGGGTCGTCTTGCCGCTTCCCGGCGGCCCCCACAGCAGCAGGCTGGGCAGGCCCCCCGACTCCGCGAGACCGCGAAGCACGGCGACCGCCTTGCCATGACCGACCAGCTGATCGAAGGAGCGGGGCCGGAGCCGCGCCGCCAGGGGCAGCCCGAGTTCCTCCTCGGCCGACCCTCCGAACAGGTCCGTCTGCTCGGTCACCCGCCAAGGGTAGGTGCTTTAATGGCGCGGAATGATTTCGACCGGGACCCACTGCGCCGCGTGTGGCGCTCTCATGGCGGCCGACGCCAACTACTGCTCGAACTGCGCCACCGGCCGTGAGGACCCCAACACCCGAGCCCTCTTCGTCGTCGACGGCAGCACCGGGCTCTTCAACAGCGCGTTCATCAGCGCGATGGTCGACCACGAGACGAGCCGGGCGATCCGCTACAGGCGGCCGCTGACGATCGTGGTCGCCCTGATCGACCACTCCGAGTTCATCGCCAACGACCTCGGACCGGCCAACAGCGCCGCCCTGCTGCGCGAGCTGGCCGACGTGCTGGCCGGTGCGGTGCGCGACATGGACACCGTCGGCTACCTGGGCGACCGCTACTGCATCCTGCTGCCCGAGACCGACCAGAACGGCGGGATGGTCGCCGCCGACAAGATCATGCACGCCGTGGCGGCCCACCATTACACGTCCGGACACGGCCAGTGGGAGCGGCTGACGATCTCGCTCGGCGCGGCCAGCGTCAACTCCGACCGGATGGGCCGCCAGGACCTCATCGAGCTCGCCACCACCGCCCTGCTCGACGGCCGCTCCGACGGCTCAAACCGGATCCATCTCTACCACCAGGTCACCTAGCGAGCCGACACTCGCCGGCCGTCCGACAATAGGTGGCCGTGACCACCGTCTACCTGATCCGCCATTCCGACGTCGAGAACCCGCAGAGCGTTCTCTACGGACACCTCGACGGTTTCCCGCTGAGTGAGCTGGGACGGCGCCGTGCGGAGGCCTTGGCCGAGCGCCTGGCCGGCACCGGGATCACCCGGATCATCTCCAGCCCCCTCGAGCGTGCCCAGGAGACCGCGCGCATCGTGGCCTCCCAGCTGCCAGAGCAGGTGGAGATCGAGATCGACCCGCAGCTGCGCGAGTCGGAGTTCAGCCGCTACCTCCAGGGCGTCCGCTTCTGGATGATCCCGCTCCTCCGTCCGCGCTGGTACCTGCACAAGATGCGGCGCGGGATGGTGCCCGGCGATGAAGCGATCGTCGACCTCGGCGGCCGCGTTCTTGACGTGGCCCGCCGGGCGGTCCGCGAGACGCCGGACCGCACGACCGCGCTCGTCAGCCATGCCGACCCACTCCAGGCGGCCTGGATCCTCCTCGACGGGCGCCCCCACAACGAGGTCGAGATGTACCGCCGCGCGGTTGACCGGGCAGGCGTGCTCAAGGTCGAGTTCGCGAATGGCGAACCAACAGCCTGGGAGTACCAACCGCCGCCCAAGGTCGACCCGGTCCGGAAAGCGTCGTAGCCGCTCCGTCTGCTAGAGGCCTCACAGAGGCCCAGGACAGTCACGGTTTCATGCGAGCCGCGGCGCCCGCGACTCCGGCGATCACCGCGGCCGCTCCCAGGCCGGCAACCAAGTCCGGCGACGGCTCCGATTCGCACAGGGCTCGCGCCTCCGGCACGGTGCCGGCCGTGCCGGAGCGGGGGACCGGCAGCGAGAGGAGCTCTCCGTACCAGCCGGCGGGCGTCCCGCAGCTGTCGAGCGGCCGCTCCGGGTAGTCGACCCAGCCCGGCTCCCGGTGGCTGAAGTCGAAGGCGTCTTCAAATGGGTTTGCCGCCGCGTCCCGGCCTGCCATCGGCCGCAGCCCGAAGGTCCGCTCGATCAGCGCCAGCGTGGAGCAGTGCTCGTAGACGGCTGAGCTGACATGTCCCGGCTTGGCGTAGGGGGAGACGACCATCGCCGGGACCCGGAAGCCGAGGCCCAGCTCGTCGACCCGGGGCGGCGGCAGATGGTCGTAGAAGCCGCCGTTCTCGTCGTAGCTGAGGAGCAGGGCACTGCCCTTCCACTGGGGGGAGGCGGCGAGGCTGCTGACGGCGAGTGCCACGAACCGCTCGCCCCAGCTGATGTCGTCCGGGCCGTGTTCGCTGAGCGGGTCCTCGGTCACGATCCAGCTCACGGGGGGCAGGCGGCCGGTCGTCGCGTCGGACAGGAACTCCGTAAAGGGACGGGTGGCGCGTGGATCGCCGCGGCGGCCTGGGAAGAAGCGGAACGGGTTGTAGCCGGAGTCGGCCGGACCGGTCTGGTAGCAGCGCCAGTCGACGCCGGCCTCGTCGAGGCGGTCGGCGATGTTCAGGTCGGGCAGGGTCGCCGTGGCCAGGGTCTCGTTGTCGCGGACCGAGCCGGCCGCGGCCGCCACGCTGATCGTCCGGTTGATCGCAGTCCCGCCCAGCGCCGAGCAGAAGTAGTGGTCGCAGAGGGTGAAGCGCCGGGCGAGGGACCAGTAGTAGGGCAGGTCCCGGCCCGTGTAGTAGGTGAATGCGACGGCGCCCCCGACAGCGTCGAAACCGCCGGATGCCTCTTTCCGTGCGGCTTCGAGGTCGTGGGGCGGCGCTGCCAGGCAGAGGCTCGCGGCATGGCTCAGCGGAGCGCACAGCGGCAGGCCCTCGGCGCCCGGGAAGAGGCCGAAGTAGTGGTCGAAGGACCGGTTCTCCTGCATCAGGACCACGATGTTCTTGAGCGGGGTCTCGGCTGCCCTGCCGACCCGGATCGCCGGAAATGCGGCGATCGCCGCGCCCGCTGCCGTTGCGCCGAGGAACTCGCGGCGGGTCAGCACGGCCGCTTATCATCGCCGAGGTGAACCACGGCCGCACTTTTCCGCCGGGGTTCCTGTGGGCGACGGCGACAGCGGCTCACCAGGTCGAGGGCAACAACACCAACAGCGACTGGTGGGCCTTCGAGCGCGAGCCGGGCAGGATCGCGGACGGCGATGTCTCCGGCATCGCGGACGACCACTACAACCGCTACCGGGAGGACTTCGCGCTCCTCCGCAAACTGCGCAACAACGCCCACCGGCTGTCGATCGAATGGTCGCGCATCGAGCCCGCGGAGGGCCAGTTCGACTCCCGCCAGGTCCGCCACTACCGCGACGTCCTGGGAGAGATGCGCGAGCAGGGCATGGCCCCGATGGTCACCCTCCACCACTTCAGCAGCCCGCTCTGGTTTGCCGCGAGGGGCGGCTGGGCCGCTCCCGGCGCCGTGGACGCCTTCCTGCCCTTCGTGCGCAAGGTCGTGGACGAGCTCGGTGACCTGGTGGGGATGTGGTGCACCATCAACGAGCCCAACATCTACGCGACCCAGGGCTGGATCTTCGGGGCAATGCCGCCGGGGCACCGGAACGACGTTCGCAGCGCCTGGCGGGTCCTCGGCAACCTGCGCCTCGCCCACGAGTCCGCCTACCACGCGATCAAGGAGCGATGGCCCGACGCGATGGTCGGGCTGGCCCACAACAAGTTCTGGCTGCTCCCCGCCCGGCCTGGCAACCCGCTCGACCGGGTCGCCGTCCAGGCCGGCCGCCGGATGATGGACTTCCTGCCGGTCGGCGGCGGCCGGATGCAGCGCACGGTGGCCGCGTCCGGCGACTACATCGG
>DATCOZ010000315.1:0-7281 GCA_036564345.1 Candidatus Dormiibacterota bacterium | reverse complement strand
AGATGAAGTCGGTGGTGATCGGGGGCCTGTCCTAGCGACCTGCCGGCCATGACGGAGCTTTGACCTGGGCCTGCGCTAAACTCGCCGCGAATTGCGGCTGCACGCGCTGGTGGCGGTTTTGGCGATCCTGCCGCTGGCAGGATGCTCGCTGACGCCCGCGAAGCCGGCGCCGGCGCCGACGATCCGGACCGAGGGCCAGGGCGTCAAGTGCCCGGGCAGCGACCACGGCATCGAGGAGGTCCAGTTCGGCTGGTCCTGGTGCTACCCGTCGAGCTGGAAGTTCCAGGAGCGGCTGCAGCCGACCCAGCTGCCGCCGGGCGTCGACGCGACCTTCGACATCGTCAACGACCTGCCCTCCGGACAGCAGGGGAGCGGTGACTTCGGGTTCCTGATCGTGGGCACCTACCAGATCGGGGCCTCGTCGGGTCTCCCGGCCTGGATCACGGCCAACATCGGCGCCGACGAGCAGCTGAGCGCGATCAACTGGGGGAACGCCAGGGATGCGCAGGAGGACACCCAGGGCCGCCGTTTCGCCCTGACCGGCTCGCACGTGGTCGAGATGGATGTCCGCGGCAACGGGATCGCGGCGGAGATGGGCAAGCGGCTGGCGACCTGGAAGTTCGACTGAACGCGAAGGCGCCCGCTCGACCCTTCGAAGCGTCAAATGCTTGGCGCGTAGGCCGGGTTCACCCCGGCCGTTTGAGTTGTTTCCCACGACACCAACGCGTGGCGCCGAGAAGGGGGGTTCCGGAAGGGGGGTTCCGGAAGGGGGGTTCCGGAAGGGGGGAGCTTGCTCCCCCCTTGCATCTTTTTCTAGGCCGGCCTCTTGAAGAAGGACTGGAACTTGATCGCGAGTCCCATGTCGCCCTTGATCTTGAGCTTGCCCTGCATGAAGGCGGCTGTGCCGTCCATCTGGCCGAGGGCGATCTTCACGTAGTCCTCCGCCGTGGCGAGGAGCGTCAGGTTCGGGTTCTCGACCTCGCCCTTGCCGGCCTCGGCGGTGCCGTCGTGGATCTTCAGCCACCACTTGCCGCCCTTGTCGCCGCTCAGGTCGAACTGCACCGTGGCATTCGTCGTGCCGGCTTTGGCGGTGTCGAGGTGCTGGGGCATCTGCTCGATCACCACGTCGGGGGTGACCTGGTCGGCAGACATCTCTTGGGCCATCAATAATCCTCCTGGTTTTCTCGTCGCTTTCGCGACCCTATGGCGCCCTGCGTCATGGGCCTGCCTCCATCTTAACGGCGGGTAGACTTCGGCCAAAGGTGGGTGCCACTGAGACCAAGCTCAACCTGATCGCGCCGGGCATCCACGAGGTCCGCCTCCCGGTGCCCTGGGAGGAGGAGATCGTCAACTGCTTCCTCTTCTCGCGGGGGCCGCAGGTCGACCTGCTCGATTGCGGCATCCAGACGGACGCCTCGGTCGCGACGGTGCTGGCGGCGATCCGCGAGGTCGGAGGCCCGGACGCGAAGCTGCGCCGGCTCGTGATCACCCACATCCACCCCGACCACTTCGGCGCGGCGGGCGCGCTCAAGGAGGCGACCGCGGCCGAGCTCTTCATGCACCGGCTCGAGGTGCCGATGGTCCATCCCCGCTACCTCGAGCTCGAGCAGCTGATCGCCGAGGTCGGCCGGAACCTCCGCCTCAACGGGGTGCCGGAGCTGGATGTGGGCTCGCTCCAGAACGCCTCTCGGGCGATGCGCGAGTTCGTCCAGCCGGGCGAGCCCGACGTTCAGCTCGACGGCGCCGAAACCCTCGAGCTGGGCGGCCGCCGGCTTCGCGTGGAGTGGACGCCGGGCCACTCGCCGGGGCACATCTGCCTCTTCGACCTCGATGACCGGCTGCTCTTCGCCGGCGACCAGATCCTCCCCGACATCAGCACCAACATCGCCCTCCACCCGCAGAGCACGCCCAATCCGCTGGGCGAGTTCCTGGAGTCCCTCGACCGGCTCCTGGCCCTCAACCCGGCGCTCGTGCTGCCCTCCCACGGCCGGCCCTTCGCGGATGCCGCGGGCCGGGTGGCGCGACTCCACGCCCACCACGAGCGGCGGCTCAACCAGATCGAGAGCACCCTGGGCGAGGAGCCGCTGAGCGGCTGGGAGGTGGCGATCCGGATCTGGGGCGAGCGGAAGAACCTCTGGGACAGGCGGATGGCGCTCCAGGAGGGCCTCGCCCATCTCCAGCTGCTTGCCGTCCAGCATCGGGTGGAGAAGCTGGCGGACGTGAGCGGCGTCCGCTGGCGGAGGAACCTCTCCTAGTCGCGATTGTGACGCCGACCGAGAACCCCGGAAGTTACGCGGGCGTCGAGACCTCCATACCCGTCCTGATCCCGAGCGGGAACAGCTCAGCGGGGTAGACGGCCACGCCGACCGTGCCCGGCCCCGCGTGGGCGCCCACGACCGGGCCGAGAGGCTGGATCACGAGCGACTCCGCGATCCCATCCAGGCGCTCGGCGAGTACCTGGGCGGCCGGCTCGGCGGCGGCGTGGCCGACGACCAGGCAGAGGCCGTCCTTCCGGTTCACCGCCTGGACGAGCTCGACCAGCCGGTGGAGGGCCCGCTCGTGGGTTCGCACCCGCTCCAGCGGCACCACCTGGCCGCCCTCGATGGCCAGGATCGGCTTGATCTGGAGGACCGAGCCGAGCAGCGCGGAGGCAGCCCCGATCCGGCCGCCGCGGCGGAGGAATTCGAGGGTCGAGACGGCGAAGAAGCAGCGGGTGGCCTCGCGGACGCGGGTCACGGCCTCGATCACCTCGGCGGAGCCCGCACCCTGCGCCGCGCGGGTGGCGGCGACCAGGACCAGCGCTGCCAGGGGCATCGAGGCGAACCGCGAGTCGACGACCTGGACGCGCTCGTTTCCGAGCATCCCGGCGGCCTGCTGGGCGGAGCCCATCGTCCCGCTGAGCTTCGGCGAGATGTGGATCGAGACGACCTCGTCGTGGTCCTCGAGGAGCCGCCCATAGGCCTCTTTGAACTGGCCCGGCGAGGGCTGCGAGGTGGTCGGATGGGAGCTCGAGCGCTGCAGCCTGTCGTAGAACTCGGCGGCCGTGATGTCGACGCCGTCGAGGTAGCTGCGGCCGTCGAGGTTGACCGTCAGCGGCACCACGGTGATGGCGAGCTGGGCGACCAGCTCAGGGAGCAGGTCGGCGGTGGAGTCGGTGACGATGGCTACCCGGGACAAGGCTTCAGCCGATCTCCAGCTTGCGGCTCGCCTCGACAAGGTCGGTGACCGCGCCGTCCGAGGTGCGGGCGGCGTCCTCGAGCAGCGCCGAGAAGGCGGCGGCGGCGGTCGTGATTCGCCCGGTCAGGCGGCTCCGGCCGAGCCGGGCGAGTGCCGACCCGAGCCCCATCGCGGCGACCGTCTGCGCTTTGGCGAGGGGAGCGGTGCCGCCCTCGAGGACCATCCGGGCCGCCTCCCCGCCCTGCCGCCCGGCGGCCCGCAGGCGGGAGAGCCAGTAGCCCATGCCGAGGGCCAGGTCGCTGCTCGACCCGGCCAGGTAGGCGCGCGCGGCCGCCGTCTCGTCGCGGATCGCAGAGAAGCGCTCGAACGCCGCCGCCAGGGAGGCGGCGAAGCCGCCGCCCGAGGTGGCCGTCTCGGCCGAGGGAGCGAAGAGGATCCGGGAGCGGCCGCCGTGGGTCGGAGCCCCGTCCTGGACGTAGCGGCGGACCACGAGGCCGAGCTTCTCCAGTTCGAGGAGGAGGTCGTAGGCGGTCCAGGCCGAGATCCGCATCCGGGCGGCGACGAGCGAATAGTGGACAGCGGAGCCGGCTTCCTCAGTGAGCCTGCGAAGGGTGGCGAGCGTCTCCAGCCGGCGCGGCGTCAGGGTGTGGAACATGGCTTGGCTTACCCAAAAGACCAAAAACGGGGACGCCGCTCATAGTACGGCCGCTTCAGTGCGGGGTGCTGGGGATATCCGGCAATTCGTCATCCCGCCGCCGCATCGGATGGTTCGGCGGCCGCAGGAAGCGGATCTCGAGGGGGCGGACCAGGATCAGGCCGACCAGCACTATGATCGCCCCCACGGCGGCGACCAGGTAGAGGCTGAAGCCCACCGCCATCCCGAGCGCGGCGACGACCCAGACGGTGGCGGCGGTGGTGAGGCCCTTGACGCCGTCCTCGGCCCGGAAGATGGCGCCGGCGCCCAGGAACCCGACTCCGGTGACCACCTGGGCGGCGATCCGCGTCGGGTCCGTCACGTGGCCCGGGAAGATGAAGACGCCGACGGCGGTGAAGACGCAGGAGCCGACCGACACCATCGCCAGCGTCCTCACGCCCGCGGCGTGGCCTCGGTATTCGCGCTCGATCCCGATCGTGGCACCGAGCAGGAGCGCGACGAAGATCCGGAAGACGATGTCGAGCTGGGTCTCGAGGCTCACGGCCGCGAGTCTAAGGCCTGTTTAAGGCTTATTCCGGATTCAGTTGGAGGCGCCGCCCTCGGGCTCGCCGTGCGGCTCGTCGGGCAGGTCGGGCAGGTCGAGGCTGTTGACCAGGTCGCGGAAGACGGCAAGGCGGTCCTCGTCGGCGGTTCCGCCCTCCTCGTCCTCCTTCTCGGGCAGCACGCCCGCCTTCTCGAGCACCTCGTCGGCGACGAAGATCGGGCATTCCATGCGGACCGCCAGGGCGATGGCGTCGCTGGGCCGGGCGTCGACGTCGAGATCGCGGCCGTTCTGGCGGAGGTGCAGCCGGGCGTAGAAGACGTCATTGGCCAGCGAGGTGACGACGATCCGGCTGAGGCCGATGTCGAGCTGGCCCAGCGCGCTCGCCATCAGGTCGTGGGTGATCGGCCGGTCGGGGGTGATGCCGGTGATCTTGAGCGCGATCGCGTTGGCCTCGTAGACGCCGATCCAGATCGGGAGATAGCGCTCGGCACCCTTCTCCTTGAGGATCACAACGTGCTGCCCGGTCGGCATATGGACACGGATGCTGTCGACCGCGACCTCGATCAAACCGTCGATTCCAGCACCTCCTGAGCCCATTCTATGTGCACTCCTCGATGGCCGACCCCGAACCGTACCGGCTGCCGATCTCCGTCAAGGCGGTGCTCGTCGACGCCGGCCGCGCCTGCCTTCTCTTCAACGAGCGCGATCAGTGGGAGCTGCCGGGCGGCCGCCTGGAGCGCGGCGAGAGGCCCGAGGACTGCCTGGTCAGGGAGGTCCGCGAGGAGATCGGGCTCGAGCCGGTGGTGGAGCAGCTGGTCGACGCTCGGGCGTTCCGGCCGGTGCCCGGCAAGGAGGTTTTCGTACTCGTCTACCGCTGCCGGCTGGCAGCTCCGGGGGCCGTCGTGCTCAGCCCCGAGCATCGGGAGGTGGGCTGGTTCTCACCCGCGCAGTGGGATTCCCTGGCCCTGCCGGCCGGCTACCTCACGAGCTTGAAGAGGGCCTTCAACCCCGGTCCCTAAACTTCGGCTGATGCCTCCCAAGGCCCGCAAGGGCCGGCTCATCCTGATCGATGCCCACAGCCTCATCTACCGGGCCTTCTTCGCGCTTCCGCCGATGAGCACGACTGCCGGCGAGGTCACCAACGCGGTCTACGGCTTCACGTCGATGCTGGCGATCGTGCTGGCCGGGCGGCCGGAATACGCGGTCGCGGCGTTCGACATGGGCGGGCCGACGTTCCGGACCGAGGAGTACGCCGAATACAAGGCGGGCCGCCGGGCGATGCCGGACGATCTCCGGCCCCAGATCCAGCGCGTCCGCGAGGTGCTGGAGTCGTTCTCGATCCCCATCTACGGCATCCCCGGCTTCGAGGCCGACGACATCGTCGGCACCCTCGCCCGGCAGGGGGAGGAGATGGGCATGGCGGTGACGATCGTCAGTGGCGACCTCGACTGCCTGCAGTGCGTCACCGACGCGGTTGACGCTCTCGTGCCGCGCCGGGGGATCACCGACACCCTGACCTACGGTCCCGCCCAGGTCCGCCAGCGATACAACCTCGAGCCCTCCCAGCTGATCGACTACAAGGCGCTCCGGGGGGACACCTCGGACAACATCCCGGGCGTCCCCGGGGTCGGGGAGAAGACCGCCTCGCAGCTGATCGGCGAGTTCGGCTCGATCGAGAACCTGCTCGCCAACCTCGACAAGCTGAAGCCGGGTCGCGTGCGCGACGCCCTCGAGGCGAACGCCGACCGGGTGCGGCTCGGCAAGCGCCTGGTCACCATCCGCCGCGATGTCGACGTCACTCTCGACCTGGAGCGGTCGCGCTGGACGCGCTATGACGCGGACGCGACGCGCCGCAAGTTCGACGAGCTGGAGTTCCGCCAGCTGCTGGCCCGCTTCCCCCTGCCGGACTCGGTCCAGGCTCCGCTTCAGCCGACGCTCGCCTTCGAGCCCGTCGCGCCTGCCGAGGGCGTCCGGGTCGTGACCGGGGGCGATGAGCTGGCCGAGCTGGGCGATCGGCTGCGGAAGAGCGAGGAGGTCGGCGTCTTCGGCCTCTGGGACGGCCCAGCGCGGGGCGGCCTCCTGGTCGGCCTCGGGCTCGGCTTCGCCGACCAGGCGTATTACCTGCCACTCCGCCACGAGGGGGACGCGGCCAACCTGCCGCTCGACCAGCTGGTCGAGGAGGTCACCCCGCTGCTCCGCGGCCTGGAGCTGCTCGGCCACGACGTCAAGGAGATGCAGCTCGCGCTCGACGGCGTGGACCCGCATCCCTACCGCTGGGGCTTCAGCAGCTCGCTGGCCGCCTACCTCCTCGGCGCCGGCGCCCGCGACCCCCGGCTGGAGGACCTCGCCCGCGACTTTCTCGGCATGGACCTGGTTCCCACCGACCAGCTGCTCGGCACGGGACGCACGGCGCGGCAGCCGTCGGTGACCGAGATCGCCGACGCCGCCAATTACGCCGCCGGCCGGTCCCGGGCCGCCTACAACCTCCGCCCCCGGCTGGCCGCCGAGATGCGCGAGCTGGGCGTCGACTACCTCTTCCACGAGGTGGAGCTGCCGCTGGCTCGGGTCCTCGCGGCGATGGAGACGGAGGGGGTCGCGATCGACGTGCCCTACCTCGCTGAGGTCGCAGCGGACCTCGGCGGCCAGCTCGCCGCGATCGAGACCGAGGTGGCCACCCTGGCGGAGGAGACCGCCGGCGTGAAAGTGAACTTGAACGCCCCCCAGCAGCTCGCCAAGTTCCTCTTCGAGGACCTGAGGCTGCCGGTCGGCAAGCGGATCAAGACCGGCTACTCGACCGACGCCGAGACGCTCGAGGCGCTCCGCGACAAACACCCGATCATCGGCCGCATCCTCGAGCACCGCCAGCTGAGCAAGCTCAAGTCGACCTACGTCGACTCCCTGCCGA
>DATCOZ010000308.1:0-5963 GCA_036564345.1 Candidatus Dormiibacterota bacterium | reverse complement strand
GCACTCACTCGCGGCCGTGTCGACCCAGCCACTCGGCAGTACATCGCTCGCCGAACTGCGGAGGGCAAGTCACCTCGAGAAATTCGCCGCTGCCTAAAGCGCTACCTCGCCCGCCGCTTCTTCAAGCTCCTTCAGCGACTTGACATGACATAGAAGCGTCATTCATGGGGAGGTCCCCGAAGGGGGGTGGGGCTTTCGGCGACGACCTCCCGGGAGAGTAATCTCCGCCTGAATATGGCGATCTCATCCCTCGTGCACCTCGGCTCCCTGATGGGAGGTGTCCGCACGGTCGACCAGGTCGGCGTGGAGGAGCGGGCCGCCTCCCTCGGTAAGCGCTCGATCAAGAAAGCTTCCAAGGTCTGGGGCCTCGAGCTGGCGATCCGGATGATGGACCTCACCACCCTGGAGGGCGCGGACACTCCGGGCAAGGTCGCCGCGCTCTGCGCCAAGGGCATCCGGCCCGATCCGACCGACCCGTCGATCCCCAGCGTGGCGGCGATCTGCGTGTACCCCTCGATGATCCGTCCCGCCGTCGAACAGCTGCGCGGCAGCCAGGTACGGGTGGCCAGCGTCGCGACCGCGTTCCCCTCCGGCCAAAGCTTCCTCGACATCAAGCTCGCGGAGACGAGGGAGGCCGTTGCCGCGGGGGCAGACGAGATCGACATGGTGATCGACCGCGGCGCCTTCCTGGGCGGCGACTACCAGAAGGTCTTCGACGAGATCGTCGCCATCAAGGAGGCGGCCGGGGCGGCCCATCTCAAGGTGATCCTCGAAACCGGCGAGCTGGGCACCTATGACAACGTGCGGCGCGCCTCAGTGCTGGCGATGGCGGCGGGAGCCGACTTCATCAAGACCTCGACTGGCAAGATCAGCCCAGCAGCCACCCCGCCGGTCGCCCTGGTGATGATGGAGGCGATCCGCGACTTCCAGCGTGAGACCGGCCGGCAGGTCGGCCTGAAGCCGGCCGGCGGGATCCGTACCGCGAAGCAGGCGATCCACTACCTGGTCATCCTCCACGAGACCCTCGGCCCCGACTGGATGACCCCGGACCGGTTCCGGATCGGCGCCTCCAGCCTCCTCAACGACTGCCTGATGCAGCTCGCCAAGGAGAAGTCGGGCGCCTACCAGTCGGGCGACTACTTCACGTTGGACTAGAGTGCCCTAGTGGCGCTCACCAAGCGGCGCGAGACAGCGCTTGCCACACGCGGCTTCGAGTACCAACCGGCTCCCGAGGCGACCGACCACGTCAGCATCGCCGAGCGCTACGGGCTCTTCATCGGCGGCAAGCTCGTGGAGCCGAAGTCAGGCAAGTGGTTCGGGACCATCAACCCGGCCACCGAGGAAACGCTGGCCGACGTCGCGGAGGCGCTCGAGGCTGACGTCAACCGCGCTGTCGAGGCGGCCGCGAAGGCCCAGGAGTCGTGGGCCCGCCTGAACCCCGCGCGGCGCGCCCGCTACATCTTGAGGATCTCCCGGATCATCCAGGAGCGAGCTCGCGAGCTTGCGGTGTTGGAGACGATGAACGGCGGCAAGCCGATCAAGGAGTCGCGCGACGTCGACGTGCCGCTCGCCGCCGCCCACTTCTTCTACTACGGCGGCTGGGCCGACAAGCTGGAATGGGCGTTCCCCAACCGATCTCCGCGGCCGGTCGGCGTGTGCGGCCAGGTGATCCCCTGGAATTTCCCGCTCCTGATGCTGGCGTGGAAGATCGCGCCCGCCCTCGCGGCCGGCAACACCGTCGTGCTCAAGCCGGCCGAGACGACGCCGTTGACCGCGCTCCTCTTCGCCGAGATCTGCCAGCAGGCCGACCTGCCGCCGGGGGTGGTGAACATAATCACCGGCGCTGGCAGGACGGGCGCTCTCCTGGTCGCGCACCCCGACGTCAGGAAGGTCGCCTTCACCGGCTCGACCGAGGTCGGCAAGCTGATTCAGCGCTCGACCGCGGGAACCGGCAAGCGGCTGACGCTCGAGCTCGGCGGCAAGGCCGCCAACATCGTCTTCGACGACGCCCCGCTCGACCAGGCGGTGGAGGGCATCGTTAACGGCATCTACTTCAACCAGGGCCACGTCTGCTGCGCCGGCAGCCGGCTCCTCGTCCAGGAGTCGATCGCCGACGCCGTGCTCGAGAAGCTCCGCCGACGCGTCGACACCCTCCGCCTGGGCGACCCCCTCGACAAGAACACCGACATCGGCGCCATCAACTCGCGGGCGCAGCTCGAGAAGATCACCGGCCTAGTCGAATCCGGTCGGAGCGAGGGCGCCGAGATCTACCAGCCTCCCTGCGAGCTGCCCGCCAAGGGCTTCTGGTTCCCGCCGACGATCTTCACCAACGTCTCCCAGTCGCACCGGATCGCGCGCGAGGAGATCTTCGGCCCCGTCCTTTCGGTGCTCACCTTTCGGACACCGGCCGAGGCCGTCGAGAAGGCGAACAACACGCCCTACGGGCTCTCTGCCGGGATCTGGACCGAGAAGGGGTCGCGGATCCTCTGGATGACCCAGCAGATGCGCGCCGGCGTGGTCTGGGCGAACACCTTCAACCGCTTCGACCCCACCTCCCCGTTCGGCGGCTACAAGGAGTCCGGCTTCGGCCGGGAGGGCGGCCTCCATGGGCTGGCCGCCTACCTGGAGTTGAGCTGAGATGCCGGACCGGGTTGCTGTCCGGAAGACCTACAAGCTCTACGTGGGGGGCGAGTTCATCCGTTCCGAGTCGGGCCGCGCCTACCAGCCGCTTGCGGACGTGAACGTGCCGCGGGGATCCCGCAAGGACCTCCGTGACGCTGTCAAGGTCGCCCGCGGCGCCTTCCCCGGCTGGTCGGGCAGGACCGCGATGAACCGGGGCCAGGTGCTCTACCGCGCCGCCGAGATGCTCGACGGGCGGCGCCAGCAGTTCATCGCCGAGCTGGGCGGCGGGCGCCGGGCCGGCCGCGAGGTCGACTCCGCCGTCGAGGCGTTCGTCTGGTACGCGGGCTGGACGGACAAGCTGTCCCAGGTGATGGGGACCGTCAACCCGGTCGCCGGGCCGTACTTCAACTTCACGATCCCTGAGCCCACCGGCGTGGTCGGCGTCGTCGCGCCGGAGGAGCCGGCCCTTGCCGGCCTCGTCTTGCGGATCGCGCCCGCCCTGGCCGGCGGCAACACAGTCGTGGCGCTGGCTTCGGAGAAGGCTCCGCTCGCCGCCCTCACCCTGGGCGAGGTGCTCGCTACCTCGGACTTCCCCGCCGGCGTGGTAAACGTCATCAGCGGCTTCCGCAGGGAGCTGCTGCCCTGGCTCGCAGCCCACATGGACGTCAACGCGATCGATGCCTCCGGCTGCACGCCGGAGCAGCTGGCGGCGGTCCAGGAGGCCGGCGCCGCCAACGTGAAGCGGATCGTCAAGGCAAACGGCTGGCGGGGCCGGCTGACGCCCCAGGCGATCACCGACCTGATGGAGATGAAGACGGTCTGGCACCCGATCGGCGTCTAGATCCGGGGCCTCTGGGAATATCCGTTCGATCAAGCTGCTTGGAACTTGTGTGATCAAGGTTTATGCCACGACGTGGTGCGGGGATTGCCGGATGGCAAAGCACGTGCTCGACTCCCAGCAGATCGCCTATGAGTACATCGACATCGATCTCGCGCCGGAAGCGGCCGAGCTCGTGCAGCGGATCAACGGCGGCTTCCGCTCCGTCCCGACCATCCTGTTTCCTGACGGCCGGGTCCTGGTCGAGCCCTCGCGCCTGGAGCTCGAAGAGGCGCTCGCCGCTTAGCCGCTCGGCGCCTCGACTCCGTAAAAGCGGGCGAGGTCGGCCGGAAGCATGTGCGACGGCTCGTCCGGGAAGATCGCGTCGGTGCGCTCTAGCGCGCGCGCAACGAGCGCTGAGCACATCAGGTGCGACTCGTAGGAGACGTTGACCTTGGCGCCCGTGAACAGCGAAAGCCCGACGCTGAACAGGTCCAGGAGGCCGAACGGCTGCCCGACGAGGCTCTCTGCGAAGGCCACCACCTGCTTGCGGTCGCGATCGCCGGCGGTGTCACCGAGATCGACCAGGTGGTATTCCTCGGGCGCGTATTTGCTCAGCGGTGATCGCAGGACGCCTTTCGACTCCGCCTCGACCAGGGAGCCATCCTGGTCAACGATGACCCCGGCGTGGCTCCAATAGGAGTACTTGCGCTCGCGGCCGCGGACCCTTTGGGCAAGGCGGATCATGCGGGAGACGGCATGGTTGCGGTGGGTCAGGATGAAATCGCCCGGCTTGAACTTCGTCGCCTGCTCGCCTGGACCGTAACGCTCGACTCGAAAATGTGACATCGCTTGGGGTATATCTTCTCAGGATGTTCACCCCAGACGCGCTGATCGCGATGTACGTGCCCGATGTTCGCGAGGCCCTCGACTTCTACACCGACAAGCTCGGCTTCAAGGTGATCACCGACCAGGCCGATGAGGAGTTCTCCTTCGCCACGGCGGCGCTGCCCGGCGCCAACTGGCGGTTCGGCTTCCTTCGGCCGGACGTCCACGGCGAAGAGATGGCCGCGCGCTTCCAGGCGGAGGTGGGGTTCGCCCCCCATTTCATGCTCACGACCGACAACCTCAACGCCGAGATCAAGCGGCTGGAGGCGAAGGGCGTGGTAATCACCGAATACCCGACGCTCCAGGCAAGCGGCCTGATCCAGGCCCACATCAAGGACCTCTACGGAAACGTGATCACTCTGATGGCAACGGAGTCGCTGTTCTAGCGGAGCGCCGAGGCCTTGCGATTGGCCCCACCCTGCCCTCCCCATGCATGGGGAGGGTTTCTATTTCTCCCTATTTCACCCTCCCCGCCCGCGGGGAGGGCAGGGTGGGGCCAAACATAGGCCTCGTTCCTGGCGTCTAGTCCCGGTATCGGTAGACGATTCGACCCCGGGTCAGGTCGTAGGGGGATAGCTCTACCCGGATCCGGTCTCCCGGCGTGATCCGGATGAAGAAGCGGCGCATCCGGCCCGCGGCGTAGGCGATCAGCTTGTGGCCGTTCTCGAGCTCGACCTCGAACATCGCGTTGGGAAGGGCCTGGGTGACGGTGGCCTCCATCGCGATCGCCTCTTCCTTCTGGTCCTCCGGCGCGACCACCGTCGGGCGCGCGCGAGCCGGCTTACGCCCGCGGGAGTTCGGTCGAGATGATCTTGCCAACCGTCCGAAGTCTACCTGAGCGCCAACCTGGCTCCGCTGTCAGCGACGCGTCGCCCGCGGCCGGGTGGCGTTCCAGCGATCGATCCACGACCCGGTGACCTCCACCGACTCGGTGCCGTCGGCAAGAGCGTGGACCGCTTTCTCGACCCGGTCGGCAAAGGACCGCGAGGATTCCCCCTCGGCAACCTTGAGCGGCTTTCCGATCCGGATCGTCGCCTTGGCCGGCAGCGGCAGGTCGCGGCCCTTGGGCATAATCCGGTGGGCGCCCCGCAGGTGCATCGGGATCACGTCGACCCGGTTCTCGGTCGCCAGGTGGCCGACGCCGGGCGTGAACTCCTGCAGGGCGCCGTTCGTCGAGCGGGTGCCCTCGGGGAAGACGAGCAGGTTCCAGCCCGACTTGAGCAGCTGGCTGGAGCGGTGGAGCACCTCTCGCGGGCTGCCGGTGCGCGAGAAGGGAAAGGTGTTGAGCCACAGGCTGGTCAGGAAGCCGACCAGGCGCCGATTGTAGAAATAGTCCGCCGCGGCGGCCACCACGGTCTGCTCGCGGACGCGGTCGCCGAGCGCGTAGAGGAGCAGGGGAGTGTCCGCGTGGCTGGTGTGGTTGGAGGCCAGGATGACCGGCCGGTCGAGCTCCTGGACCCACTCCTCGCCCTCTACCGTCGGGTGCGCCATCACCTCCGTGAAGGGGATGAGCATCCCCTTCTGAAGGGCGTAGCGGATACTCCGGACGGGCTCGGTCCGCGCCCAGCCGAGGTCGGTGGGCCGGTCGGGCACCGCGTTCGAGCGCTCCGGCCAGGAGGCAGGCCGGGGCATGCCC
>DATCOZ010000267.1:0-4567 GCA_036564345.1 Candidatus Dormiibacterota bacterium | reverse complement strand
TCGGCGGTGCACTCCTGCTGGATGCGGTCGTCGGTCTCCTCGTCGATCACGCCCTCGTCGAACAGGTAGCCGCGGAAGCGCTCGATCGGGTCGCGCCGGAGCAGCGCCTCCAGCTCGGCCTGGGGGCGGTAGCGGCGCTGGTCGTCGTCGGAGGAGTGGGAGGTGAAGCGGGCCACCTTGGCCGAGATCAGGGTGGCGCCGTCGCCCGCCCGGGCTCGATCGACAGCCGCCTTCATCGCGTCATATGACGCCAGCAGGTCGCCGCCGTCGACGGTCACGCCGGCGATGCCGTAGCCGATCGCGCGCTTGGCGACGCTGTCGACGCCCATCTGGAGCCGGTGCGGCACGGAGATCGCGTAGTCGTTGTCCTGCACGATGCAGATGAAGGGAAGGCGGTGGACGCCGGCCCAGTTGAGGCCCTCATGCCAGTCACCCTGGGAGGTGCCGCCTTCGCCGATGCAGGTGACCGCGACCTCGTCCAGGCCGCGCATCTTGGAGGCGTAGGCGATCCCCGCCGCATGGCAGATCTGGGTGCCGACGACGCTCGACTTGGTCATGATCCGGAGCAGAGAGCTGCCGAAATGGGAGGGCATCTGCCGGCCGCCCGAGTTGGGGTCCTCGGCGCGTCCGAAGACGGAGAGCATGAAGTCGCGCGCGGTCTGGCCGAGGGCGAGGCAGAAGGCGAGGTCGCGGTAGTAGGGGACGAGCCAGTCGATCCCCGGGCGAAGTGCTGTCGCCGCGGCGACCTGGATCGCCTCGTGACCCTGGCCGGAGATCACGAAGGGCGCTTTGCCCTGGCGGTTGAGGACCCACATCCGGCGGTCCACGGCGCGCGCCAGGACCATCTGCTGGTACATGGTGAGGAGGCGCTCCGGGTCGAGACCGAGGGCTGTGTGCCGGGTCTCCTTGGCTGTGGCCACCTTGGTTTCAATGTTAGTGGCAGCCCGTCAAGTCGAGGGCTAGACTGGAACCCGGGGCGGAGGAGTCCTCGTCCGGAGGTTGTCCGATTTCTTTCTCGTCTGAGGTCAAGAGCGAGCTCTCTGGCTTGATCCCGGCCCGTCCCTGCTGCCAGCTCGCGGAGCTGACCGGCATCTTCTACTCCACGCGCGGCCGCCTCATCCACACCGGCAACGGCAACGCCGCCTACTTCTCGCTCCTCCGCAACTCGGTCGCGCGCAAGGTCGTGCGGCTCTCCCGGAACCTGGCCCAGGTCGAGGCCAAGTACCACGCTGAGCGCCACGCGAAGCGGACCGCCTTCTTCATCGAGGTTCCACTGCCCGCCAGCATGGAGCCCGGCTTCACGATCCCTGCCGCGCGGGCCCTGCCCGCCAAGCCCTGCGACCGCAAGAACTTCTTCCGCGGCTTCTTCCTGGGCTGCGGCTCGGTCAACGCGCCCTCCACCCGCTACCACCTCGAGCTCGTCGCGCCAACCCTGGGCTGGGCAACCGTCCTCCTCTGCCTCCTCCACGAGGCCCAGGTCCGCGCCGGCGTCGTCGAGCGGGCCGGCCAGCACGTCGTCTACGTGAAGGACGCCGAGGGGATCGCCCGCTGCCTCCAGCTGATGGGCGGCAACCGCGCCGTGATGGAGTTCGAGAACGTCCGCGTCGTCCGCGACGTGCGGGCGCAGGTGAACCGGCGGATCAACTTCGAGACCGCCAATATCGACAAGACGATCGGCTCGGCGATGCGCCAGGTCGACGCGATCAACAAGCTCGAGCAGGAGCAGGGGCTGGACACGCTGCCGCCGTCGCTCCAGGAGATGGCCCGCTGGCGGAAGGAGAACCCGGAGCTCAACCTCGCCGAGCTGGCGGTGCAGATGAACCTGTCCAAGTCCGCGGTCAACCACCGCCTGCGCCGGCTGGTCGAGATCTCGGAGGGGGCTGTCGAGGTGAGCCGCACCGCCAGCTGAATTCGCCGACCTCCTACGATTTAGCCCATGACGATAAAAGTGGGGATCAACGGGTTCGGCCGGATCGGCCGCAACATCTATCGGGCTGCCAGTCAGCTCAATCCAGAGGTCGAGATCGTGGCCGTCAACGACCTCGGCGACGCCCCTACCTTCGCCCATCTCCTGAAGCACGACTCGGCGCTGGGAACCTTCGGACCGCCGGTCAGCGCGAGCGATGGGACGATCAAGGTAGGCGACCGGTCCGTGAAGTTCCTGAGCGAGCGCGACCCGGCGGCGCTCAGGTGGCGGGACCTCGGCGTCGACGTCGTGGTCGAATCGACCGGCCTCTTCACCGACGCGGAGAGGGCGCGCGTCCACATCGACTCGGGCGGCGCCAGGAAGGTGATCATCTCCGCCCCCGCGACCAACCAGGACTACACCTTCGTGATGGGCGTCAACCAGCAGGGCTACGACGCGGCGTCGATGCACGTCGTCTCCAACGGCAGCTGCACCACCAACTGCCTGGTGCCGGTCGTCAAGGTCCTCAACGACAGCTTCGGGATCGAGCGGGGGATGATGACCACGGTCCACGCCTACACCGCGGACCAGAAGCTGCAGGACCTTCCGCACAAGGACCGGCGCCGCGCGCGGGCGGCCGCCGACAACATAATCCCGACCTCCACCGGCGCCAACCGCGCGGTCTCCGAGGTGCTTCCCGAGCTCAAAGGCAAGTTCCAGGGGATGGCCTTCCGGGTGCCGATCCTCGACGTGTCGGTCGTCGATCTGACGGTCCAGCTCCAGAAGTCGACGACCGCCGACGAGGTGAACGCGGCCTTCGACGAGGCGGCCAGCGGCGCGCTTCGGGGGATCCTGGCGGTGAGCCACGAGGAGCTCGTCTCCTCCGACTTCAAGAACGACCCGCACTCCTCGATCGTCGACGCGCCGCTGACGCTGATGCAGGGCGGCGACTGGGCGAAGGTCGTCGCCTGGTACGACAACGAGTGGGGGTTCAGCTGCCGGATGGTCGACCTCATCACCTTCATGGCAGCCAAGCTCTGAAAGCCTGCTTCGACGGGCTGGAGCTGCGGGGCGTCCGGGTGCTCGTCCGCGAGGACCTGAACGTCCCCCTGGAGCGGGGGCGGATCACCGACGACACCCGGATCCGCGCGGCGCGCCCGACCCTCGACAAGCTCAGCCAGATGGGGGCCCGGACGGTGGTCATGTCCCACCTCGGGCGGCCGGGAGGCAAGCCGAACCTCGACTTCTCGCTCCGCCCGGTGGCCGAGGCGATGCGGATCCGCTTCGTCCACGATTGCCTCGAGCCGGTCGGTGACATGCGCGAGGGGGAGACGGTGCTGCTCGAGAACGTCCGCTTCTACTCCGAGGAGGAGAGGAACGACCCCGAGTTCGCCCGCGGCCTGGCCGAGCACGGCGACCTGTACGTGAACGACGCCTTCGCCGCCTCGCACCGGGCGCACGCCTCGGTGGTCGGGGTGGCACGCCACCTGCCCGCCTACGCCGGTTACCTGATGCTGTCCGAGCTGAAGGCTCTTCACCTCGCCCTCGACGAGCCGAAGCGCCCGCTGGTCGCGATCGTCGGCGGCGCGAAGGTGTCGACCAAGGCCGGCGTGCTCGCGCACCTGCTGCCGCGGGTGGACACCCTCGGCATCGTGGGCGCGATGGCGAACACCTTCTTCAAGGCCCGGGGCGCCGAGGTCGGCTCGAGCCTGGTCGAGGACGAGGCGCTCGACGCCGCCCGGAAGGTGGAGGCCGAGGGCGGCGACAAGCTCCTCCTGCCGGTCGACTCGGTGATCGCCGAGAAGGTCGAGCCGGGCGTTCCGACGCGGGTGGCGGGGGTGGACGGGATCGAACCGGGCTGGCGGATCCTGGACATCGGGCCCGCCACCGCCGACCTGTTCCGGCAGCGGCTGCGCGGGGCGGGCACGATCGTCTGGAACGGGCCCGCCGGAGTATCCGAGATTGGCGAGTTCGCCGCGGGTACCCGGGCGCTCGGCGAGGCGATCGCAGCATCCGGGGCCTATTCGCTCGTCGGCGGCGGCGACACCGCCGCGGCGATCGAAAAGCTGGGGCTGAAGGGCTTCTCGCACATCTCGACCGGCGGCGGCGCCACGCTGGAGGCGATGGAGGGCAAGGTGCTTCCCGGGGTTGCGATATTGAAGGAGGAGGAAGGCGGTGGATAACAAACCGGTGCTGGCGGCGAACTGGAAGATGAACCCCATCACCGCCGGGGAGGCGGCCGCCCTCGTCCAGGGGATCACCGTCGCCGCCCAGAGCCAGGACCTGGTGACCGTGGCCCTGTTCCCGCCCTTCGTCTGGCTGCTCGGGGTGCTCGAGCTGCTCGACGGCACCGGGATCGAGCTCGGCGGGCAGGACTGCCACTGGGAGCCGTCGGGAGCCTTCACCGGCGAGGTCTCCGCCGCCATGCTGGCCGGGTTCTGCCAGTGGGCGATCGTCGGCCACTCCGAGCGGCGGGCGATGGGGGAGACCGACCAGCAGGTCGCCCGCAAGGCGGGCGCCGCGCTCGTGGCAGGCCTCGCGACGATCATCTGCGTCGGCGAGCAGCAGGAGCAGCACGACGCCGGGCAGGCCTCACCCGTCGTCGTCGCCCAGGTCACCGCGGCCCTCGCCGAGTGCTCGGCCGACGACTCCCACCGGCTC
>DATCOZ010000266.1:0-6775 GCA_036564345.1 Candidatus Dormiibacterota bacterium | reverse complement strand
CCGCCACGTCGAATCCGCTGACGACATGCTGGCGGCCCTGCGGGAGGCGCTGGGTGGCGCCCACCTCCTGATCATGGTCGCGGCGGTGGCCGACTTCAAGCCGGCCCGCGTGGCCGGCGGCAAGATCCGCCGCGAGGACCTCGAAACGCTCGATCTGAAGCTGGAGAAGAACGTCGACATCCTCGCCGAGCTCAGCCGCGACAGCCTGGCCGAGGGCGTCTTCCGGGTGGGGTTCGCGGCCGAGGACGCCGACCTCGAGCAGCACGCTGCCGAAAAGCTCGCCCGCAAGAAGCTGGACGCGATCGTCGCCAACGACATCCGGGGCGGAGTGTTCGGCAGCGACGAGAATGCCGGTGTGATGTTCTTCAGCACCGGCGAGCGGCTCGAGCTCGAGCGGTCGAGCAAGCGGCAGATGGCCGACCGGATCCTCGACGCCGTCCGCGGTCGACTGCCGTGAACCGCCTTGCGCCTCTCCTCATCACCCTGCTGCTCTCCGCCGGATGCGGCAGCAGCGCCGGGGGCGCCGATCTCGCCACCGTGGCGGGAGCGATCCGGGAAGTCGAGCAGAAGGGCGCCGCCTTCACCTACACCGACACCCTGCTCGACAGCGGCGCAAGCATCCCCAAGGGCATGGTCAACCGGATCCGCCTCTCGGCCGCGGGTCAGGAGCGCGACGATAACGTCTCCTTCGTGCTCAGCCAGCTCGACAACGCCGGCAAGGCGGTCGGAGGCTACGACCTGGTCATCAACGACGTCTACCTCTTCGTCCGGCCCCACGGGACGACCCGCGACTGGTTCCTCGGCTCTGCCTCCCTCTTCAATCAGTTCTATCCCGGCGTCCGGCTGAACCTGCTCCGGGAGACCGTGCTGCTCGCGAAGAAGAGCGGCAGGTCGACCACCTTCAGCAGCGGGGCTTTCTACAACCTGTACACGATCACGCCGGCACCGGACCAGCTGGAACAGCTGATGTCGGTGGCGGTGGCCCCGGACACCGAAACGGCCTTCCTGAAATCGGCGCGCGCGACCATGACCGCGTACCTGACCACGAGCAACCACCTCCAGCGGATCGACCTCCACCTGGAAGGCACCGACCCGAGCAGCTCGCTGAAGCGGGTGTACGACTCGTCGATGACATTCAGCCGCGTCGGCCGCGCCACCGACCCGAGCATCCCGGCGACGGCGATCCCCGTCCAGCCGGTCGACATGTTCTCAACCGGCGCGGCACCCACCACCGGGCCCTAGGAAGGTTCTCGCTGGCCAGGTTCGCCGAGGTTGCGGTTGAGGCGGCCCGTGCCCTCGACCGCGGCCACTACACCTACCGTGTCCCAGCCGGGATGGAGGTGGTGGCGGGCCATCGGGTGCTCGTCCCCTTCGGGCGGCGGACGGTCTGGGGCTACGTCGTCGCGCTCACCGACGAGGACCCCGGGATCGAGCTGAAGGAGATCGAGCGAGCCGACCGCGAGCCGCTCCTCCTGCCCCATCAGCTGGAGCTGGCGCGCGACATGGCCGATCACTATTGGGTGCCCTTGCTGGAGTGCATCAGGGCCATGCTTCCGCCACGCATCCGGGGCGGGCGCTCGAGCGGCGCCGGGCCCTCGGCCCGCCAGCACGTCCACAGCCGCCTTCTCGCCCAGGCCGCCGGCTCCGGCGGCCCGCCCGAGCCGACACGCTTGCTGACGCCCGCCCAGCGTGAGGCGCTGGTGGCGATCCGCGGCAATCCCGAGGTCCTCCTTCACGGCGTCACCGGGAGCGGCAAGACGGAGGTCTACCTGGCGGCGGCGGAGGCGGCACGCGTGGACGGCAGGCAGTCGCTGGTGCTGGTGCCGGAGATCACCCTTACGCCGCAGCTGGTCGTACGCTTCGCGCGCCGCTTCGGCGGCCGGCTGGCGGTGCTCCACTCGCAGCTGACCGAGCTGGAGCGCGCACAGCAGTGGTGGCGCGCCCGGCGCGGTGAGGTCGATATCGTCGTCGGCTCCCGCTCGGCGGTTTTCGCGCCCCTGCCGCGCCTCGGCCTGGTCTGCGTCGACGAGGAGGGCTCGTCCTCCTACAAGCAGGACCGCACGCCTCGCTACGACGCCGGCTGGGTCGCCCGCCGGCTGGCGATCCTCACCGAGGCGCGGCTGGTCCTCGGCTCGGCGACGCCCTCGGTCGCGACCTTCCGCGAGACGGAGACCGGCGGCCTGGTCCTGGCCGCAATGCCGGAGCGCGTCACCGGGTCGCGACCGGAGATCGAGCTGGTCGACATGCGGGAGGAGTCGGAGGCGGGCAACCGGACGCCGATCAGCCGCCGTCTGCGGCAGGTGGTCGATGGGGTGCTGGCGTCCGAGCAGCAGGCGATCCTCTTCCTCAACCGCCGGGGCATGGCCACCTTCGTCCTCTGCCGCGACTGCGGCAAGAGCGTCCAGTGCCCGAACTGCTCGGTGGCGCTCGTCCAGCACCTCGAGCTGGACGGCCTCGCCTGTCACTACTGCGGCTACAGGGAGCCGCTGCCCTCGCACTGCCCCTACTGCGGTTCGCGGCAGATCCGCGCCTTCGGGATCGGCACCCAGCGCCTGGAGTCGATGGCCCGCAAGCTCTGGCCGGCGGCGCGGATCCTCCGCCTCGACCGCGACACGGCGGGCGGGGAGGAGCGCTACCTCGAGATCTACGAGACGTTCGCCAGCGGCCGAGCCGACATCCTGGTCGGAACCCAGCTGGTAGCCCGGGGCTTCGACCTGCCCGCGGTGAGCGCGGTGGGAGTCGTCGACGCCGACCTGCCGCTCCACTTCCCCGACTACCGGGCCGCGGAGAACACATTCGCCCTGGTCACCCAGGTGGCGGGTCGAGCGGGCCGGGCCGGGCACCCGGCGCGGGTCGTCGTCCAGACCTCGAACCCCGACCACTATGCCCTCCGCCGCGCGGCGGCGCACGACTACCTCGGCTTCTACCGCGAGGAGCTCCCCTCGCGCGAGATCTTCGGTTTTCCCCCTTACGCCGAGCTCGCCGTCCTCACCTACTCCGACGACGACCCCGACCGGGCCGCGAGCACCGCCCGAGATGGCGCGGAATGGCTGGCGACGGGGATCGTCCGCGAGTCGATCGCCGACGTGAAGCTGCTCGGACCGTCACCTGCCTTCATCCTCAAGCTGCGCGCCTCCTACCGCTGGCAGGTGACGCTGCGCGGCAAGGACCTGTCCCGCCTCGCTCACCTGGCGCCCAAGGGCAGGGGCTGGAGCTATGACGTGGATCCCGTCATGTAGATCGGGGAAAGCCCTTCCGGCTCGACTAATCGGTGGCCTCAGCTGAGTCGAGTCTTGCTCCGCTACGCAGTGGGGGAGTGCCGCCGGAGGCGGCGAGGGTGCCTTCTCTGATGGCTTTTTTTCAGTCGCGCCCCAACGCGTTGCGGATCTGGTCGACGTGGCTGTCCTCGTGCTCGAGCATGTAGGGGATCGATGCGCGAATCGTTCGTGCCGACCACTCCGGCCAGCGGATCGACCGGTCCAGGTCATCCTCGGTCAGCTCGCTGAACACCTCGACCAGCGTCGTGCGCGAATCGGTCAGCTCGGCGTGGCAGCGATTGAGCGACCAGCCTGCGGTCTTGCCGACCTCGTCGTGGTTGAAGCCGTCCCGCGTCTCGGCGTCCATGTGGATGGTGTCGCCCTGGGCCGCGGTCCGGATGAAGAACGCCTCGCCCAGCTCGGCGCTCGCGATGTGGCCGAGGATGGCGCGGATCGTCCAGCCGCTGCCGTCGTCGAAGCGCTCGAGATCCGCCTCGGTCAGCGTGGCGAACACCTTGAGGGTCTCCTCGCGCTGCCCAAGCAACGGGGTCAGGAGGTCTCTGGGAGCCATTCCCTGCCGGTTAGATTACCGGTTCCCGCTGGGTAGACTTGAGCCCGAATGGCAATTCGGACGATCTACGGCTTCGATCACCCGACGCTGCGCGAAAAGGCGAAGAAGGCGCCCAAGGTCGATGCTTCGGTGGTGAAGCTGATCGACGACCTGGCGGAGACCATGCTCGCCGCACCCGGCGCCGGGCTTGCGGCACCTCAGATCGGGGTGGGGCTCCGCGTCTTCGTCGTCCGCGGCGACGAGAACCAGGTCATCGGGCTGGTCAACCCCGAGCTGGTTCGCGGCGAGGGCGTCCAGGTCGGCTACGAGGGCTGCCTGAGCTACCCCGGTTGGGTGGGAGAGGTGGCCCGCTACCAGGACGTCGTGATCAAGGGCCGGAACCGGCACGGCAAGGGCGTCCGGATCAAGGCGACGGGATTCACCGCCCGCGCCTACCAACATGAGCTCGACCACCTCGACGGGATCCTCTTCATCGACCGCCTGACGAGCCTCGACACCCTGCGCAAGCTCGAGGAGCTCGACGACGACGAGGAAGACGCGGTGGTCGAGGCCTGACCCCGGGGACTCGAGGCCCGTCCCCGTTGCGCCTGGTCTTCGCCGGCACGGCGGCGTTTGCCGTTCCCTCGCTGGAAGCGCTGATCGCGGCACGCCATGAGGTTGCGCTCGTGATCACCCAGCCCGACCGGCCCGGGCACCGCAACAAGATCCTCCCAACCCCGGTCAAGCAGGCGGCCCTGAAGCAAGGCCTGCACGTCTACCAGCCGGACCGGGTCAGCTCGCCGGAAGCGATCGCGCAGATCCGCTGGGCGAACCCGGAGCTGATGGTGGTGGTGGCCTACGGGCAGATCCTCCCGCCCGAGGTCCTCGAGATAGCACCCCGGGGCGTCGTGAACGTCCACGCCTCGCTGCTGCCGCGCCACCGCGGCGCGGCGCCGGTGAACAAGGCGATCCTTTCCGGCGACGCCGGGACCGGGGTCACCATCATGCTCATGGACGAGCAGCTCGACCACGGCCCGATCCTCGCCCAGCGCTCGGTGCCGATCGGCCCTGAGACCACCGCCCCAGCCCTCACAGCCGAGCTCGCCGAATTGGGCGCCGCCCTTCTGGTGGAGGTGCTGGCCGACCTGGAGCGCTTTCCACCGAGCGAGCAGGATCACGCCGCCGCGACCCTCGCGCCGCGGCTCCACAAGGAAGACGGCGATCTCGACTGGTCGGTGCCCGCGGCCGAGATCGACCGCCGGGTGCGCGGTCTCGACCCCTGGCCGGGGACGGCGGCGACGCTCGTGGACCGCCAGCTCAAAGTGCTCCGCGGGCGGCCGGCGGAGGGCTCCGGCAAGCCGGGAGAGGTCATTCGGGTCGACGGCGACGGCCTCCTCGTCGGCACCGGGAAGGGCGCCTACCTGGTCCAGGAGGTGCAGCTTCCCAGCCGGCGGCCGATGCCCGCGCGGCAGCTCCTGCCTTGACCGAGGAGAAGTCGAACTTCAAGGAAGTCGCGACCAATCGGCGCGCCTTTCACGACTACTTCGTGGACGAGAAGTACGAGGCGGGGGTCCAGCTCCTCGGCACCGAGGTGAAGTCCCTCCGCGGCGGCCGTGCCAACCTCCGCGACGGCTACGTACGGATCGCGGGCAACGAGGCCTGGCTGGAGAATGTCCACATCTCGCCCTACGCCCAGGGCAACCTCCAGAACCACGAGCCGATGCGGCCGCGCAAGCTCCTCCTCCACCGGCAGGAGATCAACACGCTGATCGGAAAGGTGCGCCAGAAGGGCTACACGCTGATCCCGCTCCGGATCTACTTCATCCGCAACAAGGCGAAGGTCGAGGTCGGGCTGGCACGCGGCAAGCGTCAGTTCGACAAGCGCGAGGCGCTGGCCGAGGCCGACGCCAAGCGCGAGATGGCCCGCGCGCTCCGGAGAGGTTAGGAGGCGGTGGCCGGGCGCGGGGTGGTGGAGGAGATCGAGCGCCTCGATCCCGAACGGGACTTCGAGCGGATCTCATTCCTCAGCACCAACCACGACTTTCCGTGGGACGTCGAGCAGTCGCTCAGCCTGGCCTTCTTCAAGACCTACGGGATCCCCACCATCAGCGAGCTGCTCGACAGCACCGGCGAGTTCCGCGAGCGGGCCCAGAAGCGCTACGACGACACCGAGCTGATCCTGGCCGAGATCCTCGACAACGGGATGGACAGCGAGCGGGGCCGCGAGGCGAACCGGCGCCTGAACCGGATGCACGGACGCTACGAGATCCGGAACGAGGACTATCTCTATGTGCTGGCAACCTTCGTGCTGGTGCCGCTCCGCTGGAACCGGAAGTATGGCTGGCGGCGCTACACGAAACAGGAGGAGCTGGCGACCCTGGCCTACTGGCGGGCGCTGGGCCGGCGGATGAACATCCGCGAGATCCCCGCCTCGCTCGAGGAGCTCGAGCAATGGAGCGACCGGTTCGAGCGGGACAACCTTCGCTTCTCGGAGAGCAGCCGGCATGTTGCCGACGACACCCTCGGGCTCTTCCTCTCCTGGTACCCGGCTCCGCTCCGGCCGCTCATCCGGCCGGCGGTGCTGGCTCTGCTCGACGACGAGCTCCTCGACGCCTTCGGCTACCGCCATCCGCCGGCCTGGCTCAGGCGCGGAATCGACGTCGCGCTGCGCGTCCGGGCGCGGGTCGTGGCACGGCTGCCGCGGCGCGCGACTCCTCGTTTGATGACGCGCGAGCGGCATCGCGGCTACCCCGGCGGGTACCGCCTCGAAGAGCTGGGTGTGCCCGGGTTGGACCACCCCGCAGCGGGGTAGACTTTCAGCCAACGGAGTTCACTTCTGACGTGGGGGCGTCCGGTCTCGACGGGGTAGTTGGGCTTCGGGATTGCGAGTCGAAGGCGTGAGCGTTACAGCGCAAACAACACAAGTGCCAACAAGCACAACCAGCTCGCCCTCGCTGCGTAAGTAGCC
>DATCOZ010000250.1:0-31138 GCA_036564345.1 Candidatus Dormiibacterota bacterium | reverse complement strand
CACCGCGGCAGCCGTGGCGCGGCTTGCCGACCGAGGCCTGGTGGCTTTCGACGCGGCCGTTCGCGACGTTCTTCCGCGCGAGTGGTACCCCGATGCCCTGGACGAGGCCACGACCGTCCACCACCTGCTGACGCACACGTCAAACCTGCCCGACTACCTTCCCGACGAGGACCCTTCGACCCCCGATCTCTGGCGGGCGCTGGGTACCCCGGCCATGCGGCGCGCGAGCGACTTCCTCCCGATCCTGGCGGCGCTTCCGCGGGGATCTCGGCCGGGCCCGACCGCGACCTACTGCAACGCCGGCTACCTGGTGCTCGGGCTCGTCATCGAGGAGGCCGCCGGCGTTCCCTTCACGACGGCGATTGAAAGGGAAGTATTCGAGCCTTGCGGCATGGCCGATTCCGCCTTCGATCCCTTCGACGAGCTGGGCGAGGACACAGCCCTCGGATATCTCCCGCCGGACGGGGACGATCGGTCCTGGCGGACGAACGAGGACCTGCTGCCCTTCGCCGGGTCGCCGGACGGCGGGGCGTTCTCGACGAGCCGCGACCTCCTCAAGTTCCTCCTCACCCTCCACGATGGCAGCCTGCTGAAGGCCGCCACCCGCCGTGCCGTGCTGACCACCTGGGCCAGCAGCAAGGCCGGCGACACCGGCTTCGGGTACGGGCAGCGGATCGTCGAGCGCGGCGGCCGCACCTGGTTCGGCCACACCGGCGAGGACCACGGGGTCAGCGCCCGCGCCTTTCACTCTCCCGCCGACGGCGTCAGCCTCCTCGTCCTCTCCAACCTGACCCACGGCGTGGGTGGGATCTGGCGAAAGCTGGCCGACTCGCTCGGGCCGGTCAGTTGACCAGGAGGAGGGCCACCACCACCAGGCCGAACGCGGCGCAGACGGGGATGACCAGGCCCCGATAGAGGGCGAAGTAGTCGGCCCAGGCGGCCCGCAGGCGCTCGATCCGGGAGCCGGCTCCGAAGACGAGCGCCGAGTAGAGCGGAAGGCCCGCCGCGGTGTTGATCGTCAGCGCGAGGACGACGATCCCGCCTGCCAGGCCGAGCCATCCCTGCAGCGGGGCATGGGGCCCGAAGCCGATCTCGGCGCCCCAGAGCGCCGCCGCGGCAGGGAGGAGCAGCAGCTCGGGCAGGCCGAGGAGGAAGAAGGCGGCGAAGGTGACCGCCAGCATCAGGAGCAGGAGGGCGAAGCCGGACACGACGCCGGCCATGGCCGCTGCCGCGATCGCCACCCCGGATGGGGAGACGCCACCGGCCACGGCGCCGGCGACCGGCTCCAATGCCGGGCGACCCTGAAAGAAGGCAATCACGTCGGGCCAGGAGTGGACGCCCGCCGAGGCAGCCAGGGCACCACCGACGACGGCGGGAAGGACCGCCAGCAGGACGCCCGCCGCCAGGGCCGGGAGGTGGCGGCGGAGCTGCTCGAGCGGCAGCCAGGACCGGCGCCGGCCGCGCTCCCGACCGACGCCGGTCTCCAGCAGCCGCTCGCGGTCGAAGCTGGCGCCGGTGACGAGTGTCAGGGCCAGGCAGGCGGCCACCGGCAGGAGCAGGGAGACGAGCGCGAAGGGAGAGCGGAAGACGAAGAGCGCCAGCGGCAGGTCGGCGACCGCGGCCGAGATCGGGGAGAGGAGGAAGGACCAGGCGCCGCCCGCGGCCCCCTCGCGGGGGAAGAGCATGAAGCCGAGCAGCCGCCCCATCGCGGCCCAGTAGGCGGTGGCGACCGCGACGAAGGCGAAGACGGGCAGCAGGTCCCAGGGCGCGGGCCGGCCCAGGATCGTCATCAGAGTCATCCCCGCGGCGATCCAGAAGGTGACGTAGACGCCGCTCACCACGACGCCCGGGAGCACCTCGAGCCAGATCAGGGAGGGGTCGTCGAGGGGCGTGTAGAGGAGCACCTCGAGCGATTGCTGCGCCTTCTCCCACCAGATCCCGATCGAGCTCTTGATCGACTCCAGGAGCGCGAACGACATGAAGAAGAGGGGCAGCAGGAGGCCGGCCTCGAGGCCGGCGCCGCGCGGGATCCGACCCGCCAGCCCGCCGAGGTTTCCGGGTGCGTTGCCGAAGAGGGACACCCCTCCCACCAGGAGGAGGACGAAGGCGTTGAGGTACATCACCCAGCTGAGGTCGCCGCGCCGCCACCAGGAGCTGACGTAGAAGGGCAGGAACTGGGCAAGGCGGCGGGGCTGGTCGCGGAGCGAGCCCAGCAGGCGGCTCGGCCGGAGCCCGGGGATGTTCGCCGGTGCGGATGCCTCGGCCGGCTGGTCGGCGGCCTCCGCCATCGCTTTCAGGTAGACCTGCTCGAGGCTCTGCTGCTGCTCGGACAGCTCGAAGTACGGGGCCCCACTGCGGTAGAGATGCCGCTGCAGCTCGGCCGCGAATTCGGCCAGCTCGGCGTCGGGCCACTCCCACCGAACGCCATAGGAAAGCCTCCTGCCGTCGAAAACGGGCTCCGCCCTGTGCCGGTTCAGCCACGCCAGGACCGGTTCCCGGTCGGCGAGCTCGCCGCTGAGCACGGCCGTGAACCGGCGAGTCGGGTGAGCCCAGCGGCGGAGCGCCGCGAGGGTGCCGTCGGCGACGACCAGGCCGTGGCGCATGATCGCCACCCGATTGGCCAGAAGCTCGGCCTCGACCAGGATGTGGGTTGTGACGATGACGGCGGCGCCGCGATCGCGCTGCTCGCCCAGGTAGCGGCGCATGTCGGCCGCGGCGACCGGGTCGAGCCCGACCGTCGGCTCGTCGCAGAACAGCCAGCGCGGCTCGTGCAGGGTGGCGCGGATCAGGGCGACCTTCTGCGCCATGCCGCGGGAGTAGGAGCTGAGGATGCGATGGGAGGCGTCACTCAGCTCGAAGCGGTCGAGGAGGGCGCCGATCCGCTCGTGCCGCTCGGCGGCCGGCACGCCGTAGATCGCGCCGTAGTGCTCGAGGTATTCCCATGCGGTGTTCCGGCCGTAGAGGCGGGCGAGGTCGGGGACGACGCCGAGCCGGGTGCGCACCGAGTCGAGGTCGCCCGGCAGGCGGAGGTCGTCGAGCAGGATCTCGCCCGCATCCGGCCGAAGGATGCCGCCCAGGCAGCGAAGCGTGGTCGACTTGCCGGCGCCATTCTGCCCGAGCAGGAGGAGGACTTCGCCGGAGTCAACCGCCAGGTCCACCCCGGCGACCGCCTGGACCGCACCAAACCTTTTCCGCAGCCCGCGGACCGAGATCACGTCCGGCATCGTAACGACCGTGGCTTCCGCCTGATGGCCAGCAGGAAGGACGCCCCCGACTCAAGCGTGGCGCGTAGGCCGGATTCATCCGGGCGAATGAGTTCTTTGAATCGACACCAATGCGTAGCGCCGAGCGGGGGGACTGGAAAGGGGGGCTAGCCCCCCTTTGCCCGTTAGAGCTTTTCGAAGCGTTCCACGTCGACCACGAAGACGGTCGCTCCGCCGACCTGGACCTCTACCGGGTAGGGCATGAAGAACTCACCCGGCTCGACCATCGGCGGCATCGGCGTCATGTACTGGGATCGCTCCCGGCAGTTGTCGCGGATCAGCTGGATGGCGTCCCCGACCTTGTCGTCGTCCACACCGATGAGCAGGGTCGCGTTGCCCTGCTGGAGGAACCCGCCCGAGGATGCCATCTTGGTGACGCTGATCCCGGCGGTGGAGAGCGCCTGCACGGTCTGGTTCGCGTCCTCACCCTGGACCACCGCGATAACGAGCTTCACAACAGCTGGCCCACCCTTTGCATGACCTGTTGATGGATCCGGTCCGGATCCGCCGTCGCGTCGAGGCGAAGGAACCGGTCCGGCTCAGCCTCTGCGATCTGATCGTACTTCGCCGCCGCTCGGCGGTGGAAGTCGGGCGACTCGGCGTCAAGGCGGTCGAGCAGCTTGCCCGAGCGCTCGAGGCGGCCGATCCCGTCGTCCGGGGCGAGGGCGAGGAGGATCGTGAGGTCGGGCTTCGGGAAGTGGGGCGGCCAGGGGACGTCAACCGATCGGCCGCCTCCCTGGTAGGCGACTGTCGAGTCGTGGTAGCGGTCGTCGATAACCACCCGGCCGGCAGCGAGGGCGGGCTTGATCCGCTCCTCTAGCAGCTCGGCCCTGGCGGCCATGAAGAGGTACATCTCGGCGATCGCGGACATCCCCTCCGGCCGGTGGAGGAGGAGGTCGCGGATCATCTCGCCGAGCTCGGTGCCTCCCGGCTCCCGGACGACCAGCGGGTCGTGCGCGGCAAGGGCCCGTGCCAGCATCTCGACCTGGGTCGACTTCCCCGAGCCGTCCGGGCCTTCGAACGTGATGAAGACTCCCGCCACCCGGCTGGGCCGAAAGCTATTCCGTGCCGGCCGGGAAGATCCGCAGCCGCCGCTGGGGCTCCTTCCCGGTGCTCTTCGCCTCCACCCCGTTCTCATCGACGAGCTGGTGCTGGAGGCGGCGCACGTAGGCGTTCTGGGGCGACAGCTCGAGGGGGCGAAGCGTCGTCTTGACGCGGTTGATCGCGTCACGGGCCTCGTCCAGGGCCTTGGAGGTGGGGTCGCCGCCGAGCTCGCCGGCGTAGAGCGTTGCCAGCGCCTCCTTCACCTGGGTGACGGTGTTGCTGCGAAGGGAGACGATCGGGATGCCCGAGGTCTCCGCCTGCCGGATGCTGTCGGGCCGCTTGCGGTAGTGGTTCTTCAAGGTCAGCACGAGGTCGGCGCCCTCCGGGTTGCCGAGGATGCGGAGCGGCAGGTCGAGGTCGCGCGCGGCGTGCTCGATGTAGCTTCGGCTGACCCCGTAGGCGAAGACGCTGCGGGGCTTCTTGGTGGGGGCGTATGGCATTGCCCCGGGGACGGCCAGGCGACCGTTGGCGACCGCTTCCGGCGGCGCCTCGCGGTGATCCTCCTCGACATTGGAGAGGACACGGCCGTCGCGTGTTCGGAGCCGGATCCGGGGAGCCGGCAGGTCGCCCCGCAGGGCGGAGTCCACGACGTCGGAGAGCGGCATGTGGATGGCGACGCGCTCGCGGTCCTGGATCTCGACCAGGACGTCGAAGGTGGGCGGCGCCTTGCGTTCGAGGACCGACTTCTGGGTGCCCCGGCGGCGGGCCTCCTCGTCCGACAGGGTGACGCTCTGGATGCCACCCAGGAGGTCGTTGAGGGTCGGGTTGACGAGCAGGTTCTCGAGCGTCTGGCCGTGGGCCGTTGCGATCAGCTGGACACCGCGCTCGGCGATCGTCCGGGCCGCTTCCGCCTCAAGCTGGGTGCCGATCTCGTCGATCACGATCACCTCGGGCATGTGGTTCTCGACCGCCTCGATCATCACCGCGTGCTGGAGGAGCGGCGTGGCCACCTGCATCCGGCGAGCGCGCCCGATGCCGGGGTGGGGGATGTCACCGTCGCCGCCGATCTCGTTCGAGGTGTCGACGATGACCACCCGCTTGCGCTGTTCGTCGGCGAGCATCCGGGCGCACTCGCGCAGGATGGTGGTCTTGCCGATGCCCGGGCGCCCGAGGAGCAGGATCGACTTCCCCGTCAGGGCGATGTCGCGGATGATCTCGGCCGTGCCGCCGACGGCGCGGCCGACCCGGCAGGTGAGCCCGACGATGCGGCCGCCGCGGTTGCGGATAGCGGAGACGCGGTGCAGCGTCCGCTCAATCCCGGCGCGGTTGTCGTCGCCGAACTGGCCGACCCGGTTGGCGACGTAGTCGAGGTCGGCAGCAGTGACCGCGCGGTCGCCGAGAAGCACCTCGCGGCCGGGGACGCGCGCCTCCGGCTCACGCCCCAGGTCGAGCACGATCTCGAGCAGCTCGGTGGGGTCGATCCGCTCGTGGAGCGCCTGGTAGAGATGCGTGGGCAGGGTCTGGGCGAGAAGCTCGATCTCGGAATCCCAGGCAGCATCGCTGCCGCTGCTGAGGGGCTCGGACATCAACCGAACGCGGGCACCATTCCCTTTTCGCGCGCGCTGACCCGCTGGGCGAGCTCCTTCACCATCAGCGACTGGTTCACGAGGGTTTCGAAACCCCGCCTCCGGAGAGCCTCGATCATGTGCGAATCATAGTGACGGAGGCTCGACCAGACCGGTCCGGGACGGGCTCCCAGCAAGCCCAGCGCGTGGTCGGCGAGCTCATCCGGCAGGTGATCCTCGGGCAGCGCCATGAAGGAGAGCGTGCTGGGCCGGGTGCTCGAGCTCTGTTGGACCCGGAGCCAGCCGACGATCTCGGTCCGGTCGACGACGAACTGCTCGTCCGACTCGCCGCGGATCGGGTGGTGGCCGAACCATTCGCCCTGGAGGGCGCGCCACTCCTTGTAGGTCGGCGCCTCGATGGTTGCGATCCCGCGCGGCGTGAGCTTGCGGTAGAGCTGGTAAACGAGGGCGTGGTCCCGGCCGCGCTCGGGGCGCAGGCCGGGCAGCTCGGGGCAGGGCTTGCCGGCAGGCTTCTCGGTGTAGAGAACGCTCTCCACCGCGTACTGGCGGAAGCTGTGCTTGCGGAAGATGGAGGTCAGCTGATCCTCGAGGGGCAGCCGGACGAAGAGGCGGAGCACCCCCCTCTCGAGGGCCTGGTTGGTCAGGTGCTCGATCAGCAGGCGGGCGGCGTCGTCGGTGTCCGCAGCGGGGTCGACGCAGAGGTTGAGCACCTGCAGCGTGGTCGCGCCGACCAGGCCGACCGCCGCCGGGCGGTTGGAGGCCTGGATGAAGCCGATCACCTTGCCGTCCTCCTCGACAACGAAGAGGAGCGTCTCGTGGTAGAGGGCGGGGAGGATCGCGGAGAGCGTCTGGCTGACCAGCGACCAGAGCCGCACGGGTCCCCGGCTGGCCGTCTCCGAGAGCTCGCCGCCACCCTCCCGCTGGATCTCCTCGATCCGGCCGAGGTCGCGGAAGCTGGCGGTCCGAACCGTCACGCTCATGACCGGGCCAGCCGCAGGAACTCGCGGTGGATGCGGAGGTCGCCGCTGAGCTCGGGATGGAAGGCCAGCGCCATCATCCGGCCTTTTCGCACGCCCACCGGCCGGCCCTCGTGACGGGCGATGACCTCGGTGCTCCCGGTGTCCTCGAGCAGCGGCGCCCGGATGAAGACACCGGGGAAGGCCTCCTCGTCGCCCTCCAGCTGGAGGGGCGCCTCGAAGCTCTCGAGCTGCCGGCCGTACCCGTTGCGGCGGACGTCGATGTCGAGCGCGTCGAAGCTGCGCTGACCGTCGATCCCGTCGCTCACGTGATGGGCGAGGATGATCATCCCCGCGCAGGTCCCCAGCGTCGGCAGGCCGCTCAGGACGGCGTCACGCACCGGGTCGAAGAGGCCCATCCGCTCCATCAGCATCGTCATCGTCGTGCTCTCGCCGCCGGGGATGACAAGCCCGTCGAGACTCGCCAGGTCCTCTTCGAGGCGCACCAGCCGGGTGCGGGCGCCGGCCGACTCGAGTGCCCGCTGGTGCTCGCGGAAGGCGCCCTGGAGCGCCATGACCCCGATTAGCTGAGCTTTCGCTACCAGCCGCGGGAGGCGAGAAGCTCTTCTTTCGGGAGCGTCGGGATCTCGATGCCGACCATCGGCTCGCCGAGGTCCTCGCTGACCTGGGCGATGATGTCCGGCCGGTCGTGGTAGGTCGTGGCGGCGACGATCGCCTTGGCCCGCTTGAGCGGGTCGCCCGACTTGAAGATCCCGGAGCCGACGAAGACCCCGTCGACCCCCAGCTGCATCATCAGCGCCGCGTCGGCCGGGGTCGCGATGCCTCCGGCGGCGAAGTTGACGACCGGGAGCCGGCCCAGTTTCTGGCATTCGGCGAGGAGCTCGACCGGGGCGCCGATGTTCTTGGCCTCGTGGACGAGCTCGGCGTAGTTCATGCCGCTCAGGCGTCGGATCCCGGAGTTCACGGCGCGCATGTGGCGGACTGCCTCGACGACGTTGCCGGTGCCCGCCTCGCCCTTGGTGCGGATCATCGCGGCCCCTTCGGCGATCCGCCGAAGTGCCTCGCCAAGATCGCGACAGCCGCAGACGAAGGGCACCTTGAAGGCGTGCTTGTCGATGTGGTTCTCCTCGTCGGCCGGCGTCAGCACCTCGGACTCGTCGATGTAGTCGATGCCGAGCGCCTCGAGCACCTGCGCCTCGACGAAGTGGCCGATGCGGGCCTTGGCCATGACCGGGATGGTCACCGCGGCCTGGATCTCCTTGATCAGGCGGGGGTCGCTCATCCGCGCGACTCCACCGTCCCGGCGGATGTCCGCGGGAACGCGCTCGAGGGCCATCACCGCGCATGCCCCGGCCTCCTGGGCGATGCGGGCGTGCTCGGCGGTGACGACGTCCATGATCACGCCGCCCTTCAGCATCTCGGCCAGGCCGGCCTTGACCTTGAAGGTCGCCCTGGTTTTGGAAATGGGCTTTCCGTTGCTTTCGCTCATTGCGTCTGAATTCTACGCTCGGTTCGCCTAGTCTCACCTCTGATTGAAGCGGGCTCTGCTCCTGGTGGCGCTGTTGGCGGCCTGTCAAATGGCTCCCGCGCCGTCACCCCAGGCCGATTCGGCGGCGTCGGGTTACTCGCCGGAGCCGGCCGCCAACCTCGGAGGCAACCTGGTGCTTGCCGACTGGGAAGCCCCGGACACGCTCGATCCGATCCACGCGACGACAGCCAGCGACCTCCGCGTGGCGAGTCTGCTCTTCGCCCCGCTCTGGTCGCTCGGGCCTGACCTGAAAGCCCGCCCCGACCTTCTCCGCGAGGTGCCGACGGTGGCGAACGGCGACGTCAAGGCGGGCGCTGATGGGGTTTCGATGACGGTGGACCTGAAGCTCAAGGCCGGCCTCCGGTGGTCGGACGGCGCGCCGATCACTGCTGACGACCTGGTCTTCACCGTCGAGGCGATCTGCTCGGGAGCCCTGCCCGCCCGTGATCCGAGCGGATTCGACCACATCGCGAGCCAGGAGCGGAAGTCGGCGACGGAGGTGGTCTGGCACTTCGGACCCCGGCCGCGAGGCGCCTGCGGGCTTGCCGGCGACGTCAGCAGCGGCCTTTATCCGGCGCTCGACGTCCTCGGACCGCGCGCACGCCTGCTGCCCGCCCACCGGCTCGCCTCGACCCCGGTGGCGGGGTGGCCCGCGGATCCCTTCTTCCAGCATCCCGACGTCGTGTCCGGGCCGTTCCTCTTCAGCGACGCCGTCCCGGGCCGGCTGATCGATCTCGCGGCCAACCCCCGCTACGCGGCCGGCCGGCCGCGCGGCGCCTGGCTGGACGGCATCACCTACCGGTTCTACAACGGCAAGGCAGCGCTCGTCGCGGGCCTCCAGGCAGCCGAGGCCGAGGTCGGCTTCCACCTGCTTCCCGGCGACGCCGCCGAGCTCAAGGGAGCTCCCGGCTCAAGCCTGCTGACGACGGCCAGCCTGCAGGGCGAGTTCCTCAGCCCCAACCATGGCACCAACACCGCGAGCGGCCGGCCCCCGCCCTGGCTCGGCGACCCCAGGATCCTCGCCGCGCTGGCCGGCGTGATCGACAGGAAGGCGCTCGCTGACGCCGCCTTCGACGGCGCCGCGACGGTCAGCCCGGGGCTGTTCCCGCCGCTGCTGGGCGTCGATCCGCAGTCCGCCGGCGCCGGCCTTTCGCTCGCCGATGCGCGCGTGATCCTGGCCGCGAGCAGACCCGCGTTCAGCCTCCTGACGGTTTGCGACAGCGAACCCCGGCAGGTCGAGCAGGGCGAGCTGATCCGGCAATGGAACGCGGCAGGGGCGAGCGTGTCTGCGTCCTGCGCGGCGCGCGCCCGGTTCTTCGCCGGCGACGGACCGAATGCGACCGGCGGGTTTGACATGAGCCTCTACTCGAACACCTGGGAGCCCGACGCCGCCGCCTGGGGCCCCTTCGCCGTCAGCTCGGCAGTGCCCAGCGCCGCCAATCCAGCGGGGAGGAACTGGAGCCGCTGCCAGGACCCTCGCCTCGACGAGGAGTTCGCCACCGGCGCGTCAACCCTGAGCGTGAGCACGCGGCGCGCCGCCTACCACGACGCTGGGCGGGAGTGGCTCAGCTACGGGTGCACGATCCCGCTCTACCTCTGGCCCTCGGTCGTCCAGCGGGCCAACCGCCTCCACAACTTCGCGCCCACCCCGACCCTGGCGACTGACAGCTGGAACGCCGCCGACTGGTGGCTCAGCGCTCCATGAAGAACCAGCGGTGTCCTTCGAGGTCCTCCACCCGGTAGCGGCGGGGGCCATCCTCGGGCTCGCTCAAGATCCGCGCACCCGCCCCCCTGGCCCGCTCGAAGTGGGCCTGCACGTCGCCGACGTAGACGAGCACGCCGTCGATGATGAAGGGGACCGTCGACCAGGCCCGCGCCTGCTCACAGTGCTCGCGGTGCGCGGCCGGGCCCTCGTAGTCGAGACTCGGCGTGGCGAGCATGACGGTGCCATCGCCGGCCTGCATCTCACCGTGACTGAGCCGTCCGCCCTCGCCGAGGATCCGAGTCTTCTCGACGAATCCGAAAGCGGCTGCAAGCCAATCCATGGCTGCGGGTCCGTCCCGGTAGGCGATCATCGGGATGACACTCGGATGTTCGCTGCTCATCGGACCAATGTTGCAGGAGAGAGCTCCATCTGGTCGTATCTTGCCTCCCCAAAGATGGGGAGGCAAGGATTGCCTACCCCGTTCGGTGGCGGTTGCTGGAAGGCGTTAGAGAACTTCCAGCAGCTGCGAGCGCTTGCTCTGGAACTCGGCGTCGCTCAGGAGGCCGCCTCGGTGGAGGCGGCTCAGGGCGTCCATCTCCTCGAGCACGTCGAGCAGCGGCGCCATCGTCCGCCGTGCGAGGTATGCCTCGGAGGGCAGTGAGTGGTCCTCCTCCTCACGGCCGTCGAACTCGCGGACGTAGAAAAGCGCCTTGATGGCCGAGAAGGGAACGGCCAGGCGCCGCGGCGCGCCGGTCGTCTCGGGGTGCAGGTGGAGAGCGAGGCCGTAGCGGTGGCGCTTGATCTCGCCGGCGGCGTGGCCGCGGAGGACTTCTCCATCGAGGAAGCGGATAGCGACCTTGCGACCCTTCGCCTCCAGCTCCTTTTCGATCGGCAGCTCGACCATCTTCACGGCCGATAGCGGGATCCAGGCGACCTCCGAGTTCTCCAGCCCACTTGGGTCGTGGATTTCGAGGAGGAAGTCGGGCTCGTTCAGATCCAGGTCCTGGGCGGTCCCCTCCAGGGTCTCGTCGTCGAAGAAGCGAACTCTAACCATCTATTGGATCCTCAGACGATAACGCGCGCCGGGGGGAAGGCTTGCGCCTGGGCAGCTTGCGAGAGCAGCTGACGCAGCGGGCAAGGTGCTCGCGGACCGCGTCGGCCTGGACCTTGCGCAGTTTTCCGGCCAGGTAGGGCTTCAGCATGGTGAGCACGTCGCGGTGGTCCATGTCCTCCCCGGCCTGCTCGGCGACGAACTCCTCCTTGAAGCGCAGGCGGGCGCGGTAGACGAGCGTTTCGACGGCGCTCTCGGAGATCTTCATGACGCGGGCGATCTTCCGGTAGCTGAATCCCTGCAGCTCGCGCAGGGTCAGGACCAGCCGGTACTTCTCCGGCAGCCGTTGGGCGACGTCGAAGACCTGCCGCCGCAGCTCGTGCGCCTCGGCCTGGATAACCGGGTCGAAGCGCTGGGCGGGCGCCGGGATCTCATAGAGGATCTCCCGATCGGCAGGCTGCTTCTCCTCCACCCGCGGGTCGCGGCGGCGGCGGCGCAGCTCATCCCGGCAGAGGTTCTGGGCGACGGTGTGCAGCCAGCCGCCGAAGTTGAACGATTCGTCCATCCGGTCGAGGGTCCGAAGCGAGCGGATGAAGGTCTCCTGGGCGATGTCCTCGGCGAGCAGGGCATCTCCGAGGGTGCGGTGGACCAGCCGGTAGATGCTGGCTACGTGGCGCCGGTGAAGCTCCTCGAAAGCGTGCACCTCGCCGCCCCGATAGGCTGCCACGAGCTCGGCATCGGTCCTCTCGACCGGCTCCTCAATCACGTGCCGAGCTCCCGGACAGCCCTCGCCGCGGCGAGCTCGACAAGCTCGGCCGCGTGGGCCTCCCGGTACTCGACGGTCTGCTCTTCATCGCCTATCGGGTACACGCGGTAGCCGAGCGTATCCCAACCATCACCCAAACTCCCGGCAATCATGACCGCAGGGACGCCTGCCCGCTCGGCGCGGCGGACCACTTCGGCCGGGCCCTTGCCGTACCCGGTCTGCCGATCGACACGGCCTTCGCCGGTGAAGACGGCGGTCGCTCCGGCCAGGGCGCGGTCGAGTCCGGCGGCTTCCACGACAAGCGGTGCGCCGGGCGTCAGCCGCGCGCCCAGGAAGGCGACCAGGCCGGCCCCGACGCCGCCCGCGGCCCCCGCTCCGGGCAGGTCGGCGACCTCGACCCCGAGGTCACGGGCGACGACGGCGGCGAAGTTGACGAGGGCGGCATCCAGCTCGGCCAGGACCTCCTCGGAGTCCGCTCCCTTCTGGGGGCCGTAGACGCGCGTCGCGCCCTCCGGACCGCAGAGCGGGTTGCTGACGTCGACCGCGACCTCGACCGAGACCTGCTTCCAGCCCGGGTCGACGGCGGAGGCATCGATGGAGGCGAGCCGGGCGAGGGCCGCGCCACCCGGCGGCAAGTCGGCGCCGGACGCATCGAGCAGGCGAAACCCGAGCGCCTGGCCCATGCCGGCTCCCGCGTCGTTGGTCGCAGACCCGCCGATGCCGGCGATGATCCGGATCACCCCACTCCTTCTGACTGCGTCGAGCAGCTGCCCGAAGCCGAATGTGGATGTAACGCGCGGATTGCGTAGTTCCTTCGGCAGCAGGGTCAGCCCGCTCGCCGCGGCCAGCTCCACGACGCCGGTCGCCCCGCCCTCGATGAGGCCGAAAGCCGCCTCGACGGGCCGGCCGAGTGGATCGGCCACGGTGGCCTTGCCGAACCTGCCCTCGGCGGCGGCGACGAGCGCTTCGACGGTCCCCTCGCCGCCGTCGGCGACCGGCACCTCGAGCACGTCGGCCGAGGGAAGGACAGAGCGTATGCCGCGGGCGATGGCGGCGGCGGCTTCGGGCGAGCCCAACGATCCCTTGAACGGGTTGGGGGCCGCTACGAACCGAGGGATCTGTCTAGTAAACCGCGAGGCACCATTCGGAATACTTGGGATTGTCGCCTCGAACTGCCCCGAAGTAGATCTCCTGGAGCTCGCCCGTCAACTCGCCGATGCCGCCCTCGCCGACCGGTCGGCGGTCGACCTCGATCACGGGTGAGACCTGCGCGCCGGTGCCGCACATGAAGAGCTCGTCGCAGGTGTAGAGCTCGGTGCGGTCGATCGATCGCTCGACGACCTTCTTTCCCAGCTCGTCCTGGATGAGCCCCATCACCAGCCTGCGGGTGACGCCCTCGAGGATGTCGTCGGTGACCGGCGGGGTGACGAAGACGCCGTCCTTGTACATGAAGATGTTCTCGGCGCTGCCCTCCGAGACGTGGCCGTCGGTCGTCAGCACAATCGCCTCGTCGAACCCGTTCTCCTCCGCCTCGGCCTTCGCCAACGCGGAGTTGGCGTAGGCGCCGGTGATCTTGCCGCGGGCGGGAAGCGACTGGTCCGACACCCGCCGCCAGCTGGAGACCATGCAGCGGATGCCGGCGTCGACGTCGACGTAGTTGCCCATCGGCGCGGTGTAGATCAGGAAGCTCTCGTCGATCCCAGCGAGCCGCACACCGATGACCTCGCTCGACTTGTAGAGCAGCGGCCGGACGTAGGTGTCGGCCTTGTACTCGTTGCGACGGAGCAGCTCGATGGTCAGGTTGACGAGGTCTTCGGTAGAGTGAGGAAGGGTCATCTTCATGATGTTTCCCGACCGCCGCAGCCGGTTGAAGTGCTCGGGCGCATGGAGCAGGTAGAGCTGGTTCTTGGGCGCGTTCCAGTAGGCGCGGATCCCCTCGAACACGCCGGTGCCGTAGTGGAGGGCGTGGGTCATGAGGCCGATCCGAGCGTCGTTGTAGCGGCGAAACTCGCCGTTGAGGTAGACCCAGCTGTTCGGATGCTGAGGACCGCCCTTCACCTTCTGTGAGGTGTCGGTCTCAATGCTCATGCGACCTTGATTGTAATCTTGTGCTCGCAGATGACCCTCTACGACATCATCGCCGACCTGCGCCGCGAGCACGCCAACGAGACCGCCTCGAAGACCCTCGACCTGGTCATGATCGAGCTTGGACACAGCCGCGACAACCTCCGCGAGGCGATCGGGAAAATCGACAAGCAATCGGTTCCTCCCGGTGGGGAGGCGATCTTGAAAGAGCTCGAGGAGCGAGCCCACCGCTATCACCTGGACAACCTCAACTATCCGGAGGTCAGGCTGCGCGGGTTTCAGCCGCCGATCGAGCCGGTCGACGAGGGGACCTTCGGAATCGCCGCGCTCCTCGGCCTCAGCTCGGTCGCGCTCATGGTTCTGGCGGTAGCCGCGGTGGTCGCGGGGCTCAACCGCATCTACCATTGGTTCTGACCTAGGCGACAAGGTGGCCGAGTTTTCCTTCGACGTCGTCTCGGAGTTCGACGGTGCCGAGCTGACCAACGCGATCGACCAGGCGCGCCGCGAGACGGGCACCCGCTTCGATTTCAAGGACACCGGCACGACCTTCGAGCTGAAGGGCGGCGAGGTGATCGTCGAGTCCGCCAGCGAGGACCGCGCTCGGGCGGCCTACCAGGTCCTGGTCGAGAAGGCCGCGCGCCGCAACCTGTCCCCCAAGCTCTTCAAGCCAGGCGAGGCGAAGGCGATCGGCAAGGGCAGGGGCCAGATCGAGGTGAAGCTCAACGCCGGCATCACCGACGAGCTCGCGAAGGACCTCCAGAAGCGCGCCCGGGCGGCGAGCCCGAAGATCCAGGTCCGGATCCAGGGCGACCAGCTGCGCATCTCGAGCAAGGAGAAGGACGCCCTCCAGTCGGTGCAAAAGGCGCTCCGCGACGCCGGGGATATCCCGGTTCCCCTGCAGTTCACGAACTACCGCTAGCGGTGTGTCTGGCAATGAGGTCGACAACGGATCCGCTCAGGACGCCGATATCGGGCTCAGGGGGCCCGGCCCGTCGTCGTGGCGCAGCTGCGGCTGCGTCCGCATTCCCCAGCCTGCGGCCGGGGCCCCCAATCCAAGTCCCATGGCCACCCCTTCGGGCGACCTCGACGTCCTGATCGGCGACCCCGCAGGGTCGCCTGCGGCCATTTGGTCGACCAAATTACCAGACACAACGCTAGCCTGACCGCGGTGGAGGTGATCCCCGCGATCGACATCCGCGGCGGCCGCGCCGTCCGGCTCACCGAGGGCAACTTCCAGAGCGAGACGGTGTACGGTGATGACCCTCTCGCGATCGCCCACCGCCACCGCCAGGCGGGCGCCCGGCGGGTCCACGTCGTCGACCTCGACGCCGCGCTCGGCCGGGCCGCCAACAACCGGGCGATCGTTTCCCGGATCGTCGCCGAGGCCGGGGTCGAGGTCCAGGTGGCGGGCGGCGTGCGGGACGAGGCGACCGCCGCCGAATGGCTTGGCGCGGGGGCCGCCGCGATCGTGATGGGCACCACGGCCATCCGCGATCCCGACCTCTTCTCGGACGCCGCCCACGTCCACCCGGGTCGTGTGATGGGCGCTCTCGACCTGCGTGGCGGCACTCCCCAGGTCTCGGGTTGGACCGCGAGCGAGTCGATCGAGCTCCATGAGCTGCTGGCGAACTGGGAGGCGCTGCCGCTCGCCGGGATCATCCTCACCGTGGTCGAGCGCGACGGCACCTTCGCCGGACCGGACCTGGAGTCACTCCGGCAGACCGTTGCGTCGACCGGGCACAAGGTGATCTACGGCGGTGGGATCGCCAGTCTCGACGACATTCGGGCCGTCGCCCGGGCAGGCGCTTCGGGGGTCATCATCGGCAAGGCGATCTATGAGGGCCGGGTTGACCTGGCGGCTGCTCTCAGGGCTGGCTAGCGTCCTTCTGCTGGCCGCCTGCGGCAACCCCGCCGCTCGAGCCTCGGCCGACGACGCTGCGCTCCACCAGGACATCGCCTCGGGCCGGGCCGGTGCCGAGGTCACCTTCGACGGCACCCTGGTCGCCGATCCGGTCCAGGTCGGAACCCATGAGCACCTGCAGGTCAGGACCCCGCAGGGTGACACCCTCGAGGTGGACCACAACACCTCCCTGGCGACTTCGGTGCCCGCCCACGCCGGTGACAGCGTCGTCGTTCACGGCCTGCTCTACATCGATCCCGGCCCCCGACCGGGCGTCCACTGCACCCACGCCCATACCTCGAGCGGCTGCCCTGGCCCGGGCTGGATCGAGCTCGCCGGCAACTACTACGAGTGAGGGACGGCGCGGTCCTCGCTGGACCGCGCCGTCGAAGTCATTTCTCAGCCGCGGCTGCGATTCAGGCAGCCCTGGAGGCTATGGGCCGGGCAGCTGGCGGCGATCGTGTCGAGGATCGACTCTGCCAGCAGCTGGTGGCCGAGCTGGGTCGGGTGAACGTTGCAGTTGGGCGTAGGCGGATGGCCGTTGAGATCCAAATCCACGATCGTCAGGCCGGCGGCGCAGGTGGTGCCGGCAGCGCCGGGCGGGTTGGCCGGGGCCGCGGCCGCGCTCGCGAAGGGCGCGATGCCGTCGGCGATCAGCACGCCGTACTTTGCTGCGGCGGCGATCATCGGGCCGTTGAGCAGCTGCGCGCCCGATGTATCCGGGTACTGCAGCGAGTAGTAGGTGAGCGCCACGATCAAGCCACTGTAACCGGTGGCCCGGAGGTCCTTGAAGATCGTCTCCAGGTTGGTCTGCATGTTGGCCAGGATTGTCGGTGTCCCAGCCGCGATGCAGGCCGGGACGAAGTGGCAGATGTGGTCCTGGAGGGCGAAGAAGTCGTTCGCCCCAAGGTCGATCGTGACCAAACGCGTGCCCGGGTTGGCGAGCAGGTAGCTCTCGGCGAAAGCGAGCTGGGTGCCCGAGTAGCTGACGTGAAGCGGCAGATTGAAAATGAAGCGGTAGGGACGGCAGACGTTGTCGAGGCCGCCCAACGAGATAAATCCGCCCGTCGCCTCGCCCGGGCAGGAGGAGTTGACCTCCTCCACGTTGAGCGCGCTGGCGACGTAATCGGGGTAACCGACCATGTTCGACGCCACCCTCGCGTCCCGGTTGGGGTCGGTCCCGAACGCGACCGAGTCGCCGAGGGCGAGATAGCCGTGGCCTTCGCTGGTGGCCGAGGCCGGCAGGGCGCTGAGCAGCGAGAGTGCGAAGGCTGAAACCAGGGCAAGCAGGCGAACTTTCATTCAGTACCCCTCCGACTGGTGGTCCGCCGGGCTGGCGGGCCTCACTGGACGAGTCTAGGTTCCACCTCGGTTCTGTGGCATGGTTTGAATTGACACCATATGTGCGCTGGTCACGAGCACCCTCCGCGCGAAGAGGGAAACCCGGTCTCCTTCTACCGCAACATCGCGGAAGGCGAGGGCTTCCTTCCGGTTCGCCTGCTCCGCGCCTCGCTGAACATCCTCCGCCGGGCGCCGCGGCGCACGGGCTGCTGCGGCAACTACGGCGAGCCGGGTTGTTGAATGACCGTCAAAGAGGCCCGTGAGGCTGGGCTGATCAGCTAGTCGTTACCGGCGATTCAGCCAGGAGCCGACGACGATCGACATCCCGGTCCGCTCCTCCTCGAAGCCGAGCCGGCGGTAGAAGTCGGGGTGCTCCTCGGTGAAGAGTGCCACGTGATGGCCCGGGACGCGTTCCAGGAGCCGCCTGACGACGGCCGAGCCGAGCCCGTGGCGGCGATGGGCGGAGGCCGTCCAGACGTCCACCAGCCAGGCGTTGCAGACGCCGTCGGCAAGCAGCCGCGCCGTAGAGACAACCTCCGCGCCGCCTCCGACGATGGCGGTCGCGTAGCTGTTCTCGAAGGATCGGCGGAGCTCCTCCGGCGTGCGCCCGTTGTTGAAGCGGTCGGCCGTCAGGGCGTCGTTGAGCGCCTCCCAGTCGACGCCCTCGAGGCCGTCGCGGACGACCATCGCCGGTGGCACATCACACCGCCTGGCCGTTGGGTCTCATCTGGATCTGGCTGAAAACCGAGTTCTTCGGCTGCGCCATCGCCGTGATGCAGGCGGACGCGACGTCGGCGGCGGTCAGGGGATCGAAGTTGCGCGGGATGACGCCCGCCCCCTCGTGGCGGACCGCGACGTCGTAGAAGGGCGTATCCACCGTGGCCGGCTCGACCAGGGTCACCCGGATCTGCTGCTCGGCAAGCTCCTGGCGGAGCGACTCGCCGATCGCCGTCACCGCATACTTGGTCGCGGCGTAGACGCCCGCGCCCAGCCGGGCGTTGCGGCCGCTGATCGACGACATCAGCAGGATGTCGCGGGTGCCCTCCGGGGCCAGCTTGCGATAGCCGTAAAAGACCGTGTAGAGCAGGCCCATCACATTGGTCTGGACGACGTCGTACCAGTCCTTCGGGTTGCCCTTGGTGATGTGCCCGTAGAGCCCGTAGCCGGCGTTGGCGACGATGCCGTCAAGCTGCCCGCCGAGCGCTTCCGCCGCGCGGTCGATGGCGTGCTCGACCTGATCCTCGTCGCGGACGTCGCAGCGGAAGCTGTGGATCCCCTTCGCGAACCCGTCGGAGACGCTCCGGGCGAGGCCGGCAACCTGGGCGCCTGCGTCGACCGCCTGCCGGGCGATCGCCTCGCCGATGCCCGTGCTGGAGCCGGTGACGAGGATCCGGCGACCCTTGAGGTCGGGTGAGTCAGCCATTCGATTCCTCCTTCGGGATGCGGGGTTCGAAGCGCTCCAGGTTCTCCGGGGTGCGCTTGGGGATCAGGACCCGGCGGCGGAAGACGCAGACCCGTTTGCCGTGCTGGTTGTAGGCGCGAGTCTCCACCAGCACCGTGCCCCGGTCGGGCCGGGACTCCGACTCGGTCACCTCGAGGACGGTGGTCTCGGCGTAGATGGTGTCGCCGTGGAAGGTCGGGTTCTCGTGCTTCAGCCCGTCGACCTCGAGGTTGGCGATCGCCTTGCCCGAGATGTCGGGGACGCTCATCCCCAGCGCCAGCGAGTAGACGAGGTTGCCCACCACCACGTTTTGACCGAACTGGGTCCGCTCGGCGGCATAGGCGGCGTCGAGGTGGAGGGGATGGTGGTTCATGGTGATCAAGCAGAAGAGGTGGTCGTCGTACTCGGTGATCGTCTTTCCCGGCCAGTGGCGATAGGTCGTGCCGACCTCGAACTCTTCGAGGTAGCGGCCGAACGGCCGGTCGACCTGCCGCTCGCTCATCGTTTCGCGGCCTTCTCGAGCGCCTTGCCGATGACGCGCAGCGCGAGCACCTCCTCGGCGCCCTCGAAGATGGCAAGGACCCGAGCATCGACGAAATAGCGCGAGACGTCCGTCTCCTCCCCGTAGCCCATCCCGCCGAAGAGCTGCATCCCGTCCCGCGTCACGTATTCGGCCATTCGTGAGGCATACAGCTTCGCCAATGACGCCTCGACCTGCCCGCCTCCCTCATCGTTCAGGGCGGCGGCGGTGTAGGAAAGGCGCCGCGAAGCGTGGAGGCGAACACCCATCCGCCCGATCAGCTGGCGGGCCAGCTCGTGCTCGGCGACCGGCTTCCCGAAGACCTTGCGCTGGGCCGTGTAGGCGAGCGTGTCCCTCACGGCGGCGTGCATGACGCCGACGGCCCGCGCGGCGGTCTGCAGGCGCCCGGTCGCGAAGCCCTCCATCTGGAGGTAGAAGCCGCGGCCCTCCTCCCCGACCAGCGCCCTGGCGGGCAGCCGGTAATCCTCGAAGACAAGCTCGAAGGTGTGCAGGCCGCGGTAGCCGAGGGTCGGGATCGCCCGGCCACGAACAACACCCCCCTCCGCTTGATGATGCTCGAAATCGTGGCCGAGTTCGCTGGGCTTCTCGAGCACGAACACGCTAAGGCCGCGGTGGCCGGGCTCGGAACCGGTCCGGCAGAGGAGCATCACGAGGTGGGCCCGGCCGGCGAAGGTGCACCAGAGCTTGGCGCCGTTGACCGACCAGCCGCCATCGGCTCGCCGGGTCGCCCGGCACTGGATGGCGGCCACGTCGGAGCCGTAGTCGGGTTCGGTGACCGCCACCGCGACCAGCTTCTCGCCCGAAGCGATGCCGGGAAGCCAGTGCCGCTTCTGCTCCTCGCTGCCGCCGCTGAGGAGCGCGCGGACGAGGATCTCCGGCCGCGTCATCAGCGACCCGCCGACAGCGAGCGACCCGGCGGAAAGCTCCTCGGTCCCGATCAGCATCGCGAGATGGTCCGGCCGGCCGGCGAGCGAACCGCCGTATTCCTCGGGGATGGAGAGGCCGAAGAGGCCCAGGTCGGCAACGCCGGAGATGATGTCGGCCGGCACGTCCAGGTCGCCCCGGTGGATCGCCTGGGCGCGAGGAGTTATCCGCTTGGCGGCGAACTCGCGCAGCGTGGCCCGCAAAAGCCGGTGCTCGGGCGAGGCGCCGGCGTCGTCCGCGCCCCGACCGGCCAGGAGCAACCCCGCCACCGTGTCGAAGGAGTCGTCGAAGGACTCGGCGCCGGTGTCGGCCGCGGCGCCGGCCGCGATCGCGACGGCGAGCTCGTCGCCGGTCCCCTCGGCCCACGTCCGGCTGGCCGCGGCCGCCGCCCGGCGCGCCTCGGCCCACGCCGCCCGGTAGGTTTCTACCTCGCCGCCGATATCGGGCTCCACGGTCGGGCGGTCATCCCGAACGCCTCTCCCCGCTCGGCGACAACGGCCGCCATCTTCCGGGACGCCTCGTCGATCATCTCCTCGCCCAGCATCACGGCTCCGGTCTGCTCGACATCGGTCGCCGTGCGGTACGCCTCGAGGATCGCGACCGCCTTGTCAAAGTCCTCCTGGCGGGGGGAGAAGACCTCGTTCAGGACATCAACCTGGACCGGGTTGAGGGCCCATTTGCCGTCGAAGCCGAGCATCGCCGCGCGGCCGGCGAAGGTGCGCAGGCCCTCCGTGTCGCGGACCTGGGCATAGGGCCCGTCGATCGGCTGGAGCCCGTTGGCCCGCGCCGCGACGACCATCCGGGCGAGGAAGTAATGCCAGAAGTCGCCCGGGTAGTCAGGCTGCAGCCGCCCGACCGTCAGCTCCGGCAGGCGGAGGCTGGCGGAGAAGTCGCCAGGGCCGAAGATCAGCGTCTCAGAACGGTCGGAGGCGCCCGCGATTGCGTTGATGTTCTCCATCCCGCGGGCCGACTCGATCTGCAGCTCGAGCCCGATCCGCCGGTTGAGGCCGTGCTTCCACTCCAGCTGGTTGAGGAGGTTGGCGACGAAGTGAACGTGGTCGACATCCTCGACCTTGGGGATCATCAGGCAGTCGAGCTGGTCGCCTGCCCCCTCCACGACGGCGATGATGTCGTCGAAGCACCACCTCGTGTCGCAGGCGTTCACCCGCACCGTGCGGACCTTGCCAGCGAAGCGATAGCTGCGAAGCGCCTCCACCACCTGGTCCCGAGCCCCCACCTTGGCCCCCGGCGCGACCGAGTCCTCGAGGTCGAGGAAGATCTGGTCGGCGGCCGACTGGTCGGCCTTGGCGTGGAACCTCGGATTGCTTCCCGGCACCGCCAGACAGGAACGTCTGGCCCTCATTTCTTGGGCTTAGCGGGTTTGACCGCGCGCAGGCTGCGCCGAGCACGGTCGACAGGGGGGACGTCCCCCCTTTTCGGCCCTTTTCCCGATTCAACGTGCTTCTTGAGGCTCGCCAGGGTGCGCTTCAGGTCGGTGGGCACCTGCCTTTCGATGATCCCGAAGAAGAGCTTCGCGGCGAACCCGTTGGGCTCGTAGTCCATCGTGTAGGTCAGCCTGGTCCCCCCATCCTTTTCGGCGTAGGCGTACTTCCAGGTCCCCTTGATGGGCCCTTTGATAAACCGGCCGGCGACCGTCTTGCCGGGCGTGACCGTCGTGTGCTCGACCTCCAGCTGCTGCTTCCCGGCGCCCGTCGTGATCGTGTAGCGAAGCTTGGTCCCTTTCTCCATCGGACCGTCCGTCAGGACGTCGACGTGGTCCAGGCTGCTGGTCCATTTGCCGGCGTTCTTGAAGTCCTCGTGGACGACCGCCCAGACCTTTTCCACCGGGGCATCGATCTCAACCGTCTCTCGAACCTTGGCCACCGCAACTGAAATTATCGGCTCTGAGTCGCCCGGCTAGGATGAGCGACAGACGTGGCTGACCCTGCTCTCCGTTCCCCCGGCTTCGGCCGGAGGGCGGGGATCGGCGCGCTGCGCCACCGCAACTACCGGCTCTACTTCGTCGGCCAGGTCATCTCGACGGTGGGGACATGGATGCAGAGCGTCGCGATGCCCTGGCTCGCGCTGACCCTGACCCACGACGCGTTCCACGTCGGGCTCGTCATCGCCACCCAGTTCGCGCCGATGCTGGTCGCCGGCCAGTTCGGCGGCCTGCTCGCCGACCGCTTTCCCAAGCGCCGGATCCTGGTCTGCACCCAGCTCGCCTTCATCGTCCCGGCGGCCGTCATGTTCTACCTCACCTCCCAGCACCTCGCCCAGTACTGGATGGTGCTCCTGGCCGCGCTCTCCGTCGGCTCGATCAACGTCATCGACGTGCCCTCCCGGCAGGCCTTCGTGATCGAGATGGTCGGCCGCGAGGACCTCCTCAACGCGATCGCCCTCAACTCGACGATCTTCAATGGCTCGGCGGTGATCGGCCCCTCGGTCGCCGGCCTCATCATCGGCCTCGCCGGGGTTTCCTTCTGCTTCCTGATCAATGCGGTGAGCTTTATCGCCTCGGTCGGCGCGCTGCTCCTGATGACGAACCTGCCCGCGGTCGTCAAGGCGAACCACCAGGGGTCGATGCTGGCGCGGATCCGCGAGGGGCTGGACTATACCCGGCGCGACCCGATCGTCGGGACGCTGCTGCTGACGGTCGCCGTCTTCTCGCTCTTCGCCATGAACCGATTCACGCTGCTGCCGATCTTCGCCGACCAGGTGCTCCACACCGGCGCGACCGGGTTCGGGTTCCTCACCGCCTCCCAGGGGGTCGGTGCGCTGGTCGGCGCCCTCTCCCTGGCGGTCCTCCAGCGCCGGCTGGCCAGCGGCAACGTACAGTTCCTGATCGGCCTCGCCTGGTGCGTGTTTCTGCTCCTCTTCAGCTTCAGCCGGAGCTACCCGCTCTCCCTCCTGCTCTTGATGCTCGCCGGGTTCTGCCAGATCAGCTTCGTCGCGACCACCAACACCCGCATCCAGGCGGCAACGCCCGACCATCTCCGGGGCCGCGTCATGGCCCTCTATGCGCAGGCGCTGATGGGCGTGGGCCCGGTCGGCAGCTTCCAGGCGGGCGCGCTCGCCCATTTCTACGGGGCACCGGTGGCGATGGCGTTCGGCGCGGTGGTCTCGGCCATCTTCGTGGGCGCAGCCCGGATCGTCCGGCCGGCGGTCTTCAAGGCCGATCCGCCCGAAGGAGGCGTCCGCTAGTGGTTGAGGTACGCCTCGAGGACGGCCGCGACCGCGAGAAGCGGCGCCAGCCAGAGCAGCGCTTTGCCCAGCTCGGCCTGTGCGGAGAGGACCCGGCGTGTCCATCCACCGTCCGGGTCGAGGTGGATCACCGCCGCGCCGATGTTGATGGCAAGGCCGCCGGCGATTGCCGCAACCGGGATCTCGATCAGGCCGTTCGGCAGCATGCCGGTCAGCGCCAACCCCCAGGAGGTGATGGCGGCCGCGTAGCCGACCAGGACCCCGGGAAGCGCCGTCAACAGGTAGCCGGTCAATCCCACCGTGACACCGGCCAGCAGGCCGGCGATGACGATGGCGAGCAGGTTGTGAAGGAAGATCGCCAGCGCCAGGCCCGCCGGGTCGGGGTTGGCGCCGCCCGCGACCAGGGTCCCCAGGACCGGCCTGACGAGCTGGCTGGGGACGACCCCCGCCGCCAGGTAGCCGATGCACGCTCCGACCGGGAAGGCGGCGAGGGAGGCGAGCATCGGCACCGCCCGGGCACGGAGCAGGGCCAGCCCGGCCGGCGCCTCGCGGAACGCGGCAGCCAGCGCTCGGCTGATCCGCCGGAGGCGGCCGCGGCCGCCCGTCTCCCGCGCCAGCAGCGCCTCCCGCGAGAAGCCGCGAAGGCCCATCCGGAGCAGGATCGCCGCCACCACCGCCATCGCCGCCGCAAAGCCCCAGAGCAGCTCGCCGCGGCCCACCAGGATGAGGGCCGCCTCGACCTGGAGGACGACCGACATCGGCAGGATGATGAAAGAGGCCATCACGTTGGCGGCGCGCATCGTCCGGGAGTTGGCGCTGACGATCACCGAACCGGCGACCATCGCCGCAACCTGGCAGATGGTCGACACGGCGAGGGAGACCAGGATCCCGAGCGGGAAATAGCCCAGGCCGGGAAACGTGACCCCGCAGTAGACGAGGAGCGCGCCGAAGCAGAGCACCAGCGAGATGCCGAGCACCGAGGCGACCTTGCCCGCGTAGATCTCCGCCTCGCGGAGAGGAGTTGAGAGCAGCACCTCGAGGGTGGCCCGCTCGCGCTCGCCGACGAACGACTCGAGGGCCAGCACGAGCGAGTAGCTGGCAGGCAGGAAGACGACGAAGAAGGCGCCCACGATCGAGAGCCGCTGGACGAGCTCCGACGGGCCTCCGCCGAAAAACGCGAGGGCGCGGACCCCGACACCGGCGGCGATCGGGACCACTGCCGCCAGGCCGACCATGGCCAGCACCAGGCGAAGGTCGCCCGCCGCGTCGCGGAAGTCTCGCTCGGCCACCAGGAGCGCCTTACGCCGGTCGAGCTTCATCCTCTTCCAGGGTTCCCACGATGGCGAGGTAGACCTCTTCCAGGGTCGGCCGCTCGACGACAACGCGGTGCTTCTTGAGGCCGGCGGCACGGATCAGCGCGTGGAGGTCGCCAGACGCGAGCAGCCTGCCGCGGGCCATTATCCCGATCTCGCCGGCCAGCGCCTGCGCCTCCTCCATGTTGTGGGTGCAGACGACCAGCGCCGCGCCGCCGGCCCGGAGGTTGTCGAGGTAGCCCCAGGCGACCCGCGCGCTGTCGGGATCGAGGGCCGACGTGGGCTCGTCGGCGAGGACCAGGCGCGGCCGGTGCATGGTCGCCCGGATCAGGGCCCCCTTCTGCCGCATGCCCTTGGAGAAGGTGCCCAGCCAGCGGTCGGCGGCATCGCCGAGCCCGAACAGCTCGAGCAGGTCGCCGATCCGGGCGGCGCGGGTGGCCGGGTCGAGCTCGTAGACCCGGCCGAAGTAGTCGAGGTAGGCGCGCGCCGACATCCGGTCATAGAGGCCAGGGACCTCGGGGACCAACCCGACCTGGGCGCGCACCGCGTCAGGGTCGACGAGGCTGTTGACGCCGCCGACCAGCACCCGCCCGGCGCTCGGCTTGAGCAGCCCGGACATGCAGCGCAGGGCAGTCGTCTTGCCGGCTCCGTTCTGGCCGAGCAGGACCAGCGTGGTCCCCGCCGGAACGCTCAGGCTGAGCTCGCTGACGGCGACCACCTCGCCATAGCGCTTGGCAAGGCCTTCGACCTCCAGCACGGAGGGGATTATGCGGCCCGCGTCAGCACCACTAAAATTTTCGGCGGTCCTATGCCGCGTAAAGCAACCGCCAAGTCACCGCTGGATACATTGCTGGCCGACACCCAGAGCCTGGTTGCGCGCCTGCTCCGCGAGAACCAGCTCCTGAAGACCCAGAACAAACGGCTGTCGGGCGAGTTGGATCGGGTGAGCAAGGGCTGGGAGCAGATCAAGGCCCTGGCCCGCTAGGCGGCGAGAAGCCGAGTCGATCCCGCGTCAGGTTACTTAAGCCACTCGAGGAGGGCGGACAGTAGCGGCGCCGTGGTCTCCGGTCGGGTCGTGGGGCGCCGGGCCCGGCCTGCCACCTCGACCTGGAGCGCTGTACCGCCGGCGACCTGGACGGTGGCGGTTATCGTGCCGGGCCAGGTTGCGTCGAAGGGCGCGCCGGTGCGGGCGACCAGGCCGTGCTCGCCGGCGATCACGATCAGCCGCCGGGCCAGCTCGCGGACCGCGGGCGTGGGCGCCGGTCCGAGGCCGATGATCAGGTCCTCGGCACGCTCCTCGCGGAAGCCGTGGATGTCGACGACGGTCAAACCCGGCCGGGCGAGCACCTCTCGCTTGAAGGCGCCCAGCTCGACGTCCCAGTTGGGGTCGCCGGTCTGCCGGCCGACGACTGTAAGGGCGGTCGACCCGGTCAGCTCGGCGAGCGTCTCGGCAAGGCCGCCGGTGCCCATGTCGGCCTGCTTTTCGACTCCCCGCCGGATGCTGCGGACCGAATGGGGCGCGGTGAACAGGTAGGGACCGGTGCCCGCTCCCGCGAGGCGCAGGAGGTCGAGCTCGTCGGTGCCCTTGTGCTCCGTCGCGCGGTAGGGCAGCTCCCGGCTGGCCCAAAGCTCCAACGCGGAGGACCGGGCTAATCCCTCGGTAGGTACCGCGGTAGGTCCTCCAGGGAGGCGAAGCCCTCCCGGTCGAGATAGGCGGCGATGCCGTCGTTGACGGTCGCGATGGCGGACCCGTCGACAAAGGTGGCGGTGCCGACCTGGACGGCCGAGCAGCCGGCGACGAGGAATTCGAGGGCGTCCTCGGCGGTCGTGATGCCGCCGATCCCCACCACGGGGATGCGCACCACCCGCGCTGCCTGGTGGGCTAGGTGCACGGCGAGCGGCCGAACCGCGGGCCCGCTCATGCCGCCGGTCCGGTTGGAGAGCCGGGGCCGGCGGGTGGCGAGGTCGATTGACATCCCGACGAAGGTGTTGATGGCGCTGATCGCGTCCGCACCCTCAGCCTCCACCGCCCGGGCGATGGCGGCGATGTCGGTGACCATCGGGGTGAGCTTGACCCACACCGGCAGCTTGGTGCGGCGGCGGACGGCGGCCGTGACGCGGGCGGCCGCGATCGGGTCGTTGCCGAAGTAGAGGCCGCCCTGCTCAACGTTGGGGCAGGAAATGTTGACCTCGAAGCCGGCCACGCCGGGCACGCCGTCGAGCTGGGCTGCCAGCTCGCCGTACTCCTCGACCGTCTCGCCGTTGACGTTGACCAGCACCGGGAACTCCCAACTCGCCCAAGCCGGCGCGTAGTCGCGGATCAGCGCCTCGACGCCGGGGCCCTGGAGCCCGATCGCGTTGAGCATCCCGGAGGGCGTCTCCACGATCCGGGGCGGCGGCGTACCGGTTCGAGGGCGGAGGAAGATCCCCTTCGACACCATGCCCGCAAGCGCGCGGCGCTCCAATAGCGGCACCTCGGTGCCGTAGCCGAAGGTTCCCGAGGCGGCGAGCACCGGGCCCCTCAGCGGAAGGTTGCCGACCGCCACGGCGAGATCGGCCAACTCAGGCTCCCATCGCGTAGTGGAGATGGCCTGGCAGGCTGGGCCAGTCGACGTCCGCCGCCCGGTAGACCGGGCCCTCTTTGCAGGCGCGGTCATACCCTCCGCCAACCTTCGGCACCGCGCAGCCGAGGCAGACTCCGGTGCCGCAGCCCATGTAGGTCTCGACCGCCACCTGGGCCTCGGGCCAGCGCCGCGCGACAGCGGCGAGCATCGGGTTGGGGCCGCAGGCGAGGACGGCGCCGATCCCCTCCGGAACCGCGGCCACGGCCGAGCCGTGGTAACCCCGGGAGCCGTCATCGGTCGCCCAGCCGGCGTGGTCGCCCTCCCATTCCGAGCAGAGGTCGGCCGCGCTTCTCGCGCCATGGACCCAGCTGACCTCGAGGCCGGCCGCGCGGGCCGCCAGGGCGGTGATCGGAAATGGGGCAACCCCCAGCCCGCCGCTGACGAGTGCGACCGAGCGCCAGGCGGGATCGAGCCGGAAGCCGGTCCCCAGCGGCCCGAGCAGGGAGACCCGGTCGCCCTCCGCCAGGCTGAGAAGCTGGGCGGTACCGACGCCTACCGACCGCAGCAGCACCTCGACCCGGCCTTCGCTCGCACGGTAGACGCTGAACGGGCGCCGAAGCAGCGGACCCGGACGGAGCAGAAGGTTGACGAACTGGCCGGGCAGCGCCGCTTCGGCCACCTGGGGCGCCCCGAAGCCGAGCACGAAGAGGTCGCGTCCCACCTGCCGCCGCTCGACCAACGCCGCGTCAGCCTGGAACACCGGCCCTCCACTCGGCGACGGTGCGGACCGTGATCGCCTCCTCGACCTGGACGGCCGACTCGAGCAGCGCCGCCGCGGTGTCGAGCGAGGTCAGGCACGGTATCCGGCGCTCGACCGCCGCCCGCCGGATCTCGAAGCCGTCGCGGATCACCCCCGCGCCCGACTGCTTGGTGATGTGGCTCATCGTGTTGATTACGAGGTCGACCTCGCCACGCTCGATGATGTCCACGACGGTCGGGCCCGGCTCGCCGATCTTCGCCACCACGCGGGGTGAGAAGCCGGCCGCGCGAAGGGTCGCCGCCGTGCCTTCGGTCGCCAGGATCGGGCAGCCGAGCTGCACCAGCCGGGAGACGATGGGCAGGATCTCCGGCTTGTCGGCGTCCGCGATGGTGAGAAGAGCTCGTGCCTTGGGCTTCATCCGCAGGCCGGCCGCGAGAAAGGCCTTCTCGAGCGCCCGGTGGAGGGTCCGATCGACGCCCATCACCTCACCCGTCGACTTCATCTCGGGGCCGAGGTAGGAGTCGACCGCGGAGAGCTTGGCCATCGAGAAGACCGGCGCCTTGACCGCCACCAGGGGCGTCGCCGGCACCAGGCCGGTCACCTGGCCCATCGACTTCAGCGACTCCCCCAACATCACCCGGGTCGCCAGCCGCACCATGGGAACCCCGGTGACCTTGGAGAGGAAGGGGACCGTGCGGGACGCCCGGGGGTTCACCTCGAGGACGTGGACCTTGCCGCGGTGCACGACGAACTGGATGTTGAGGAGCCCGCGGATCTCGAAGTGGCGGGCGATCCGGATCGTGTACTCGATCAGGTGCGCCTCCTCCTCCGGCTCGATACCCGGGGCCGGGTAGACGGCGTAGGAGTCGCCCGAGTGCACGCCGGCCCGCTCGACGTGCTGCATCACGCCCGGGATGACGACCGTCTCGCCGTCGCTGATCGCGTCGACCTCGACCTCGATCCCCTGCAGGTACTTGTCGACCAGCACCTCGCCGCGCGGGTTGGCGCCGAGGGCCCAGGTCATGTAGCGCTCCAGGTCGCGGGGGTCCCGGACGATCTCCATCGCGCGCCCGCCGAGAACGAAGGAGGGCCTGACGAGGACCGGGTAGCCGACCCGGTCGGCGATCTCGACGGCGGCGTCGACGCTGGTCGCGGTGTCACCCAGCGGCTGCGGCACGCCGATCGACTCGAGGGCGGCGGCGAACTGCCGGCGGTCCTCGGCGAGGTCGATGGCGGCCACGCTGGAGCCGAGGATGGGTGCGCCCACCGCGGCCAGCGGCTCGGCCAGGTTGATCGCCGTCTGGCCGCCGAACTGGACCACGACTCCGGTGGCGTTCTCGGCGGCGATGACGTCGGCCACCGCACGCTGGTCGAGCGGCTCGAAGTAGAGCCGGTCGGAGGTGTCGAAGTCGGTGGAGACAGTCTCCGGGTTGGAATTGACCATGACCGCCGACCGACCCTCGCCGCGGAGGGCCCAGGCGGCGTGGACGGAGCAGTAGTCGAACTCGATCCCCTGCCCGATCCGGATCGGTCCAGAGCCGATGACGACGGCAGTCTCCCGGGATGCGTCGGGCCGAGCTTCGTCCTCCTCCTCGTAGCAGGAGTAGAAGTAGGGCGTCGCCGCCTCGAACTCGGCGGCGCAGGTGTCGACCAATTTGTAGGTCGGCCGCCGGTCGGGCAGCACCAACTCGGGGATCCCCTGCATCCGTTCCAGGAACCAGGCGTCGATGCCGCTCCGCCGGGCCAGCTCGGCCGGCTCGGCGCCCTTCGCCAGGGCGTGGAGCAGGGCGAAGAGACGGCGGTCATTGGGCGTGTCGACGAGCGCTGGATCGTCGAGCTCGGCCGCCGGCGGCGGCTTCTGCTCGAGGGACCGGAGCGCCTTGGCCATGGCGTGCGCGAAGGTGCGCTCGATCGCCATCACCTCGCCCGTGGACTTCATCTGCGTGTTGAGGGTGCGGTCGGCGTTGGGGAACTTGTCGAAGGGCCAGCGGGGGATCTTGACGACGCAGTAGTCGAGCGCCGGCTCGAAGGCAGCGAACGTCCTGCCGGTGACCTGGTTGGGGATCTCCTCCAACCGCCGGCCGGCTGCGATCTTGGCGGCTACCCGCGCGATCGGGTAGCCAGTCGCCTTGGAGGCCAGTGCCGAGGAGCGCGAGACCCGCGGGTTGACCTCGATGACGTAGTACTGAGAGGACTTCGGGTCGAGCGCGAACTGGACGTTGCAGCCGCCCTCGATGCCCAGCGCGCGAATGATCCGCAGGGCCGAGGTCCGAAGCATTTGGTACTCGCGGTCGGTCAGCGTTTGCGACGGCGCGACAACCACCGAGTCGCCGGTATGGACGCCCATCGGGTCGAGGTTCTCCATGTTGCAGACGGTGATGCAGGTGTCGGCCGCGTCCCGCATGACCTCGTACTCGAGCTCCTTCCAGCCGATCAGGGAGCGCTCGACCAGCACCTGGTGGATGGGAGAGGCGGCGAGTCCGCCGAGCACGACCCGCTCCAGCTGGGCGGCGTCGCCGGCGATGCCCCCGCCCGTGCCGCCCAGCGTGTAAGCCGGTCGGATGATGAGGGGATAGCCGATCCGGGCGGCGAGCCCGGCCGCCTGGTCAAACGAGGTGCAGACGAGCGACTCGGGAACCGGCTCGCCGAGCCTCTCCAGCATCCGCTTGAAGGCGTCGCGGTCCTCCGCCATCCGGATCGAGGCGAGGGGCGTGCCGAGCATCCGCACCCCGAAGCGATCCAGCACGCCTGCTTCGGCAAGCTCGACCGCCAGGTTGAGGCCGGTCTGGCCGCCCAGCGTCGGGAGGATCGCGTCCGGCCTCTCCCGCTCGATGATGGCGGCCACCGCCTCCACCGTCAGGGGCTCGATGTAGACCCGGTCGGCCACCTCGTCGTCGGTCATGATCGTGGCCGGGTTGGAGTTGACCAGCACGGTTTCCACGCCCTCCTCGCGGAGTGACCGGCAGGCCTGGCTCCCGGCGTAGTCGAACTCGGCCGCCTGGCCGATCACGATCGGGCCGGACCCGATGATGAGGACCTTGCGCGGCTTCTCGACCGGCGCGGCGCCGGCCACGGTCCGGATGAGGGGGCGGGCCGTCCGGACCATCTCGGTGAAGCGGTCGAAGAGGTGCTGGTTGTCCTGCGG
>DATCOZ010000220.1:0-4292 GCA_036564345.1 Candidatus Dormiibacterota bacterium | reverse complement strand
AAGCCCCTCCGGCCGCTTTGCGGCCACCTCCCCACGCGTGGGGAGGCAAGACCACTTGAGTGTGAGGGCTAGCTTTTGATCGCTGTCCTCGGGGGCGGTGTCGCGGGCAGCTCCGTTGCTTTGCACCTGGCTTTGGCTGGGGCGTCCGTCACCGTCTTCGACCCGCAGCTAAAGCCGTCCTCGACCGAGCGTGCCATGGGGGGGTTTCGGACCCAGCACGGGAGTGCCCTCAACGTTGCGCTCGCGATGCACTCGCGGGAGTTCTTCGCCAGCCGCGCCGAGCGCGTCAACTTCCAGCCCAACGGCTACCTCTACCTGGCCGAGGACGATGCGGTGGCCGCCGAGCTGGCCGCGCGGGCGAAGTTCCAGGCGTCTTTGGGCCTTCCGATCGAGCATCCCGAGCCGGAGGCCAAGGTGCCGTTCCTGAACGGCGCCGGCTACCGGGCGACCAACTTCTGCGCGCTCGACGGGCTCTACCTGCCGCCGCTCGTCCACCGCGTCCTGGTGGAGGAGGCGGAGGCGGCCGGCGTCGAGTTCCGGTGGGGGGAGGAGGCGCCCGAGGGCATCGCCGAGAGCGCCGAGGCGGTGGTGGTCGCCGCCGGCAACTGGTCGTCCGGGATCGGCCGCCGGCTGGGCGTCCGGCTCGAGGTGACGCCGCTCGAGCGGGGCATCTTCATGGTCGGCCCCTTCGACTGGCTCGACGGGACGGTTCCGATGACGCTGGAGGCGGGCTCGGGCTACCACTTCCGCGAGCGAGAGAGGCAGCTCTGGGTGATGGGGCCCGGCGACCAGCGCTCCTGGGAGCACTTCCGGGCCTGGCTCGAGCTGCGGGTTCCCGCCGCGGCGGCGGCCGAGCCGGCCGGTCACTGGACCGGCAGCTACGAGGTGACCTTCGACCACCACGCCCTGGTCGGCGAGACGGAGCGGCCGGGCGTGTGGGCGTGCTGTGGCTTCAGCGGCCACGGCGTGATGCAGTCGCCGGCAGTGGGCGCCGCGCTGGCGGCGATGATCCTGGGTGACTCGCCACCGCTGGACATCCTCGCCCTCTCGCCACTGCGGACCGAACCGTTGATCGACAGCACCCAGCTCTGATGCCCGGCCCCTTCGACGAGCACGTTCTCTGCGTCCGGCGCGAGGAGCTGTTTCCCGAGGGCGCCTGGTACGGCTTCATCGCGGAGGGCCTCGAGCGCTACCAGAAGGTGATCCGCGAGCAGTCCTTCTTCATGCCCCGCGCGGAGGTGGAGGATGACCCCGCCTACCAGCAGATCATCCCCTACGTCGTCTTCCGCCACGGCGACCGCTACTTCCTCACGCGCAGGCTTCGCGCATCGACCGAAAAGCGCCTCCGGCAGCTCTACTCGCTCGGCGTCGGCGGCCACATCAACCCGGGCGACCTGGAGAACGGCGACCCGATCCGCGACGGCCTGCGGCGGGAGTTCGAGGAAGAGGTCGAGTACTCAGGCACGATCGAGGCGACGCTGCTCGGCCTGATCAACGACGACTCCTCACCGGTGTCGAAGGTCCACCTGGCGCTCGCCTTCCTGGTCGAGGGATCGTCGCCCGAGATCGCCATCAAGGAGACCAACAAGCTCGCCGGCGAGCTGCTGACGCTGGAGGAGATGCGGATGTACTACCTCGAGATGGAGAGCTGGTCGCAGATCGTCTACGACGAGCTGAGCCGCCAGCCCGCGCAGCCGGCCTAGTTCGCGAAGAACTCCTCGGTAAGCTCTTCGGAGACCTCCTCTTTCAGCTCGGCCAGGCTCTGGCCGCGAGCGCGCTCGAGGACGTGCATCCGGCGCTGGTACTGCGTCATCGCGAACCGCGTCATCTCCTCGGGGTCGGCTGCGAAGACCGAGTCGTCGGGGATCTGGCCCTCCTCGGGTGGCGGCGGCCCCACGATCCCGAGCACGATCGGCATCAGCTCCTCCATCCGGCGCTGGACGACGTCCCACATGGCGCCGTCCTGCTGGATCAGGAGCTGCAGCATGTACACGCCGAAGCGGATGTGGCGGGACTCGTCGCGGGAGATCAGCTTGAGCGCGCCGGCCAGGCCGGGGAAGAGGCGACCGGCCTCGAGCAGCTTGGAGTAGCTGTGGTAGCCGGTCTCGGCGAGGACGCCCTCGATCATCATGTTGTAGGTCGTCAGGGCCCGGGCCAGCGCCTCGTTCGACTGGTCGTTCAGCAGCCGGCCCATCGCACCCGGCAGCTCCTCGAAGAAGAGCGTGCGGTAGTTGGGGCCGATGTACTCGTGGAGGTCCTGGCCGGCGATCCGGGGGACCTCATCCAGCCAGCGGCGGAAGAACTCGGTGTGCTTGGCCTCCTCCCAGAGGAAGCTGGTCAGGTAGATCTCCTCCTCCAGCCGCCCCTGCCGGGCGACGGCCATGACCAGCGGCAGGAGGTCGAGGGTGACCGCCTCCTCGCCCGCCTGGAAGAGGGTGGTGGTGCCGATCAGGTCGTCGCGGCGGACCTGGTCGGACGCCTCCCAGTCGAGCCGGTCCTGGCTGAGGTCGAACGCCATCGGATCCCAGATCCCGAGCTTCTTCGACTTCTGGAAGAGCCGCATCGGAACCGAGTCGAAGTCGATCCCGCGCCGGGAGATGCTGAGGTACTCGCTGCGGGTTGCCATTGGGCCACAATCATGGACGAATGAGCGTCCTCAACACAGTGCTTCCGCTCGGCTCGAGCCTCCTGAGCCTGGTCTTCGCGGCGATGGTGTTCGACCAGTGGCGGCAGAGCCGGCGGAGCTTCCAGCTGGTCTGGGCGGTCGGCCTCCTCTGGTACGGGATCAGCGCCGGCACCGAGTTCCTGGGCTCGGCCTTCGGCTGGAGCCCGGGCCTCTACCGCGCCTGGTACCTGATCGGCGCCTTCTACGTCGCCGCGTACCTCGGGATGGGAACCATCTACCTGCTGGCGAAGACGGCCTTCGGCTACTTCGCGGGCTTCACCATCCTGCTCGGCGGCCTCCTCAGCTACGTCTTCAGCGTGACGACCTACCCGGGCGCCCGGACGGTCGGCGTTGCGGCCTTCGCCGTCGCCGGTGTCGGGGCCCTGGCGATCGTGGTCGCCACCGCTTGGCGGAGGTCGTTGGCGGCGCACATCGCGCTGGCCGTGCTGGTGGTCGGCTCGGCCGCGGTCGCCTACCTTGTCCTGAGCGCCCCGCTGGCCGCTCCCGGCTGGGCGCTGGCGGCCGACACCCACGTGCCGGTCGGGACGGTGTTCCCCGGCTACGCCCGCGTGCTGACCGGGCCGTTCAACATCGCCGGAGCCCTCTGCCTCGTCTTCGGCGCCGCCTTCTCCGCCTACGTCTACATGCCGAAGCGGAAGCTGCTGGCGGCCGGCGCCGTGCGGATCCCCGTGCTCGCCCAGCTCTGGTACTTCGCGGCGGTGGTCGTGAACCTGGTCGCCTCCCTGCCGGGCGCGTTCTCGGCGCTGGTCGCGGGCAGGCTCAACTCGCGGGTGCCGGCGACCCTCCTGATCGCGGCCGGCGGCTTCATCCCCGGCGTCACCAGCGGGCTCAACCGGTTCGGCGTCACCTGGTCCTTCTTCCTCGGCGAGTTCCTCGGCGTGCTCCTGATCTTCGCCGGCTTCCTGCTGAGCGAGGACGTCTTCAGCAACCTGCGGGTCTGGTTCGCGGGAACGATCTGGCGGAGGCGGGAGCGGGTCGAGGTCGCCGGCTGACGAGGCCCGAGTTATCCTTGCGGCGGCATGGTCAGCGCCGACCTCGTCCGTTCGCTGCAGGGCCGCTCGGCGGCGCTCACCCTCACCGAGGCCGCGGGCGGCGGAAGTGTGCGGGGCAAGATCGTGAAGTGCCTCGAATCGGCCGACGGGCTGGTCGCCTACGTGCTCGACGCGGACGGGCGCACGCACACCATCCACTACCAGCACATCGCTGAGCTGGAGCCGCTCGAGGCCGACCCGGAGGCGTGAACCCGGCGCTGGGGCCGGTCGGGTTGCGCCGGCTGCGGGCCCTGCTCGCCGGCATCTTCGTGGCCTTCGCCGCCTGGACGGTTCCGCCGCTGCTGGTCGAGGCGGTGGGGCGGCCGCAGGCCAACGACTTCCGGCTTTACTACTACGCCGCCAAGCTCGGGCTCACCTACGGCTGGAGCCACCTCTACGACATGGGCATCCAGAGCCGGCTGCCCGAGGACCTCTTCTTCCAGCCCTACCTGAACCCGCCGGTCATGGCCTGGCTGGTGCTGCCGCTGACGGCGCTGCCCTTCCTCGCCGCGCTCGTCATCTGGACGCTGCTCCTTCTGGGTGCCCTGGTGGGAGCCTGGTGGCTGCTGAGGCCG
>DATCOZ010000199.1:0-17038 GCA_036564345.1 Candidatus Dormiibacterota bacterium | reverse complement strand
ACTCGGCCCCTCCCGGCGCCTATGCCCAGCCGGGTGCTTCAGGCCACACCGTCCGAGCCCTTCCCCCCAGCGATGGGGAGACAGTGAGTCGCTACCTGACGGGCGTCAATACCCCATTAAAAGTAGCCGCCCTCGGCAGAGAGTGAGGCGGCCCGCCAGCCCAAGACTGAGCGCTTTTTGCCGTTTCTAGGGCTGTCTTCCGACGTGTAATGCGCTCGGGGCGGCCCACCGAACACCTTCCCTCCCTCTAGGTGGGTCGTCTCAACAAGAATCACGCCACAGGAATAGACTCGGGCACATCGGCTGGGGCGCTCTGCCCCTGGTCACCAACCCCCCCGGCGCCCCGGGCGGGGGGCCTCCCTATCTCGCTTCACCCGCCGAACTCCTGCCCTAGCTGTCGATTTCCGCCCTCGCCGTTCGTAGAAGGGGCAAGAGACGGCTGATCGGCTCGCCGCTCCAGAGAGACGGATGGTAGCCACAGAGCGGAGGCTTCGGGGAACGGCGCCGGCAGGCGTAGCCGTCGCAGGGCAGAACAAGCACCGTAACCTTCGGCTAGGATGCGAGAACGGGCTTCACGTGGTCCGTCGTCAAGCGTTCCGGGCAACGGCGGCGATCGTGCCGACCAAATCTTCCCAGTACCTGAGCCGATCCTTCACCCGCTCAATCTCGGACGTGACCAGTTGAATATCGGGCTGATAGTCGTCCGGTGAGCTTGCATTGGCAGTTACGAGGGCCTGCATCCTCTCGAGCGCAGCCTCGTCCATTGCGAGGAGTTCGCGGTAATTGTTCATCCAGAACTCCGCGGCCCGAATCGAGATGGTCGTGTCCACCACGCAATAATATACCAATGTCCATAACACGCGCAGTAACTTATTAGTATAGTTTAGCTATAAGAATCGAGACGAAGGTCAATTGCCCCAGTAAAAGTAGCCGCCGTCGGCAAACGCGCTCCTCGCACCAAATTGCTTTGACAATTGAGGGGTTCGGCGGGCTGCCCCACTCGGGAAACGCTTCGTCCGGACAATGTAACTAGGTAGGCCGCCCCATCTCCTCTAACGGCCTGGAGCCCCGATTATTCGGCTTCGCGCCAATTTGACGGAGAGATGACTCCGCCGTCTTTCATAATTTGGTTCTAACGGATTCCATGAGCGGCTTAGAGGGGGTTAGTTTCATCGATACGGTCCGGCTGTCTAAACGCGAACGGGAGGCCTTGGCGCATCTCGCGCAAGGGCTATCCAACCGGGAGATCGCAGATCGCCTTGGTATTTCCGTAAACACTGTCAACAAGCACGTCCAGCAGATCTTCACGAAGCTGAACGTGCGCAACCGAGTTCAAGCAGCACGGAAGGCACTCGAACAAGAACGACCGCTTGCCTCCTAAGGCGAGCCCTTTAACTCGCCGGCGTCGTTTCAGAACTTCGATGAAAGATCAGTTAGCCGAATTGAAGTCTCACATTCTCAGCCGAGCAGACTTCGCCTTAAGTGAGTCTGTAGGCGCCACGCTCGCGTTGCTGCAATAGCCTGCGCCCCCGAACGATGAAAACGCCGCCCCGAACCCTGGGAGGCCACCGAGGCCTCCCGTACCCCCATGCCATCCGGCACACCACAGCCCGCTTGGGTCCGAGGCATTGATACTCACTAAACCGGAGATTGGTGGACCCGGGGGGAGTCGAACCCCCGACCTTCTGAATGCCATTCAGACGCGCTCCCAACTGCGCCACGGGCCCACGCCAGCCGGGTGTAAAGGATACCCGGCAGGCCGCGGCCCCAGCCTAGCGGCCGGGGACGAAGCCCAGCGTGGCTCCCGCAAGTAGGCCGAGGACGAGCAGCGCCCCCGCCCGGCGGGTGTGGACGAAGGTCACGGCGGCGTACCACAGGGGCCAGACCGGGAAGTTCTTGGGGCGCTCGACCGGCCGCGGCTTGCGCAGATAGGGCCAGCTCTTCCAGAGCCGCGTGATCGCGAGCAGCGCCACCAGGGAGGTCCAGGGCAGCGCACCCAGCGGGATCAGCGCTACCACGACCACGTAGAAGGCGAGCATCAAGCCCAGGGTCACCGCGCGAGCCACCCGCTCGCCGAGCAGCACCGGAAGAGTGCCGATCCCCAAGGGCGCGTCCCACTGCAGCTTGTCGATGTGCTTGCCGAAGAGGACGGTCGTGCAGAGGATCGAGTAGGGGATCGAGGCCGCCAGGACCTGCCAGGGCAGGTGGCCGGTGGAAGCGAAGTAGGTGCCGCCGACCATGAGGGGTCCCCAGACCAGGAAAACCACCGGCTCGCCGAGGCCTCGCTTCTTGAATCGCAACACCGGCGCCGCGTAGCCAACCGAGCCCACCAAACCGAGGAGGGCGAAGGCGACCACGGGCCAGCCGCGGAACGCCGTCAACGTGATCAGGATCAAGAGGTCCAGCGCGTTCAGGACGAGGAAGGCGATCACGAGCTGCCGCCGGGTGGCCATTCCCGACAAGACCGGATGCGGCGCGTAGAGGGCCCGTGGGTAGTCGGCGGTGTCGGCGCCGAGGCTCTCGTCGAAGATGTCGTTCACCAGGTTGTTGCCGGCATGGGCGAGGACGATGCCAACGGCGGCCAACAGGAACAGCCAGGCGTTGAAACCCGGGGCGCGAACTGCCAGCAGCCCGGCCAGCGCCGCCGAGGTCAGCGTCATCGGTTGGACGCACGCGCGCGTGAGGACGAGCCAGCGGCTGACGACGTCGTTGGCGCCCGCGGGCGCGTTGCAGGTCGACATGACCACCCGCCAGGCCTCCAGCGGGTTGGTTGTGCGGGCGGTCTCGAGCGTGGCCATCGGCAGGCCAGAGTGTAGGTTTGCCAGGTGGAGCGGCGCCAGCTTGGAATGACCGGGATCGAGGTCCCGGCCATCGGGATGGGCACCTGGCGCACCTTCGACACCGACGAGGACCGGACCTGGCTCGTCGACGAGGCCCTCGCCGCGGGCGTGAACCTCTTCGACTCCTCGCCCATGTACGGCAAGGCGGAGGAAACCCTGGCCAGGGCTTTGAAAGACCGGCGGGATCGGGCGATCGTCGCCACCAAGATCTGGACCGACAGTCCCGAGGAGGGCAGGCGCCAGGCGAAGCACGCCCTCGAGCGCTTCGGGACCGTTGACGTCTACCAGGTCCACAACCTTGTCAACTGGGAGGCGCAGCTCCCGCTCCTCGAGGGGCTCAAGGAAGAGGGCAAGGTGGCAGCGATCGGCGCCACCCACTACCAGGAAGCCCGCTTCGAGGATCTCGCAAAACTGATGTCGACCAGGCGCCTGGACATGGTCCAGATCCCCTACAACCCGCTGCGGCGGGACGCCGAGCGAGTGATCCTGCCGCTCGCCGCCGAGCTCAACCTCGGAGTGCTGGTGATGAGCCCGCTCCAGGGCGGCATCCTCGACCGCAAGCCGACTCCCAACCAGCTCGGGCAGTTGAAGGTCGAGACCTGGGCGCAGGCAGTCCTCAAGTGGATCGCGAGCGATCCCCGGGTCAGCAGCGTCCTGACCGCGACCAGCCGGCCCGGCCGGACGGCCGAGAACGCCCGGGGCGGTGAGGCCCCCCTGTTCAACTCCGAGCAGAGGGAGCTCGTGAGGCGGATATGTGCGGGCGGATAGGGTTCGACATCCAGCCCGGGGAGCTCGCCAGGCGCTTCCCCTGGCTGCGGATCCCCGAGGACCTGCCTCCCCGCTACAACGTGGCGCCGACCCAGCCGCTGCTCGTGATCGATGAAGATCGGAAGCAGGCGAGCCTTCTCCGCTGGGGCATCGAGGGCCGGAGCCGGACTGGCCACTTCAACCTCCGCGAGGAGACGGTTGCCGAAAGCCCGCGCTACCGGGGCCTACCGGCCGTCATCATCCCCGTCAGCCACTTCTACGAGTGGAGCGGCCGGCAGCCGATGAAGATCGCTCGCGCCGACGGCCGCCCGCTCCTCATCGCCGGCCTCAAGGGCAGCTGGGAGGGCGAGCCCGCCGTGGCCATGATCACAACCGAGGCCAGAGGGGTGATCGTGCCCTTCCACCACCGCATGCCCGTCCTCCTGGAAGAGGGCGAGCTCACGGCGGTACCGGTCTCGCGGCTCGTCAACGACGTCCGCAACGACGGGGCCGAGCTCCTCGACCCGCCCAGCGAATACCAGCTGGAGCTGTTGGGCTAGGTCTGGGCCGGGCTCGAGAAGAAGTCGGTCATCGCGGTCGCCCTCTCGTCGCCGGGGGCCAACGGCGCGAGCCCCCAGAGCGATTCGATCGTTCGGAGAAGCGAGTAGTGGTCGTAGGCAACCGCCGACTGGAAGCCCGACTTGACGCCGCTCCCGGCCAGGACGGTGGCCACCCGATCCGAGCCGCCCGCGCCCTCGTCGTAGGTGATCACAAGCAGGGAGCGCGAGCCCTCGAATGCCGGCGACAGCATCAGCCGGGGCAGTTCGCGGGCCAGCCAGGCGTCGGTTGTCGACAGCGCGCAGTCGTGGCCGTCGTTACAGAGGTTGGGCGTGACGAAGGCGAAGTTGGGCGCGGTCGCCGGCGCTGCGAAGTCGCTCGCCAGCTGACCGTAGGGCACGATCCGCGCGCAGCGCGCCAGGTCGTTGCGGATCGGATCGAAGTAGATGAAAGGGTCGTGCTTCTGGGCGTAAAGGCCCGACGACCCCGCGAAGCACGCTGACGGCATCCCCTCCTGGTAGCTCTTCCAGGTCTTCCCCGCCGCCTCCAGCCGGTCGGGCAGCGATTGCGCGTTGACGTAGCAGTTGGTGCAATCGCTGCTGATCCCGAAGGTGGTGCCGCCGATCAGCGCGAGGTAGTTGGGGAGGCTTGGATGGGAGACGCCGCTGTACCCCGTCGCCAGGCTCCAGCGGTTCGCGAACGAGTTCAGGAAGGGCGCCCGGGGGTTCCCGATCACCGATTCGAAGGAGTGGTTCTCGAGCACGACCACGACCACGTGGTCGTACGGCGCCGGCGTCGGTGTCCGTGTCGGTGCCGGGGTGGCAGGCGGCACAACCGCCGTCGGCGTGGCGGTCGGAACCGGCTGGTGAACCGCCTTCGAGCCGGCCGAACCGAGCCGGATGAAGCCCACGGTACCGGCCGCCGAGCCCACCAGGAGCAGGGACACGGCGGCGGCCAGGAGCAGGGTTCGGGGGGACAAGACCGAGTAGTTTGCCTGAGGTCACCCGCTGAACGCCGCTTCCGGCAGGACGAAGAAGACGATGGCGGCCATCGCGTAGAGGACGACCAGCTGGAGGCCCTCGAGCCAGTTGCTCTCGCCGTCGTGCGCGATGTAGTTGAAGACGAGGACCATCAGCCCGAGGATCGCGACCTCGACCCACCCGAAGGCCAGGTTCATGGGGTGGAAGAAGACGCTCAGCAGCACGACCAGCGGCAGGATGAAGGTGGCGATCTGGATCGAGGAGGCGGAGGCGATGCCGAGGGCGAGGTCGAGCCCCGAGTCCTCTCCCTCCCCGCCGGGGCTGCCCCGGCGCTTGATGGCGGCGCTGACTGCCGCGTACGCCTCGGCAACGTTGCCGGCGTTGGCGACGATCACGATCCCGACGAAGACGTTCGTCCAGCCCAGGACTTTGGTCACCGCGCCGACCGTCCCGGTGAGGGTGTCGACGACCGGGACCAGGAGCACCGTGGCCACCACCAGCACGGCAACCGAGAGCCACGCCGGCCAGGTGTCGGGCGCCACCTTCTTCGGAACCGCGGCGACCCGAGGCCGCCAGGACTCGAAGCCGAAGATGGAGAAGACGACATACCCGCCGTAGGCCACGAGCAAGGCTGCGGCAATGCCGATGCTCATGGCCTGAACCTCTTGCGCCGGGGCTCCGGCGGCGCATTGCGTCGCACCACAGACGGCCATCGCGCCCGCGGACGGGAAGAGGATCGCGGCGACGGTCAGGAGCATCAGCACGGAGTGGTGGCCCGCCTCGGCGCGGCGGAACTTCGGCTTGCCGTGGATGAGCCCGGCGGCGATGTAGCAGACGCCCAGGATCAGCGCCGAATTGCTGATCAGCGCCCCGATGAGGGTCGCCTTGACGAGCGGGATCAGGCCGCGCTGGATTCCGAAGAAGCCGATCAGGAAGTCGGGTGCGTTGCCGAAGGTCGCGTTGAGCAGCCCGCCGGTGCGCGCCCCGACGCGGTCGGCCAGCTCCTCGGTCGCCGTGCCGATGAAGCCCGCCAGCGGGATGATCGCGGCGACCGAGAGGAAGAACTGGACCCAGCTTGGCCAACCGAGCCAACCGCTGAGCAGGGTTGCCGGGACGAAAACCAAGAGGACCCCGAGGACACGATTCTCACCTGAGACGCGCACGCCTCAAATCGTGGGGGATGGCAGCCTCTTGCCGCTTGCGGAGAGGGCGTTCATAGGCCTCTGGGTGGCCCCTCCCTGCCCTCCCCACTTCGTGGAGAGGGTGTTTTTTGAGTAAGTACTAGGCGGCCATCTGGCCGGACGACACGCTCAGCCGGAGCTGCTCGGAGCCCCTGCGTACGCCGAGGGTGATCGGGCGGCCGGTCGCCAGCACGTTGCGGAGCTGGTCGACCGAGAAGCTGCTGTAGCCGCCGAGGTCGAGGATCACGTCGCCCGGCTCGAGCCCGGCATCGGATGCGACGCTGCCCGGCGCGACGCCGGTCACCACCGGGTGACCCGCCTCGTCGACCGCCACCTGGACACCGGCGCCGGCGTCCTCGCCGCCGAAGATCGCGTTGGTGAGGCGGACCGGGTCGAAGCCGCGGATCAACTCGGCGCCAACCAACGTGGCCGGGAAGGGGAACGCGCCTGCGGCGATCGCCTCGGCCAGGGTCGACTCCTCGCGGACGTCGTGCACGTTCGCCACGACCTCCTCGACCTCGAGCCAGTCGAGAAGGGCGTCGGAAGCTCCCTGCCCGGGTGCCGCGTAAACCTCGATTGCCATGCAGCAAGTTTTCCCACTACTTGCCGATGCAAACAGACCCGCGGTCTACTCGGCGGTCGCGAGGCTCAGGCAGCGATCGGCGGCTTCACGGAGGTGGCGGGTGAACTCCTCCACGTCGGGCACCAGGCCGGGGTCGGCGGTGAGGCCGAAGAAGACCTCGCCGTTGTAGGAGACGATCGCGATGCCGAGGCCCATCGAGGGGTAGAGCGGCGCGAACGGCCAGACCTCAAGCAACCTGGCCCCTCCGCTATAGAGCGGAACCTGGGGCCCGGGGATGTTCGTCACATTCAGCTTGGCGCCCGCCTGCGGCGTCGACATCACGCGTCCGGCCAGCACCAGCAGCGAGGCGGGCGCCCAGTCGGCGAGGCCGGCCAGCTTGTCGGCGGCGATCGCCTGGCCGCTTCGTTTGAGGTCGCCTGTCCGCACCTTGATGCGGCTCAGCCGCTCCTCGATCGACATCGCCGCGGTCGGCATCTCGACCACCATGCCGCTGATCCGGTTGCCGAGCTGACCCCGCTGGGAGGGATCGCGGACGCTGACCGGGCAGAAGACGCGGATCTCCTCGGGCACCCAGTCACCGCGCGAGCGGAACCACTGGTGGAGGCCCTCCGCGATCACCGCGAGGACGGCGTCGTTGACCGTGCAGCCGTAGCGGTTCTTGAGTGTCTTGAAGGCGGCAAGGGGCACCTTGAGCCCGCGTCCGGTGCGCTTGGGCCCGATCGAGCGGTTCCAGAACAGCTCCTTGTCGGGCACCGCCATCGAGCGGCCGATCTGCCACCAGCCGATCCAGGGCTGCCGCCAGGCGCGCCACGGGTCGGACAGCCGGACCCCTTCGCCACGGGCGGCCCGCGGGTTCCAGAGCACGCGCCGGAACAGCTCCCAGCCGCTCGGCGCCGGCCGCGCGACCCAGGGTTCGGAGGGCGGCTCCGGCCGGTAGGTCTCGGGGGTGGCGTCCAGCAGCAGGGCGAGGATGTCCACGCTCGCGATGCCGTCGAGCATCGCGTGGTGAGCGCGGTTGACGACGACGACCTTGCCGCTTCGCAGGCCCTGGACGATGGTGATCTCCCAGAGCGGCCGGCGATGGTCGAGCGGCCGGGAGAGGATCCGCATCACCTCGGCACGCAGCTGGGCAGGGTCGCCGGGTGGTTTCAGGAGGATCCGCCGGACGTGCTGGCCGAGATCGAAGTGCGCATCGTCGACCCAGACCGGGTGATCGAGGTTGAACGGCACCCACTTGATCTTCTGTCGGTAGCGGGGCACCAGGTGGAGACGCTCGGCGACGGTGTCCTCGATCCCCACCGCGCCGTGGCCGCCCGGGAAGTCGGAACCGGGCTCGAACACGTAGACGGTGCCGATGTCGAGCGGCGTGTCGGGACGCTCCGCGTAGAGGAACCAGGCGTCGCGTGCGCTGAGCGGCTCGTAGAAGGCTGCCAAGTTCGTGTGAGCGTCATTAAAGGTCACCGACATAGACTCCGCTACAGCTAAATGGCCGACGATCTGGCAACCCGCGTCGTCGACTCGCTCAGCCGCAACTACCGGGGCACCCACGAGCATCGGGCCGCGCATGCGAAAGGCTTCTGCGTCAGCGGCGTTTTCACGCCGACGCCCGAGGCCGCCGGCCTCACCCGCGCCGCGCACTTTCGCGGAAACCCGGTCGCGGTCACGGTTCGCTTCTCGAACGGCAGCGGCAGCCTGGAGTCGGCCGACCACCACCTCGACGGCCGCGGCATGGCCGTGAAGTTCCACCTCCCGGGCGGCGAGGCCACCGATCTCGTCAGCATCTCGCAGCGCGTCTTCTTCGTCCGCACGCCCGAGGATTTCCTCGCCTTCACCGACGCCCGCAAGCCGGACCCGGAGACCGGTCGGCCCGATCCGAGCGCGATCGGCGACTTCCTCATCCGCCACCCGGAGGCGGAGGCGGCCTTCACCGAGGTGCTCACAACGCCTCCGCCGAAGAGCCTGGCGACCACCGCCTACAACGCCCTCCACGCCTTCCGCTGGCTGGACGAGGAGGGCGGCTCACGGTGGGTCCGCTACCACTGGGTGCCCGAATCGGGCGTGGCGACGATCGAACGCGACAAGGCCAAGGAACTCGGCCGCGACTACCTGCGCACCGAGCTGATCGAGAGGATGAGCCACGGGCCGGTCCTCTTCCGCCTCGAGGTGGCGATCGGGGAGGAGGGCGACGACCCTGACGACCCTACCGCGGGGTGGCCGGCCGATCGGCGGCGGGTCAGGGCCGGGCGGCTGGAGCTCGTTGCAATCTCCGCCGACCAGGATGCCGAGTGCGAGCGGCAGGTCTTCGATCCGATGCGCTTGACGGAGGGGATCGAGCCCTCGGCCGACCCGATCCTCAACTTCCGCCCGCTCGCCTACGGCGTTTCGATCAGGCGTCGATTGAAGCTAGCCTGACCCTGGCGGGCCAGCCCGCCAGGGCGGCGACCATTCCCGCCAGGGTCGCCTCCGCCTCCCGCCGATCGAGCCCCAGGTCCCGCCGCAGCAGCTTCCAGTTGTAGACGTCGGTCAGCGCGACGAGCGCGTTGAGGGCACGCTCGCGCTCCACCTCCGGTCGCGCTCCGAGCTGGGGCCGGTAGGTGCGGGACACCCAGCGGCGATGGTCGGCGCGGGCGCGCTTGAGACCGGTCGCCAGCTCGGGGACGCTGCCCTCCCGTGCCCGAGCCTGGATGAGGCGGTCGCCATAGCTCTCGTAGTGGATGAAGAGGAACTTCACCGAGGTCGCCACGTCGCCGATCGGGGCCAGCCCTCGAAGGTCGATGACCCGCCGCCAGGCTTCTACGGCGGCCGCCTGGACGAGCTCCGGCTGGGATCCGAACCAGCGCAGGACGGTCTGGACCGAGACGCCGGCCTCGCGCGCCGTCGATTGGAGGGTAAGGGGGGCCTGGCTGCCGAAGAGGATTCCCATCGCGGCATCGAGGATCCGCCGCTGCGTCGTGTCCGCCCGTTCGGCGCGGGCGACCATCCGATAGGAGCGCCTGGCTTTCACGATAATCTACGCTACCGCGAAATTAGCTCGCGGTCAATTTAGCGTTAGCACGTCTTCGCGCGAAATGACCCACAATGCCCTGGGAGCGATGCCCGTCGAGCTCCACCAGGTGGAGAAGCTCGCTCGGGATGTCATAGAGGAACTGGCTGGGCGCCAGGCTCGTCGGCTTCCCGAACAGGGTCCGCACATTGGCGACCGTCAGGTAGAGACGGGAGCGGGCCCGCGTGATGCCGACGTAGCAGAGGCGGCGCTCTTCCTCCAATCCGCGCGGCTCCGCGAAGGCCCGCTCGTGGGGCAGCAGCTTGTCCTCCAGCCCTGTCAGGAACACGACCGGGAACTCGAGGCCCTTGGCCATGTGGAGGGTGATGAGAGTCACCCGCTGGCGGCTCTCGTCGAGATCGTCGAGGTCGGCCGTGAGGGCGATGTCGGTCAGCATCCGCTCCAGGCCCCGCGGCGCCGCGTACCGGTCGTAGCCGCGCGCGATCTCACGCAGCTCCTCCAGGTTGTTGAGGCGGGCCGGGGCACCCGCGGTGCCGTCGTCGTAGTGCTCGGCGAGGTTGCAGCGCCGGATCACTAGCTGGACGAGCTCGCTCGGCTTGCGGGTCGCCGCCTCGGTGAGCAGCGGCGCCACCTCGGCGTGGAACCGGGCGAGCGCCTCCTGGGCCTCGGGGCGCGCCGGCACCTGGGCCGAGGTCCCGCACATCTCGAGAATCGAGGTGCCGCCGTCGGCCGCCGCGCCGATCGCCGCCTGCACCGTCTTGTCAGAGATCCGGCGCTTGGGCACGTTGGCGACCCGGTCGAAGCTCACCGCGTCGGAGGGGTTGACCAGGAAGCGGAGGTAGGCGATGACGTCCTTGACCTCGCGCCGGTCCCAGAAGCGCAGACCGCCGACCAGGTTGTAGGGGATGCGCTGCTCGAGCAGGGCGCGCTCGAAGGCCCGGGACTGGGCGTTTGTCCGATAGAGGATGGCGACGTCGCTGTGGCCGTGGCCGTCGTTCTCGACCAGGGCGCCGATCTCGGCCGCGACAAAGCGGGCCTCCTCCCCGTCGTCCGGAGCCAGCAGCAGCACCGGCTTCCGGCCCTGCCCCTCCTCAGTCCAGAGCCGCTTCTCGGATCGCTCCGGGTTGCGCTTGATGACGGCGTGGGCGGCGTCGAGGATGGCCTGGGTGGAGCGGTAGTTCTGCTCCAGCATCACGACCTTGGCCTCCGGGAAGTCGCGCTGGAAGCCGAGGATGTTGCGCACGTCGGCGCCGCGGAACGCGTAGATGCTCTGATCGTCGTCGCCGACCACGGTCAGGTTGCGGTGGCCCCCGGCCAGTTGGATGAGCATCTCGTACTGGGCGCGGTTGGTGTCCTGGTACTCGTCCACCAGGACCTGGTCGAAGCGGCCGCGCCACTCTTCCCGCACTGGTTCGTTGTCCTTCCAGAGATGGACGAGGTTCAGGATCAGGTCGTCGAAGTCCATCCCGTTGGACTCCCGGCTCAGCTCCTGGTAGCGCTCGTAAACGCGCCTCAGCATTTGATCCTTGGCCGCCTTCCCGGTGATGTCGGCCGGCCTGAGCAACTCCGACTTGGCCTTCGAGATCGCCTCCGCCAGCGGCGGCAGTGTGTTCTTGCGCGGGTCCAGCTCGAGGTCGGTCAGCGCCCGTTTGAGGATCGATTTGGAGTCGTCCTCATCGAAGATCGCGAAACCGGGCCGGTAGCCGAGCAGCTCGACATGGGGACGGAGCATCCGCGTCGCTATCGCGTGGAATGTGCCGATCCACATCTTGGGCGGGGCGCCCCCGAGCTCCACCGCCAGCCGCGACCGCATCTCTCGGGCGGCCTTGTTCGTGAAGGTGAGGGCGAGGATCCGCTCCGGCTCCGCCACACCCGCCTGGATGAGATTGGCGATGCGCATCGTCAGCACCCGGGTCTTGCCGCTGCCGGCGCCCGCGAAGATCAGCAGCGGCCCTTTTTCGTGGGTCACGGCCTGGCGCTGGGGAGGGTTTAAGGAGAGGACATCCATGCCGCGGCTGGCAATCATAGCCAGAGCGGCATCATGATTCGGACGGTGAGCGTCCGCCGCGGGATCAGGCTGCGAGGGACACTCGTCGAGGATGGCGCCGAGCTTGCCGGCGCGGTTCGCGACCAGCTCGAGCAGCGGGCGCTCCGCGAGGCCTTCATGCGCCGCCACGCGGACGAGGTCTACGAAACCCTGACCGACGGGTACCGGGAGGAGATCCGCGTCGAAGAGCTCGTCTTCGCCGCCGCCGACCGCTTTCCCGGCCTGCTGCCGAATGCCCAACAGATCGCTGCGGAACGGGAGCTGAAACAGTCCGCCAAGGCGGGCCACGAGCTCGACCAGGGGATCTTCCTCGCCCACGTCCTGGCCCGGCCCCGCGCCGGGACCCACCTCTGCCATGTGATGCTCCGGCCGCGCTGGGAATCACTGCTGAAGGTCGACGAGTTCCGCCAGACCGGCCACGCCGACCTTGGCCTGGCGACGGTCGAGCGGATCGGCAAGGCCGGCCACCTGAACCTTCGCAACACCCGCTTCCTGAACGCGGAGGACGACGGCGCGACCAAGGCCCTCGAGATCGGCGCCGACCTGATCCTTCTCGACCCAGCCTGCGAGGTGGGCGTGCTTCGAGGCTCTGAGGTCGATCACCCACGCCACGCCGGGCGCCGCGTCTTCAACGCAGGTATCAACCTGACCCACCTCTACAACGGGCGGATTTCCTTCGTGAACTTCATGATCGCCCGCGAGATGGGCCTCGTCGGCAAGCTCTATCGAGGCCTCTGGCTCACGGACGATTGGGAGAGCGGACTGGAGGACACCAGCGAGAAGCCATGGATCGCGGCAGTCGAGTCGTTCGCCATCGGCGGCGGCTGTCAGCTGCTCCTGGTCATGGACCGGGTCATTGCCGAGCAGGGTGCCTACTTCAGCCTCCCCGCCCGCAAGGAGGGGATCATCCCCGGCAACGCCAACCAGCGCCTGCAGCGCTTCGTGGGGGAGCGGGTGGCACGCCAGGCGATCATGTTCGAGCGCATTTTCAAGGTGGGCAAGCGGCCCACCGAACTCTGCGACCGGGCCGTCGAGCCGGGAACCATGGACGCGGCAATCGCCGACGATGCCGCGCAGCTGACCAGTTCGGGAGTCGCTGCCTCGGCCGCCAACCGGAAGCTGCTGCGGCTCGGCCAGGAGCCGCTCGACCAGTTCCGCCGCTACATGGCCGTCTACGCCCGTGAGCAGTCGCGCTGCATGTACGAGCCTGCGCTGATCGACAACCTGGAGAAGCACTGGAACGCCGCCGCCCGGAAGCCGTGAGCGCGGCCGACCCGCTCAACTTCAGCGCCCGCTGGCGGGTCCGCGGCTACGAGCTCGACTCGAACGGCCACGTCAACAACGCGGTCTACCTCAACTGGGCGGAGGAGATCGCGATGCTCCACGCCGAGGCCGCCGGCTATGGCCGGGAATGGGGGATCGCCCGCGGTGGCACCTGGGTGGTGCACCACGCCGAGATCACCTGGCGGCGGCCGGCGCTGCCGGGGGACGAGGTCGAGGTGGCGGTGCGCGTCGAGTCGGTGCGAGGCGCGCGCGGCATTCGGCGGACCAGGATCAGCAGGGTGTCCGACGGAGAGCTGCTGGCGGAGCTGCTCATCGAGTGGGCGTGGGTGAGGATCAGCGACGGACGCCCGATGCGAGTTCCGCGGGAGCTGGTGGACCTCGTGGAAGCCGCCCAGGTGGCTAACTAAATCCCCTCCAGGTATTGAGGGCAGGGTGGGGCTCAACAACCAAACCCAGTGCCATCCGCTATAGTGCGGATCGCAATACTGCCATGAGCAACAAAGCCCGCGCCTCCAACGACGTCATCGCGCTCACCGTGCTGAGCCTCCTCTCCGAGGAGCCGATGCACCCGTACCAGATCGAGCGTGTGATCCGAGAGCGGCACAAGGAGTGGGCGATGGGCAAGACCCGCAGCCTCTACCACGCCGTCGACCGGCTGGTGGCGGACGAGCTGATCGTGCCGCTGGAGACCAGCCGCGAGGGCAAGCGGCCAGAGCGCACGGTTTACGCGATCACCGAGCTGGGTCGTGAGGAGCAGCAGGCCTGGCTGATCGACCTCATCGAGCAGCCCGAGCCGGAGCACCCGCTCTTCCTGATCGCGGTCAGCTTCCTGGCCTACCTGGCCTCGCCGGCCGCGCTGGAGGCGCTCCGCATCCGCGCCGTGGCGCTGGAGGGCCAGATCGCCGGCGTCGAGGTCTGGATCCGGGCGCTCGGCCAGGAGCTGCGCCTGCCGCGGCCGGTGACGATCGACGCGGAGCTCCACCTGGTCCTCCAGCGGGCCGAGCTGGCCTGGGTTCGCTCGGTCGTCGCCGAGATCGAGAGCGGGAAGCTGCACTGGGACGAGGAATACCTTCGCCACATTTCGAGATGACCCGAGGCGAACACTCGGCCAAGAAGGGAGAGACCGGATGAGCAACCGATCGGAAGCCGTTATCGAGACGCGTGGCCTTCGCCGCGAATTCAAAACGCGGACGGGCACCGTCGAGGCCGTGGCCGGGGTCGACCTGCGGGTGGAGGCCGGCGAGGTGTTCGGCTTCCTGGGACCAAACGGGGCCGGCAAAACGACCACGCTCCGGATGCTGGCCACGCTCTTGACGCCCTCCGGCGGGCACGCGACGGTCGCTGGCTTCGACCTTCACAAAGAGCCCCAGCACGTCAGGGAGCAGATCGGCTACGTCGGCCAGCGCGGCGGTTCCGATGCCGCGGTGACGGGACGGGACGAGCTCGTTTTCCAGGGACGCCTCTACGGGATGGCGAAGCGCGAGTCGCAGCAGCGGGCGGCCGAGCTGCTCCGGCTGCTCGAGCTGGAGGACTGCGCCGACCGAGTCTCAGGCACCTACTCGGGCGGCCAGCGGCGGCGGCTCGACATCGGCATCGGGCTGATGCACGGACCGAAGCTGCTCTTCCTCGACGAGCCGACGACCGGCCTCGACCCGCAGAGCCGCGCCCGGCTCTGGGACGAGGTCCGCCGGCTGCGGGATGGAGGAACCACGATCTTCCTGACCACCCACTACCTGGAGGAGGCGGACGCCCTCTGTGACCGGCTGGCGATCATCGACCACGGCAAGATCGTCGCCGAGGGCTCGCCCGACGAGCTGAAGCGGCAGGTCGCCGGTGACGTGGTCACCGTCGGCGTCGGCGGCCACCAGGAGGACACGCTGAAGCTGTTCAAAGGGCAGGCCTTCGTGCGCGAGGCGGGCGCCGAGGAGGACGGGACGATCCGGCTCTACGTGGACCGGGGGGAGACCGCGATGCCGGCGATCCTCCGGCTGCTCGATGGCGCCGGTCTCGAGCTGAAGACGATCACGCTCACGCGGCCGAGCCTCGACGACGTCTTCCTGAGGCAGACCGGCCGCTCCCTCCGGGAGGTGGCCGCGTGAAGACCCTCCGCGACATCTGGCTCGTCTTTCTCCGCTACTGGGGGATCTTCCGACGCAACCCGGCCTGGGTGGCGATCGGCGTGCTCCAACCGGTGCTCTACCTGGTGCTCTTCGCCCCCCTTCTCAAGTCGATCGCCTCGGTCCAGGGTTTCCCGCCGGGTGGCGCCTACAACGTGTTCGTGCCCGGCCTCCTGATCCAGCTCGGCATGTTCGGGGCGGCCGGCGTCGGCTTCAGCCTGATCGCCGAGCTCCGGGCCGGCGTCGTCGAGCGCTTTCGGGTGACGCCGGTCAGCCGGCTCGCGCTGCTCCTCGGTCGCGCTCTCCGCGACATCGTGATGCTCCTCATGCAGGCGACCATCCTGATCGTGCTGTCGCTCCCCTTCGGCCTCAACATCCATTTCACCGGGGTCCTGGTCGTCCTCGCCCTGGTCGGCCTCCTCGGGCTGCTGATGGCCTCCATCTCCTACGCCTGTGCGCTGTGGCTGAAGAGCGAGGACTCCTTCGCGCCCCTGATCTTCACCGCGACCTTGCCGCTGCTCCTGCTCTCGGGAGTGCTGCTGCCGCTGACCCTGGCGCCGGGCTGGCTGCGGGCGATCGCCGCCGCGAACCCCCTCTCCTACGCGGTCGACGCGGCCCGGGCGGTCTTCAACGACCACCTCACCGATGTCAGCGTTGAGAAGGGCGTGCTGATCACCGACGTGCTGGCGGTCTTCGCGGTGATGATCGCGGTCCGCGCCTTCGGGAGGGCGCTCGCCTAGGGCCTACACCTAGGCCTTTAGCAGATCCTCGATCGCGGCCACGATGGTGGGGTCCTCGGGGACCGTCTTGGAGCGGAAACGACGCACGACCCGTCCATCCCTGCCGACCAGGAACTTCTCGAAGTTCCACTTGACGTCCCCCGCGGCCCCGCTGTCGTCCGGATGGGATGTGAGAATCGCGTAGAGCGGGTGCTGCTTCGAGCCCTTCACGTCGAGCTTGGTGTAGAGCGGAAAGCTGACCCCGTATTTGAGGCTGCAGAACTCGGCGATCTGCTCGGCCGTGCCCGGCTCCTGGCCCATGAACTGGTTGCTGGGAAAGCCGAGGACGGTGAAGTCGCGGTCGGAGTAGGTGTCGTACAGGCGCTGGAGGCCGGCGTACTGGGGAGTGAGGCCGCATCTCGACGCGACGTTGACGGCGAGGACGACCTTGCCCTCGTAGTCGGCCAATCGGCCCGGCTCACCGTTCAGGAAGGGCAGCTCGATCTCGTGGATCGATCGGTCGGCAGTGGTTTGTTTCACGTTTTACATAAGGTCTCGGGAGCGTGGCGTATTCCAGCTCGGAGTACGGTGCTCGCTGTGGACGCGCTGGTGGAGCGGTGGGGGCGGACTGGCTTCGCGCTTGCTTCGAGCTTGATCTGGGCGCTGCCGATGGCGGCCTGGGCGGGGTCGGTCGATCTCGTCCCCGGTCCCGGCCCCTGGGTCGCGTTCTGGATCGGGGTGGCGCTCCTCGTCCTCTGGTTCGTGCTCCTGGTGTGGGTCGGGAGGATCGCGGTGTCGAAGCAGCACCGGCGCTACGACATCGGCGCGATGTCGCGCTCGGAGCGGCGCTGGAACGCGGCGCTGGCCCTGTTCGGGATCGGGCTGATCGCATTCCTGAACGGCGCCGCGACCGTGGATTGGAGCATCCTGACGCCCTCGCTCGAGGCGGGCCGGCTTGCCTCGGTGATCCTCGCGCTC
>DATCOZ010000196.1:0-14574 GCA_036564345.1 Candidatus Dormiibacterota bacterium | reverse complement strand
GGAAACGGGACGCCGATCTGGCCGGTGACCTTGGCCGTCACGGGGTCGATGACGGTGAGCAGGCTCGATCCCTCGTTCTCGACGTAGAGCTTCTTGAGATCCCAGGAGGGGGTGATGTGGTGGGGTATCGAGCCGACCCGGAAGTGGTCGACGACCTGGAACGTGGCGGGGTCGATGACGTCGACGGTGTTGGCCTTGCTGTTCGGGACGTAGACGCGGGGAGCGATCCCCGCCACCCGCGGATCGACGGTGCCGTCGACGGTGTTGGCGTAGACGTTGAACGACGGCGGGATGCTCGGTTCCTCGGAGGCCATCTGGCGGAGGGAGCGGAGCTTGCCGTTGATGGTTTCCGCCGCCACCGCGGCCGGGTCCGGCGCCCCGGCTGCCGCGCTCCCGCCGTCAGGCAGGGGCAGCGCCCGCGACGCCTGGCCGGCCGGGTGACCGGGCGAGGCAACCAGCACCAGCAGGCAGGCAAGGCAAAGGGCGATCGCACCGCCCAAGCCATCGCGGATTAACCTCACTTCCTCTCCGGCGCGATTCTACGTTGGCCGGCGGGCGAATCGGCGTTGAATTACGCCGGCGAGCTTCCCACCTTGGGGCCGAAGTCGGCGTCGGCGCGGATCAGCGAGTCGATGTACCGGAAGCGTTCGTAGCGATGCTGGAGCAGCTCTTCGGTCGGCGTTCTGAGCAACGGTTCGAGGTGGCGCAGCAGGGCCTTCTCGAGCGCCTTGGCTGCGCCGTCATAGTCGAGATGTGCGCCACCCCTGGGCTCTTCGATGACCTCCTCCACGACACCCATTGCAAGCAGGTCGCGGGAGGTGATCTGGAGCTGTTCGGCCACCTCAACCTTGCGCGAGTTGTCGCGCCAGACAATGGACGCCGCGGCCTCGGGCATGGCGACCGAGTAGATCGAGTTTTCCAGCATCAGCACCCGGTCGGCCACGGCCATGCCGAGCGCCCCGCCGCTGCCCCCCTCGCCGATGATGGCCGCGATCACCGGAACCGGGATCCAGAACCACTCCATGATCGCCGCGGCGATGGCCGCCGCGATGCCGCGCTCCTCGGCGCCCGCGCCGGGATAGGCGCCCGGGGTGTCGACCAGGCAGATGATCGGGAAGCCGAACTTGGCCGCCTGGCGCGCCAGCCGCATCGCCTTGCGGTAGCCCTCGGGGTGCATCATCCCAAAGTTGCGGCGGACCCGCTCGGGGAAGTTGCGGCCCTTCTGCTGGCCCAGGAACATCGCCGTCCGGCCGTTCCAGGTGCCGACCCCGCCGACCAGGGCGGCGTCGTCGGCGCCGAGCCGGTCGCCGTGGTACTCGACGAAATCGGGAGCCAGCCGCCTGATGTAGTCGAGTGCATATGGCCGCTCGGCGTGGCGCGCGAGCTCGACGACCTGCCACACGGTCAGCGTTCCCGGTTGGCGCTGCCTCACGTGTACATGTCCACCAGGTGGGCGAGCAGGGGCCGAAGCTCCACCCGCGGCACCACCATGTCGACCTGGCCGTGCTTGAGCTGGAAATCGGCCGTCTGGAAATCGGGGGGCAGGTCCGCGTAGGTCGCCTGCTTGATCACCCTCGGCCCGGTGAACCCGATCTTGGCCTCCGGTTCGGCGATGTTCACGTCGCCGAGGAGGGCCAGGGAGGCCGCGGTGCCACCGTAGGTGGGGTCGGTCAGGACGCAGAAGTAGGGCAGGCCCGCCGCGTGGAGGCGGCCGACTGCGCCGTTCGCCTTGGCCATCTGCATCAGCGCCAGCACCCCCTCCTGCATCCGCGCTCCGCCTGAGGCCGCGACCAGGATGTAGGGCAGGCGCTCGGAGGCGGCCGCCTCGAGCCCGCGCGCGAGGCGCTCGCCGGCGACGATGCTGAGTGTTCCGCCGACGAAGCGGAAGTCGAAGACGCCGAGCCAGACCGGCCGGCCGCCGAGCAGAGCGGTCCCCGTCCTGACCGCCTCGTTGAGGCCATCCTCGCGTGCCTGCTCGATGGTCAGGTGGTAGGGCTTGGGCATCTTCCAGTCGAGCAGGTCGTGGGGCCGGACGTCCGACCAGCGCTCGTTCCAGGTGTCGCCGTCGGCGAGCAGGGCGATCCAGGAGTTGGCCCGGAGCTGGAAGTGATGGCCGCAGTCGCAGACGTAAACGTGGGCGGCAAGCTCCGAGCGGTCGAGGCTGACACCGCAGCCGGGACAGTTGGTTGGAAGCTCGATCTCAGGCAGCGGGCCGCCGGCGAGGGGAACGTCCTGCCACGGGGGCGTGAGGGTGAGCATCAGACGCTGAGACCCCCATCCACCACGAGCGTGTGCGCGGTGATGAAGCCCGCCCCGGGCGAGCAGAGGAAAGCAACCGCTGCGGCCACGTCCTCGGGCGTCCCCTCCCGCTGGAGCGGCGTGAACTTCACCAGTTCGGCCACCATCTCATCAGTAAGCGAGCCGCCGGTCAGCTCGGTACGGACATAGCCGGGGGCAACCGCGTTGACGGTGATCCCCCGGGAGCCGACCTCCTTGGCGATCGCCTTCGTGAAGCCGATCAGCCCGGCCTTGGCGGCGGCGTAGTTGGCCTGGCCCGGGTTGCCCGTCATGCCCACGACCGAGCTCATGTTCACGATCCGGCCCCAGCGGTTCCTGAGCATGCCGCCGGCAAGGGTCGCTTTGGTCGTATGAAAGGCGGCGGTGAGGTCGGTGGCGATGATGTCGTTCCAGTCCGCGTCGGTCATCCGAAGCAGCAGCCTGTCGCGAACGGCGCCCGCGTTGTTGACCAGGATGTCCACCCGCCCGATGGCCTTGATCATCTTTTCGACCGCGGCGCCGTCGGAGACGTCGCATTGAACCGCCGCACCGCCGACCTCGTGCGCGATCTGCTCGGCGGCGGCGGAGTCGGCTCGGTAGTTGACGTGCACCTTGGCGCCCATGCCCGCCAGGGACCTGGAGATGGCAGCCCCGATGCCCTTTCCGCCCCCGGTGACGAGCGCGACCCGCTCCGCGAGCTCGCCGCTCACGCCGGGACCTCTCGGGGCGAGTCGACGTAGTCGATGAAGAGCTCCTCGGCGTTCCAGGTGTCGACCCCCGCGATGTGCTTGGCGGCGAGCGAGGCGAGGACCCGGCCGGGACCCAGCTCGACGACCGTCTTCACCTGCATCCGCTGCAGGGAGAGCATCGTCCGCGCCCAGTCGACCGGGCGGAGCAGGTGGTTGATCAGCTCGCCCCGCAACGCGGCCACGCTGCGGATCGGGTTCCCTGTCGCGTTGGCGAGGATCGGGATCGCCGGCTCCGAGATGTCGAGCCGGTCGACGACCTTCTTGAAGGCGGCTCCCGCCTTCGCCATCAGCGGTGAGTGCGCGGCGAGAGGAATGGTCAGGATCAGGGCCCGGCGGGCGCCGGCCGCGAGAGCGAGGCGCTCCGCCTCCTGGACCGCCGGCACCTCGCCGGAGAGAACGAACTGGACGTCGGCGTTCCGATTGGCCAGGTAGAGCTTGCCGCTCCTTCCCGCCTCAGCCAGAATCTCCTCGATCTTGGCCTGGTCGAGGTCGACGATCGCGATCATCGCTCCCGGCCGCTCCTCCGCAGCGCGGCTCATGATCTCGCCGCGCTTCTTGACGAGGAGCAGGGCGGCCTCCCAGGAAAGCGCTCCCGCGGCGGCCAGGGCGGTGAACTCGCCCAGGGAATGGCCCGCCATCACCTTCACCTTCTCCATCCCGTGGGACTCGCGCCAGACCTCGTAGGCGGCCCAGCTGCAGGTCATGACGCACGGCTGCAGCACGTCGGTGCGGTTCAGCTCCTCCTCGGGGCCTTCGAAACAGAGCCGGCGGACAGGCATGCCGAGCACTGCTTCGGCCCGCTCGAACGCGGCCCGGCCGGCGGGATAGCGATCGTGGATCTTGCGGCCCATCCCCGGCCGCTGCACGCCCTGTCCGGGGAAGAGAAGGGCTATCGGCCCGGCGAGGCTTACACCCACTCCAGAAGGGTCGCCCCCCACGTGAGCCCGGCGCCGAAACCGGCCAGCAGCACCTTGTCGCCGGACTTGACGCGGCCGGCGCGGATCGCCTCCTCGAGCGCGAGCGGGATCGACGCCGAAGAGGTATTGCCGTACTCGTCGATGTTGTGCGCGACCTTCTCCATCGGAAGCCCGATCCGGCGTGCGGCCGCGTCGATGATCCGAAAGTTCGCCTGGTGGGGAACGAACAGGTCGATCTCCTCGAGCGCGATGCCCGCCGTCTGGCAAACCTCGTAGGCCTGCCGGAGGAAGATGTCGACCGCGAACTTGAAGACCTCGGGGCCCTTCATGTTGATGATCGGGTGCTTATCCATCGCGGCGTAGGCGCCGAGGGGGATGTTCCCGCAGGTCACCTGGTCGTAGCCGCGTCCGTCGCCGCCCAGGCACCAGGCTTTGAAGCCCGCGCTGCCTTTCGCCGGCCGAACCACGGCCGCACCCGCGCCGTCGCCGAAGATGACCGCCGTGCCGGTTCCCCGCTGGGTGTAGTCGAGGTTGCGGGAGAGCACCTCCGCGCCGATCACGAGAACGTTCTCGGCACGGCCGCTGGCGATGAACGCGTCGGCGTTGGCGAGCCCGTAGACAAAGCTCGTGCAGGCAGCCAGGAGGTCGTAGGCGTACGCGCCGGGCGCGTTCCACTCGTCCTGCAGCCGGCAGGCGATGCTCGGGAAGGGGCCGTCCGGGGTTGACGTCCCGACGATGATCATGTCGAGGTCCTTGGCGCTGATGCCGGCGGCGTCGAGCGCCTTCTGGCCCGCTTCGCGGGCGAGGTCGAGGGTCCGGGTGCCGGGCTCCGCGATGTGCCGGGTGCGAATCCCGGTGCGCTCGGTGATCCACTGGTCGGAGGTTTCGAACATCTTCTCCAGGTCGAAGTTGGAGAGGAGCTTGGGGGGTGCGAAGACGCCGACGCCGTAGATGGCGCTGGGCCGTCCCTGCGACTTGAAGGTGCGCAGGGGAAGGGCGTCGGAGCGGACTCGTGGCGCTGTTGACGTGGCCATCAGACCTCCTGCTTCTTGGACTGCTCTTCTTCGAGGAAGGTCCAGAGGTCGCCGATCTTCTTCATCGTCTCCAGCCGCTCCTCGGAGAGCTCGACGTCGTACTTGTCCTCGACCGCCGCGATGAGCTCGACGAGGTCGAGCGAATCGGCCGCCAGGTCCTTGGCGAAGCTCTTGTCCAGCTGCACGTTAGCGGCGTCGACGCCGAGGATCTCGGCGGCGAGCTGCTGCAGTTCTTTGAAGTCCATCTTGTTGCTCACGTCGTTCATCACCTTTCTTTTCTAGTTGGGATCCGGACGCCGGATCACCAGCGTCGCGTTGTGACCGCCGAAGCCGAATGAGTTCGACAGCGCGTACTCGACATCGGCCTTGCGGGCCTTGTTGGGCACGTAGTCGAGGTCGCAATCGGGATCCGGGTCGTCGAGGTTGATCGTCGGTGGCAGCATGCCGCGGCCGATCGCCAGCATTGTCGCGGCGGCCTCGATGGCGCCGGCGCCGCCGAGCAGGTGCGCGTGCACCGACTTGGTCGAGCTGACGGCCAGCTTGCGGGCGTGCTCGCCGAAGACCTCCTTGATGGCCTTCGTCTCAGCGATGTCGCCGACCTTGGTCGAGGTGCCGTGAGCGTTGATGTAGCCGACCTGCTCGGGCTCGATTCCGGCACGCCGGAGCGCCTTCTTCATCGCTCGGGCGGCGCCCGCTCCTTCGGGATGGGGTGCGACGTAGTGGTACATGTCGGCACTTGCGCCGTAGCCGACGATCTCGCCCAGGATCCGCGCGCCGCGTTTGCGCGCGTGGTCGTACTCCTCCAGCACCAGCATCACGGCGCCCTCGCCCATCACGAAACCGTCGCGGCCGAGGTCGAACGGCCGGCACGCCTTCTCCGGCTCATCGTTGCGCTCGCTGACCGCTTTGATCTGGCAGAACGCGCCCAGCGTCAAGGGCGTGATGGTCGCCTCTGTGCCGCCTGCGATCATCGCGATCGCGTCACCGCGCTTGATGATCTCGGCCGCCTCGCCGATGCCGTGGGCGCTCGACGCGCAGGCGCTCACCACCGAGTAGTTGGGCCCTCCCGCCTTGAGGTGCATGGCGACGATGCCCGACCCCATGTCGGGGATCATCATCGGCACCGTGAACGGGCTCACCCGGCGCACGCCGCGCTCGAGCAGGATGGTCTGGTTCTTCTCGATCTCCTCCATGCCGCCGATCGCGGTGGAGACGATGACGCCGACGTCATCGGGGTCCATGTCGGCCGGCACCAGGCCTGACTGCTCGACGGCCATCTTCGACGCGGCGAGGGCGAACTGGCAGAAGCGGCCGATGTTGCGCGCCGTCTTCCGATCCATGTAGTCGGCCGCGTCGAAGTTCTTCACCTCGGCGGCGATCTTGGCGCTGTGCTGCGAAGTGTCGAAGCGGGTGATCGGGCCCACGCCCGAGACGCCCTCGATCAAGTTGGACCAGACGGTTTCCGTGTCATGGCCGATGGGCGTCACGAAGCCCATCCCGGTCACCGCCACGCGCACGCCGTTGCTTGTACTCATCGTCCAAAAGGTTAGCCCTCTTGGAGCGCGTTTGCACCTATGCGGTGCAACAAAAAACGCAGCAACCTTTCGACATCGTGGCCTAAAGGTTCTTGGGTTTCTTGGGGGAGTTGCGGGAAGTTAGAGCAATCTTCGGAGATCGAGCGCCAGCTGCAGCCGGTGACGCACGTACGGGTCGTCGAGGTCGAAGCCGAGGCTCTGGCGCAGTTTGTCGAGCCGGTAGATGACGGTGTGGCGATGCAGGTGGAGGGCCTCGGCGGCCTCCTTTACAGAGCCCCTCGCGAGAAAGGCCTCGAGCGTCGGAAGCAGCTGTCCGCCGCCGCGGCCGTCGGCGTCCAGGAGAGATCCAAGGTGGTGGCGGACGTAGCGCTCGGCGAGCAGTGGGTTCTGCGTCATGACGAGATAGGGCAGGACCTCCTCGTAGTCGTGCGCGCCTCCCTCCGGGCGAAGCCGCCGGCCGAGGTCGATCGCCTGCTGCGCTTCCAGGTAGGAGCGCGAGACGCCGTGCAGACCGGGATGGAAGCTGCCCAGCCCGGCTCGCACGACGGGCTTGGCGCGGCCGCTCCAGCGAAGCTCGCACTCCGCCTGGAGCTGGGCGACCAGGCCCTCCGCGGAACCGCCCTCCGGCCATAGGACGAGCAGCGTGGTCGGATCGGCGACGTGCGTCAAAGTCCGCGCCGGCAGGTCGACCGCCATTGTCGCCTCGAGCAGCATCTCCGCTCCCCGCTCTGCCTGCGCCTTGCCCTGGAGGAGGGTGAGCACGATCGCCCGGTACCCGGCCGCCAGCTGCACGTTCAGGGCCAGGGCCTGCTTCTGCAGGGCGAGCTCGGAGTCGAAGGTGTCGCTGATCAGCGCGTGGAAGAACCGGGTCCGCGCCCGGGTCCCGCGATGGAGATGCTGCTCGCGCGCCGAGAGGTAGGTACGGGTTACCTCGGCGGCCACCTGGTCGAGCGCCGTGAAGACGTAGTCGGCGGTCACCACCATGGCTTCGGGGTCGGCCTGCCGGGTCTCCCGCCAGGCGGTCAGGATCGCTCGCCAGGCCACCTTCGCGGCCACCCGGTAGGCGGCCAGGACGGGCTCGACCGACTGCGACCCGCGGGCCTGGTGGACGCCCAGCTGCGCGACTCGGCGAAGCTCCTCCGCCGTCGGCGCGCGGGCGTCGCGGGCGGTGGCCAGGAAGAGGTCCAGGCCGGCTTCACAGGCCTTGGCGATGGCAGCCGCCGAGGGGGGCGCTCCGGTCGAGTCGTCCCACCGGATCTCGGTCACGACCGCCCTTGCCATGTGCCGCGCGAGCCCCGTCCGCCGGCCTTCGATCAGGGCCATCAAAGATCGCGGCAGCAGCGGGCCGGTCTTGGACGCGATGGCCTGTCGCGGCATTAGAAGACGACTATAGGCCTGCCAATCGAGCTGGACGCTATGGCCAACCGGAGCTCGCCAAGGCTTGGCCGCCCGCGCGCGCATGGATATACTGCCCGCTGACCCTTCAGTCGCAGGGAAGCGATGCAGACTCCCACCCGCGCATTCCAGGCCCTGCACGAGGTCGCGGTCGCAGCCGCCGGCCTTCGCGATCCGAACGCACTGGCCGCCCTCGTCGTCGACCGCGCCCGCGACCTGCTGGAGGCCGACGCGGCGGCGCTCTACTGGTTCTTCCCCGAGAAGGGGACGCTGCGCACGCTTGCCCACAACGACCCCCGTGAGGAGGGACCCGAACCACCCTTCAACCCGGGCGAAGGCGCGGCCGGCCGCGCCTACTCAGAAGCAACGCCGGTTCGCGTCGACGACTACCGCGGCTGGTCCCACGCGCTGCCCTCCTCGGTCGGACGGGGCATCGAGAGCGGCCTCGCCGTGCCCTTGATGGTCTCCCACCGGGCAGTCGGCTCTCTCGGCGTGTTCAACCGGCGCACGCGGGAGTGGAGCGCCGACGACGAGCAGCTGCTGGTGCTCTTCGCCGCCCAGGTCGCCCCGGCCATGGAGGCCGCTCGGCTGACCGAGGAGACGATCGAGCAGGCGCACAACTTCAGGGCGCTGCACGAGATCGCAATCGCGGCCGGCGGCCTCCGCGACCTCGCCGAGCTGGGCCGGCTGGTGGTGGACCGCGCCCGCCAGCTGCTCAAGTCGGAGAGCGCCACCCTGCGCTGGTGGGACCCGGGGACAAGCAGCCTTCGCCTGCTCGCATCGATCCCTGTCCTCGATGCCTCCGCGGAGCGGATCGGGGTCGGCGAGGGGGCTCTCGGCGAGGCCTTCGAGCGCCAGGAGCCGGCGGTCATCGAGAACTACGGCAAAGCCCAGCGCACCGTCGCCTGGGCGGTCAAGGATGGCATCAAGTCCGCCCTTGGAGTCCCCGTGATGGCGCGCGAGGAGCCGCTCGGGGCTCTCGGAGTCGCGACCTACAGCGACCGCCACTACACCAGGCAGGAGGTGCAGCTGCTGACCCTGCTGGCGGCACAGGTCGGCCCCGCCCTCGAGGCTGCCCGTCTCTACCACGAGTCCGAGCGTCGCCGGCGGGAGGCGGAGGCCCTGGCCGAGCTCGTCCGCCAGGGCGCCGGCCAGGAGGACAGCGAGCGGGCGATCGCGATGATCGCCGAGCAGGCCTGCCGGCTGGTCGGGGCGGACTACTCGGTGGTCGTGCTGGTGAATTCCAACGGCGACCTCGAGGTGAAGGGCCACCACGGCACCCGCTCGGCGATCTGGAAAAGCGGTGTCCGCCTCTCCGCCAGCGGCCACGCGGCGCGGGTGATCGAGAAAGGTCGGTCGGTGGCGCTCGGCACGATCGACCCCGACGACAATTGGATCCACCAGGCGGAGGGCGGCCAGAGCGCCATCGGGACGCCCCTTCGCGAGGGTGAGCGGCAGGTCGGAGCCCTGATCCTCGGCTGGCGCAACGCGCTCGAGCCGATGATCGAGCAGATCCAACTGGCCGAAGCGGTTGCCGGCTACGCGGCCACGATCATCGACAACGTCGGGACCCACGAGCGGGAGCGGCGGCTGGCGATCGAGGCCGCCGCTCGCAGTACCGAGCTTGCCGCGGTGATCGACCACATACCGGACGGGGTCTACGTGGCCGACCTCGAGGGCCGCATCGTGCTGATGAACCCCGCCGGCAACGCGATGATGGGCGGCCGGGGATCGAGCGGGGGCGACATCAGCGGCGGGATCGGCGCCTATACGATCCTTGACCCGAAGACCCGCCAGCCGGTCCCTCGGAAGCAGCTCGCGATGTCCCGGGCCCTCCGTGGCGAGAAGGTGAGCCGGGTCGAGTCGATCGTCCAGCGGGAGGGCACGGCCGACATCTGGCTGGAGTCCTCCGCGGTGCCCCTCCACAACGCGGAGGGGATGCTCACGGGCGCCCTCGTCGTCTTCTCCGACGTCACCCGGGAGCGCAGCCCGGTCGGCGAGCTGGCGGCCTCGGAGGAGCGCTTCCGATCCCTCTATGGGATGGTCGCCTGCGGGGTCCTGGTGCAGGACTCCAAGGGCCGGGTGATCGACGCCAACGCACCCGCCGAGGCGATCCTTGGCTGGAGCCTGGCCGAGATGCGAGGCAAGAAGACGGGCATCCTGTGGGCGGCCATCACGGAGGAGGGCAAGCCGGTGTCGCAATCCCAGCGACCGACCATGCACGCCCTCCGCTCCGGGCAGCCGAAGACGCGCGAGGTGCTCGGCATCAAGCGCCGGACCGGCGACGTCAAGTGGGTGCAGATCGACACCGTCCCGGTCCTCAATCCCGATGGCAGCCCGCGCCAGGTGGTCTCCAGCTTCATCGACATCACCGAGCGCAAGGTGGCCGAGCAGAGGCTCGCCGAGAGCGAGGCGAAGTACCGGCTTCTCTTCGACCGCAACCCCGAGGCGATGTGGGTGCGGGAGGCCGGCTCGAATCGCTTCCTGGCCGTCAACGACACCGCCGTCGAGCGCTATGGCTACTCCCGGGAGGAGTTCCTGGCGATGTCGCTCGAGGTCATCCAACCACCCGAGGAGCTCGCCGGCATGGCCGAGGCGCGCGGGGCCGAGGACTCCTACAGCGGTCCCTCGCGGCACCGGCGGCGCAACGGAACCATCATCTCGGTCGAGGTCAGCTCGCACCGGCTCGAGTTCGACGGCCTTGGCGCGCGGCTGGTGATAGCGACCGACGTCAGCGAGCGCAAACGGGTCCAGGACCAGCTGGCGGAGAGCGAGCTGAAGCTGCGGACGATCTTCGACCAGGCGCCCATCGGCCTGGCTCGCGTCGACCTCGAGGGCAAGATCCAGGAGGCCAACCTCTCGCTCCGGACGATGCTCGGGTATGCCGAGGGGGCTACGCCGCGCGCCGGCTCCACCGAGCAGGGCCGCGCGCCTTCAACTGAGCAGCTCGTGGGATTGCGCTTCGACCGCCTCCTCTACACGCCCGGCGGCAGCGAGCTCGACCTGATCCGCGACTTCCTGAAGGGCGACCGCGACCACTACACCGCAGAGCTGCCGGTCCGCCGCCGGGACGGCACCCAGCGCTGGGGCTCGGTGAGCCTCTCCCTCGTCCGCGGCGCCGACCGGGAGCCGCTCTACCTGATCGGCATGCTGGAGGACATCAGCGACCGCAAGGCGCAGACCGAGCTGCTCGAGTACCAGGCGCTGCACGACTCGCTGACCGACCTGCCCAACCGGACCCTCCTTCACGACCGGCTCCAGCAGGCGATCCTGACCGCGCAGCGGGAGCACCGCCAGCTTGCCCTCCTGATCGTGGACCTCAACCGTTTCAAGGAGGTCAACGACACCTTCGGCCACCACCTCGGCGACATCCTCCTGCAGCAGGTCGGGCCACGGATCATGGCCCAGCTCCGGGAATCGGACACCGTCGCCCGGCTGGGGGGCGACGAGTTCGCCGTCGTCCTGCCGACCGCCGACGACGAGGCGGGCGCGACGCTCGCCGCGCGCCGCCTCCTCAAGGCCCTCGAGGAGCCCTTCGTGATCGAGGATCGCCGGCTCGAGGTCGGCGGCTCGATCGGGATCGCGATCACCCCCCAGCACGGCGCCGACCCCGCGACCCTGATGCGCCGCGCCGACATCGCGATGTACGTCGCCAAGCGGACTCGCTCGGGCTACACCGTCTACGCGCCCGAGCACGACAAGCACAGCCCGGGCCGCCTCTCCTTGATGGGCGAGCTGCGGGACGCGCTCCAGGGCGATGCGCTGGTTCTCCACTACCAGCCCCAGGTGTCGCTCCCCGCCGGTACCGTCGTCGGCGTGGAGGCCCTCATCCGCTGGCAGCATCCCCGGCATGGGCTGATGCCTCCCGACGAGTTCCTGACGATCGCCGAGGAGACCGGGCTCATCGTCGGCGTGAGCGAATGGGCGCTCAACGCGGCGCTCGAGCAATCGCGGTCCTGGAGCGGCCGCGCGGAGCTACCGGTGGCCGTGAACGTCTCCATGCAGAACCTCCAGGACGAGGACCTGCCGGCGCTGCTCGCGACGCTGCTGGAGCGCCACTCGATTCGTCCCGAGAGGCTGAAGATCGAGGTCACCGAGACCGCGTTGATGGCCGACCCGCAGCGCTCGGCCGAGATCTTCGCCCAACTCCGCGAGATGGGGGTCAAGGTTTCCGTCGACGACTTCGGCAGCGGCTATTCCTCTCTCGCCTACCTCAAGCAGCTCCCGGTCGACGAGCTGAAGATCGACCGCTCCTTCGTGATCGGGATCACTCCGAGCGCCGAGGAGATCGCGATCATCCGCTCGGCCGTCGAGATCGGTCATAGCCTCGGCCTGACGGTGGTCGCCGAAGGGGTGGAGACGCAGGCGGCCTGGGACATCCTGGCCGAGCTCGGCTGCGACGCGGCGCAGGGTTACCTGATCACGCGCCCGCTGCCCGCCCGCCAGCTCGGCCGCTGGCTGTCGGCCGGTTGGGCGCCCCGCGCTCACGAACCAGCGTCCTAGACGTCCGGACGTGGAGCTCGAACCGAAGGCGGTACGCCGCCTCGCCCTCAACGCCCAGCGCCTGGCCGGCCCTCGTCCGCCGGCGACTGCCGACGGTCTCCTCGAGGTGGCCCGCGCGATCCGCTGCATCCAGCTCGACGCGGTCGCCGTCGCCGGCGCGCCCACCCAGCTGCTGGTCCCCTTCAGCCGCGTCGGACCCTATGACCGGGCGCTGCTCGACCGCCTGACGTTCGAGGATAGGACGCTCTTCCACTACTTCGCGCACGCCGCCTCCCTGGTGCTCACCGAGGACTTCCCCATCCACGCCGGCTCGATGCGTCCCTACCGGGACCGAACCGACACCTGGGGTATGCGGATCCATTCCTGGATCGATGACAACCAGGATCTCCGCGACGAGATCCTGGAGCAGATCAGGACTCGCGGTCCGCTCCGCTCGCGCGACTTCCCCAACACCGCCCGCACCGATTGGCGGTCGAGTGGTTGGACCGAGGGCCGGAGCGTCAACCGGATGCTCGACTTCCTCTGGGTGGAGGGAGTCCTCACCGTCGCGGGTCGGGCCGGGCAGGAGCGGCTCTGGGATCTCTCGGAGCGATGGTTTCCGGAATGGACGCCGCGCGCGCGGCTAACCCCCGAGGAGCGCTCGGATCGAGCCGTGGAGCACTCGCTCCGGGCGCTCGGGGCTGCGACGGCGCGGCATGTTTCCCAGTACTTCCTGCGCGCCCATCAGCGCGGCCGCTTCTACGACCTGCCGGGGTCCTTGAAGCGGCTCATGGCGTCCGGCGCCGTGCTGCCGGCGAAGGTGACGGGACGGAAGGGGGATTGGTACCTCCATCACGACTCGCTGCCCCTTCTCGACGCGGCCTGGCAGCCGTGGACGGTGCTTCTCTCGCCCTTCGACAACCTGATCGCCGACCGCCAGCGAACGCGGGAGCTGTTCGGCTTCGATTACACGATCGAGATCTACGTTCCGGGGCCGAAGCGGAAGCGCGGCTACTACGCGATGCCGATCCTCGCCGGCGACCGCCTCATCGGTACCGTCGATCCGCGTTTCGAGCGGGCTTCGCGGACTCTGATCGTCAACTCCGTCGCGCTCGAACCGGGTGAGCGCTTCACTGAGGACGCCAGGAAGGCCGTCGCCGACCTCGCCCTTTTCGTCGGAGCGGAGAAGGTCGCCTACCCCTAAGGACTCTCCCCCGCCAACGGGGGATAAACGGCGAAGCCGGGGAGGGGTAAAGCAGCAGGTGATGGCTGTGAACGGAAGCGGGGTCACCCCTCCCGGCCTCCGGCCGGACTCCCCCACCAAGTGGGGGAGAGTCGCAGACTCAGGCCGCCGGCGTCAGGCGCTTCATGAAGTCGAGCATCCGGTGCCAGGCGTCGTCGCAGGCGCCCTTGTGCTCGGCGTAGGAGCGGTCGAAGAAGCTGTGTGGCGCTCCCGGGTAGGTCTGCGACTCCACCGGTATGCCGCCCCCGCGGACCTCGGCGGCCACCTTCTCGAACTGCTCGGGCGGCGTAAAGTCCTCGCCCGCGAGCAGGAAGAGAAGCTCACCCTTCATCTGGGGGATCAGAGGCAGTATCTGTTCCGGCCGGCCGCCGTAGAAGCCGATCGCTCCGGCCAGCCCGTGTCCCTTGGCGATCTGGGACCAGGAGGTGGCGCCGCCCATGCAGAAGCCGACCGTGAAGGTCGCCCGAGGCCGGCCCCCATCGGCGGTGCCCAGGTAGTCGGCGCAGGCCCGGACGTCGGCGGCCACGCCTTCGGGCGTCAGCTTGGCGACCTCCGACTTCCAGTCGAAGCCCTCGCCGCGGTCCTCCGATTCGGCGGTGCGGCCGAAGTAGTCCATCGCGACCGCGTCGACGCCGGCCTCGGCGAAGCGCACCGCCAACTCCTTGTAGAAGGGGTGAAGGCCGCGGACGTCGGGCAGCACGACCATCCCGGGGCCGGTCGGCGAGGCGGCGCGGGCGTGGTAGGCCATGAAGCGGTTTCCATCGGACGCGGTGAGGTGGAAGTCGCCGTGATCGGAGGCGGCGCCTCCGACGATGGGAGGCAGCGGTGGTCGGGCGTCATCGGAGTAGCACATGCTTCCGCCCACGATAGCGGGCCGGTCTCGCCTTCGTCTAAGGCCGGTTCAGGTTCGCCTCGAGCTCGGGCTTGAAGAAGAGGCGGGGC
>DATCOZ010000166.1:0-19501 GCA_036564345.1 Candidatus Dormiibacterota bacterium | reverse complement strand
GCCTCAGCCGGGTTGGCCCCGTTGATCAGGATCAGGTCGGCGTTCTTGAGGTCGCGCCAATGGTTGGTCATCGCGCCTCTTCCGAATGTGGCGGCCAAACTGACCACCGTGGGCCCGTGTCAAACGCGGGCCTGTTGCTCTAAATAGACAAGCCCCAGCGAGCGCATCACCTTGGTGGTGAAATAGCCCTCCTCGCTGGAGAAGGCTGCGCCCCCGGCGAAGGCGATGCCCTCGGTACGGTTGACTGTGCTGCCGCTCGCGTCCTGGGCGACGAACGTCCGATCGCGCGAGTCCTTGATGTTCCGGGCGATCTTGTCGAGGACAAAGTTCCAGTCTTTGACCTCCCATTTGGAGGAACCGGGCGCCCTGTACATCGGATGCTCGACTCGGCGGCTGGAGGTGGCGAGCTGCATCGCCGACGCACCTTTGGGACAGAGCCTGCCCTCATTGACCGGGCTGTTCGGATCTCCCTCGATCTGCAGCAGCTTGGTAGTGCCGTCGGAGTTCTGGCTGGTGTAGGCGACCAGGCTGCAGCCGACGGCGCAATAGGGGCAGAGGGAGTGGACCTCTTTAGCCCCGGCGATCTTCAAGGACTGTTTGATGGTCTGGGCTCTGGCGAGGTCGAAACCAAGACCGCCAGCCGTCAGCGCGGCGGCGGCAGCGCCACCGACCTTCAGGAAATCGCGGCGACTTGGGCTGGGCAAACGGCCTGTCTCCAAAACCAGAAAGCGGCCTTGCAACGCTAGGCGCTGGGCGAAGCCGGTGTCAAGTTGTAGATTGGCTCGGCTATGAATCCCTTTTTCGAGGAGTTGGGCCGCCGGCTGGCGGACAGTGCCAAGGACCGGGGCGTGGAAATCGAAGCGCCCGAAATCGATTCCCAGGTGGCGTTCGAGCTGCTCGAGCTCGCCCGGGTCGCGGCCCACACCCAGGAGAGGCGTTTCGCGCCACTCGCCTGCTTCCTTGCCGGCGTCGCCTCCGAGCGGTTGCGGGCCGGCCGACCCGGCCTGACCGCTGCCGAGGTGGCCGCGTACGTCAATGAGGTGCGTCAGTCGCTGGAGAACCGCTCCGAGCCGCAGTAGACGTTGAAGCGGTCGCGTTTGAGGAAGCCGACCAGGGTCAGGCCGAACGCCCGGGCGGTTTGCACCGCGAGGCTGCTCGGCGCACCGACCGCGACGAGCACGGGGATGCCTGCAGCGATCGCCTTCTGGACGACCTCGTAGCCGGCCCGCCCACTGACTGCGAGCACCGCGTTCGAGGCGGGGAGACTGCCATCCAGCAGCTGTCTGCCGACGACCTTGTCGACCGCGTTGTGGCGGCCCACGTCCTCCCTCGCGGTGAGCAGCTCGCCGTCCGGCGCGAAGAGACCGGCGGCGTGCAGTCCTCCGGTCGCCTCAAATATGGCCTGACCCTCGCGGAGCCGGTCGCCAAGCAGCGGGAGCGTGCGTGCCGATATCAGCGGTCCGGCCGGGAGTCTCGGGAAATCGAGCGTCAGCGACTCGACGGTCGTCGCGCCGCAGACGCCACACGCCGAGCTGCTGAGGAAGCTTCTCTCCGGCCGGCGCGTTGCTGTCCGACCCAGGTGGACGTCGACCTGGTTTGACTCGATCAGATCTGACTCAATCCGCACCCGCCCTTCCACGACCGGCGACTCGGCGCTGACACGAATGAAGGCCACGTCCGCGAGTGATTCGATCACCTTCTCGGCGCGCAGCAGGCCAAGGGCAAGCTCGACATCGTTGCCCGGCGTTCGCATGACGACGCTGAGGGCCAGCCCGTCCAGGGACAGCTGGAGCGGCTCCTCCGCCGCGACGCGGTCGTCGACGGCGACCCACGAGCCGTCTGCCCAGCGCTGGATCGGGATCGGGGGCGCTTGCGGCCGGGACATAGTGGCCATCTTAAGTAGGCGCGAGCATGAGCGGATAAGCTGGTCGTCACATGCCGAAGATCGGCGTCAGGCTACCCTCGTCCTTCGCGACCGCAGGCGAATTCCTCGCCGACGCCCAGGCGCTCGAGGCCGCCGGCGTCGACCTCCTCTTGCTCGGTGACGGTCCACTCGACAGCTGCCTGCTGATGGCCGCCCTGGCATCGGTGACGTCGTCGGTCGCACTGGCTCTTCCGGTCGCCGAGGCCGGACAGCTGGAGACCCTGCAGCTCCTGGCTCGCGGACGCCTGATTGAGAGCCCTGAAGACTGGCCGGAGGAGCCCTTTCCCGAGAGCAGGACGGCTTGGCGAGACCAGCTTGCCGCACACGACGCGAAGGGCACCGGGGGGATCATCTTGGCAATGGAGCCGAGGCTCCTCGATCTTCTGAGAAATCCCGATCTCGAGGACGATCGCACCCAGGACCTGCAGCTGGCCCAGGGCTGAGATCACCCTTGCGGGCTCCGTTGCCGTCGTGGGCGAGCCGCGAGATGGGTTGGGTCAGCGGCCACGAAGTCGTGCGACGACTGGCGCAAGGTGCTCGGCGAACGCGGCCGGCACCGTCCAGTAGGAGATCCCCAACCTTTCCCGCCGCTGCTCCAATTGTTCGCACATGGCGTCCTCGTCGCCCCACAGTGCCGACGCCGCGCCGGCGGCGCGCAGCGCCTCCGCGTCCAGGCCCTGTCGCGCAAGCCACGGGGCCGGCACACCCTCGACGGCGGCGAGGCTGTAGTTGAGCTGAATGTCGTCAACCGCGCCGCGAAGGAGCTCAACGCGCTGCTGGATCTCCGCATCGGCGGCCTGCGGTGGAAGGCTAAAGGCCACCGCCTGGGCGAACCGCGCCGCCAGCTCCAGCCCCCCGCGGCCGGACGCCGCGACCAGGAGGAAGGTGTCAGGGAGCTCCGTCCGCACCATCTCCAGGAGCCTGTTCAGTCGAAGCCGCTTTTCCTCCGCCGAACCTGCTTCCAGACCAGCGCCGAAGCCAGGTTCGAACCGGTCGCCGGCCACAGCCTGCACCGCCTTGAGCTGTCTCACCAACGGCAGCGGCTCGTGCAGGCTCGCGGCCAGCACGTAGGTGCCCTGCCTGAGCCTCTCGGTGACCATGGCGGCGGCGGCCAGCAGCGGCAGCGGAGACGGAAGCTGCGGCCGATCGGGTGCCAGCAGGATGTCGTAGCCGAGCGCCTCGAAGCGCCGGGCCCGGGCGGCCGTGTCTGATCCCGCGGCATCGTTCACCCCGAAACGAAAGGGCCGAACGCTCAACCTGAGCCCTCTTGGCGGGCTTCAATCCGGATCTGCACGTCATTCAGTTTGCCGCATCGGCGCAACCGCCCCGGTGCATCCGTCGGACTAAGGTGGACGGAGATGGCGGAGCCGGCGGGCGAGCTCGACGCCCGATTCAGCAGCCCTGGCGCGAGCGCGACGCCGTGGCCGCAGGCGCTAGGGCGCCTGTCGGCGGCACAGGTGTTCTGGTTGTCGACCGTTCGTCCCGATGGACGTCCTCACGTAACCCCGCTGTTGGCTGTGTGGCAGGAGGACTCCCTGTACTTCTGCACGGGCCCCGGTGAGCGCAAGGCCAAGAACCTTGAACAGAACCCGAACTGCGTCCTTACGACCGGAGACAGCGGACTTGACGGCCTCGACATCGTGGTCGAGGGTACGGCTGCGAAGGTGAGCGACGAGGCGGAACTTCGACGTGTCGCCGACACCTACGAGGCGAAGTACGGATCCGATTTCAGTGCACCCGAGGGGACCTGGTTCGGCCTCGGCGATGCCATCCGCGACGGCAGCGCTCTGGTCTACCGGGTATCTCCCACGACGGCTTTCGGTTTCGGCAAAGGCAAGCAGTTCAGCCAGACGCGCTGGCTTTTCTCGGAACCATGACCACGCTCCCGATCGTCGCGATCGTGGTTGCCATCGCGCCGGCTCCGTTCTGCAGTTCGTCGAGCTAGGCGCCGGCGACCGGCCGGAGACCCGCCGGCAGCGTGGGGGTGGGCAGGGTGAAGGTGAAGGTGCTTCCCTCACCGACAACGCTGCTCACGGTCAGGCTTCCTTTCATCATCTCGGCCATCCGCCGGCTGAGGGGCAGGCCCAGGCCGGTTCCCTGGACGGCCTGGCGACTTCCATCGTCCACCTGGGCGTACTCGTCGAATATCCTCTCCAGCTGATCGCTGGCGATCCCCACACCGGCATCGCTGACGAGGACGGCGACCGACTCGAGGTCGGCGCGGACGCGAACTCTCACCTGGGTTTCGGCACTCGTGAACTTGAGCGCATTCGACAACAGGTTCAGCAGCACCTGCTCGCTCCGACGTGGATCCCCGCTGCACAGGATGCCTTTCTCGCCCTCCCAGACGAGCATCACGCGCTTCTCATCCGCGAGCGATTCGAGTGTGATGAGCGACTGCCTGGCCACCGCTGAGATGTCAAAGATGTCGACGCGGAACTCCATCTTCCCGGCAGCCATCTTCGCGCTGTCGAGCAGGTCGTTCACGAGACTGAGCAGGCTGCGGCCGCTCGATGTGATGTTGTGGATGTAGCGACCCTGCTTCTCGCTCAGGGCTCCGAATGACTGGTCTTCAAGAAGGTGAGCGAAGCCGAGAATCGCATTGAGCGGCGTCCGGAGCTCATGCGTGATGTTGGCCAGGAAGCGAAGTCGCGTCTCGCTGTCACGCTGGGCCCGCTCCGCTCGCCGGAAGTCGTCAACGTTGACAACCACGGCGCTGACCCCGGTGATCTTGCCTCTGTGGTCCCGACGTGGCGCCATGGTGAGCTCGAGCTCGGTGCCCGAGCGCTGGGTGACCACGGTGGTGGGCGCTCCCCTCGCCGCGTTGGCGAACGAATCTTCAAGGGCCTTGTCGGAGAATAGCTTGGCGACCGGCTCGCCGATGAGTTTGGCGGCGTCCGGATGAAGATGTTCAAGCGCCGCTCCGACGGCCAGGGCCAGGTTTCCGGAGGAATCGGTTGCGAAGAAGCCGAAGGGCGCCTGCTGAGTGACATCCCAGAGAATCCCCTCCGTCAGCTCCAGTGTCGCCATCGCCTCTCGCTGCTTGGCACCGGCCGCTCGATTCGAGGCCCAGGTAACGAGCCAACGCACCAGGAGCAGCGCGGCGAGGATCAGCACCGCCACCCAGGTGATGGGATCCAGCGCCTGGTCGATCCGACCGGCTACGAAAGTGATCAGAGCAACGGATATCGCAGCGGTCGCGGCGACTCCATTCAGAGGGGGCGCCGGAAGGTGGAGGCGGCCGCTGATCGGCTCCCAGGTCTGGCTCAGGGCGGCAAGCCCGATCAGGACGAAACCGGCCAGCCATAACGTGTCGATCGGATTACCGGTGACGTAGCGACCCGTCGCCGTGAGGTAGGTGAACGAGGTGTCGGCGAACGAGTTGACCACGAACCCGAAAGTGAGCAGCAGGATGCTGCGTCGCGCCCATGACCGTGCTCGAACCGACACGTAGACGGCCAGGGTGACCACGACGATGTCGCCGATGGGGTAGGCCAGGGAAATCGCCCGGGTCAGGTCGCTCTGAGCGGACGAGTCGTAAAGCGCATCCAGCAGCAGCGTCCAGCTCACGATGAACAGCGAGCAGGCGACGATGAGTGCATCGACAGCCGCCGCCACCTCGACCGCGAGACTGTCGCGGAAGGATCGGAAGCAGAGCAGTGCCGCGATTGAAAGCGGGATTGCGGCGAGGTAGCCGAGATCGGCCAATGACGGGAAGGGCAGGGCATCCCTCAGGACCAGGTCGTAGTAGCCCCAAACCGCCTCACCAAGTCCCCATGACAGACATGAGCCAGCGATCAGCAGCCAGGCGAGGCGACTACGCCCGCTGAGGTGGACAGCGGTCCAGACAGAGGCCGCGCAAGCTACCCAGAGGCGCAAGCGGCAGCACGACGTCGTCGATCACCTGGGTGGTCCGAAGCCCGCCCCACACGAAGACGAGGCAGGCCAGAAAAAGGCCTACGACTCCGACCGAAACGGCAACCGCAACTCGGTAGATGTGCTTGTGCGCCGGAGCCATTGAGACAGCAGAGCCGATCACCCCGGCCCGGCGCCTCTATTGTTCCGTGTTCCCAGAGGCGACTCACCGCCGATCGGGAGTCATGGACCTGATTTCTGACAACGCCCGTTTGTCCAAATGGCACTGACCTTTGGCGCGAACGGACAACCGTGATCGGCCAGGTCGACGTCCCCGACGAGAGGCTGCGTCGCCGGCATCGAGTCACACCTCGCCTGGGCTCGGTTGGACCGCCTTGCTACTCGCCGCTGAGTGCGGAGGCCGGCAGTAGGTCGATGCCGGCTTCGACGCCGAAGTGGTCGGACGCGTACATCGTCCGGCCGTCGGCCAATGCCACCTTCTCCTCGAAATGGAGCTTGGTGGTGGTGCTGACGGAAGCGCCGGGTGGATGCCTGAAGAAGACATGGTCGATCTGCTGGCCGGACACCTCAGGGTTGAGGCTGCGATAGGTCGCGGCCGGTGTCGCCGCCGCGTTGCGAAGGCCGGTTCGGCTCATGAACTCGGCCAGCATCGGATGGTCGGCAGGCACGTTGAAGTCCCCGGCGACCAGGAGAAGCGCGTCCTTCTCGAGGTTGCCGAGCGCGTCGCCCAGCTGGTTCAGCTCGTCGAGCTGCTGGACGGCGTACCGGTTGGAGGGGGACCAGTCTTCGTCGTAGTTGGCCAGCAGGTGGGTGTTGACGAGGAGCAGCGGTTCGCCGGCAACCTCAAACCAGGTGGTGAGGAACCCTTTTCGCCCCAGCCGGTCGGCAGCCCCGAGCGTCCCCCAATCGCCGCGGCGCCGGAACATCTCGTAGCCGCTTCGTTTGACTTCGGCACGCGCGAATGTCACGAGCCCGCCCATCACACCGAGAGCCCACGAGCGATAGACCGGAGGGCGGTAACTTGGCATCAGGGATGCCAGGAGGCGGGCATGGCGCTGGAAGGCGACCTCCTGCAAGCACACCAGGTCGAACTGACCTTTCTCGAGCAGCGACCCGATCGCCGGCAGTCGGGCGCGAACTTGCCCGTGGAACAGGCAGTTCAAGGTCAGGACGCGGATTGTTGTGGCCGCCACCCCGCAGCAGATTACCTTGGACGCAATGCGGTTGAGCCCCGTCGATCGGTCGGTCCTGGAGACGCTGCTGCCGGGCGGCGTCAGCTCGGACCTTCCGCTGGGCGTCCTGGAGAGCGGCTTCGACACGTTCCTCGAGGATTTCCGAGAGTTGGGCGCCGCCGACCTCCGGCGTGCGTTTCGGATCGCGCTCTTCAGCGCGGGCTGGATAGCGCCTCTCCTGGTCCGGCGGCGGCCGCCGTTCAGCCGGCTGAATGCCGCCGATCGTGAAGCTGCACTGACCGCGATGGACGGGTCCGAGGTGGCGATCCTGCGGCAGCTTGTACGGGTACTCAAAACCGTGGTCGGCCTGCACTATGGGGCGGTTCCCTCCGTCAGGCGGAGCATCGGCTACCACCCGTGAACGAAGACGAATTCGATTACGTGATCGCCGGTTCGGGAGCCGCCGGCGCCTCGGTTGCGCGAATCCTGGCCGACACCGGCGCCTCCCTGGCGGTGGTGGAAGAGGGCCCGGTCGTTTCGACGGCCGATTTCAAGGACACTGCGCTGCAAACCTTCCACAGGCTGTACCGCGGGATGGGAGCGCAGGTCACCCGCGGCCGCGCGCCGATGCTCGTCATCCAGGGCCGCTGCCTGGGCGGCAGCACGGTGGTCAACTCAGCGATCATGCGTCGGCTGCCCGAGGAGGTCTGGCAGGAATGGTCGACGACCTACGACCTCGGTGACACGATCCTTCCCTTTGCGCAGATCGATCGGGCTGCCGAGAAGATCGAGATTGAGCTCCGAGTTGAGCCGACACGGGAGGAGGTCTGGGGCCGCAACAATCGCCTGCTTGCCGAAGGGGTCGCGCGGCTCGGTCTGGCCGGCTCGCCGACCCGCCGCAACGCTCCCGGGTGCCGAGGCAGCGGGCGATGCAACCTCGGCTGCCCGCACGGGGCGAAGCAGAGCATGCAGGTCAGCTATCTGCCCTATGCGCAGGATCGCGGTGCCCGACTGCTCGCTGATGAGCGAGTCGAAGAAGTGCTCTGGCGCGGTCGGCGCGCCGTCGCGGTGCGGACGGCCCGGCGCATCATCAAGGCTCGGAAGGCAGTGATCGTCGCCGCATCCGCAATCCAGACGCCAGGCCTTCTACGACGAAGTGGTGTGCGCTCCCCCCACCTTGGCCGCCATCTCCAATCTCACCCCGGCATGGCCCTGGTCGGGCTCTTCGATGATCCGGTGAACCTTGGCGAAGGCGCAACGCAAGGCTTCGAGGTCGATGGGTTCCGCGCCGAGTCGCGGGTCAAGGTGGAGACCCTCGCCCTTCCACCGGACACCTTCTTCGCGGGTCTGCCGGGTGTCGGCCGTCGGTGGGTCGAGCTGATGGCTGAGTTTCCCCGGGCCGCGGTCTGGGTGCTTCCGCTGCGGGCGTTTGGAAGCGGGAGTGTCGGAGTCGGGCCGCTTGATCGGTCCATTCGCTTTCGGCTGGACCCTCGCGACCTCCCGAACCTGCGCCGCGGCCTCCGGCAGGCGGCTGAGCTGATGTTCGCGGCGGGTGCGCGCGAGGTCGTCTGCCCGGTACACGGCCTCCCCGACCGGCTTCGGCCCCAGGATCTCGAGTTGCTGGACAGGCTGGATGACGACGCCGCACGCTATCCGTTGGCGATGTCCCATCTGTTCGGCACCGCCCGCATGAGCGTCAGGCCTGACGATGGTGTGATCGGCACCGACTTCAAAGTGCACGGGTCGGAGAACCTGTACGTGGTCGACTCCTCCCTGTTTCCGACCAACCTTGGCGTCAACCCGCAGCTGTCGATCATGGCGCTGGCCCGGATCGCCGCGGAGCGGATGGCTCCATGAGGCTCGCCGAAATGCTCGACGGCGCACACGGCGATGTCGCCGGCCTGCGGTCACACGTCGGCCAGCTTTCGCCGGCGGAGCGAACGGTGGAATGCCTGTCTCTCGCGGCACCCCAGCAGAAACGGCTCTGGGAGATGGTCTCGGCGGGGCCGGCCGTGGCCGGCGTGCTGCTCCCGCCAGGCGCAGCGTCGACAGTGTTCGCCGGTCGCAACTCGCTGCGCATGTTCACCCGTTTCGAGAAGCGCTTCGCCCGCCAGGGACCGGCGGTGGTCGGCTGCAACCGGCACACGCTCAGCTGGCTCATCGGGCCCGGCTACTTCACGGTCGAGCCCGATGACACGGGAGGCCTTCGCTTCGACTACGAGCGCGTGCCTGTTGACTCGCCGCCGGGCTGGCCGGCCGTCGCGCCCAACACCGGGACCTTTGCGCGGCCCGTCTACGGCCAGTTGCTGGACAGGGTCGGCTGGGTTTCCCCCGACGTCCTCATCGGGTCGGCCTTTCGCTCCGGAAAGCTACTCGATTCCTACTTCGTGCTGGTGCGCGCGGAAGGCTGAGCGCCTCAGCCACTCCGATGGGCTCGTCACAGGTGCCTCCTCCGGCATCGAAGAAAGGGGCCTCTGAGTGGAGACCCCTTTCCGGGCGAGCTGTCGAATCAGGCAGGCTGAGGCTGGGTGCTGATCGCCGGCTGCGCCTGGAGGTCGAAGCGCCGGTAAGCCACCGTCCAGCAGGTCGAGGTGAATGCTTTGACCCCGCCCGCGAAGATCGCCACAACGATCAGCCAGGCCGTGCCGAAGCCGAGACCCGCCACCACGGCGAGCGGCAAGCCGCCGGCGAAATAGGCGCCGACAGTGAGCGCGACGATGGGTACCGCCCCAACCACGAGGGCCAAACCAACGACGGTCCCGGCGACTGCCCCAGCGATGCAGACCAAGAGCCAGAACAGTGCCACCCGGCCGCGGCGGCGCCAGATCAAGCTCAGTGCAGTCCGAAAGCTGTCGTTCGCTCCCTTGCCTTCGAGCACGACCACGCGCACGCCGAGCACGACGGCGACCCCGAAGACCACGAAGAAGGGGATGGCGACCAGCAGCAGGACTCCGGCGAGCAGGCCGGTTGTGACCGCGATCGCAACCGCGCCCGTCATTCCGAAGACGATGGTCATCAGGACCAGGCCGGCGATGATGATCGCGAGATTCGCGTAGACGACAAAGGCGAAGGACTTGAGCCTCAGGACCGGCCAGAAGCTGTGGAGGCCGGAGCTCCAGGCCTGGCGGAGGCCGAACGGCCGCTCCGCATCGAGCTCGGCGCCGCCCTTGACCAGCGCCCCGTTTGCCACTGCGGACAGTAGGAACAGGGCGACGGACAGCAAAGCCAGGGTGATCCCGAGGGTCCAGAGCAGTGCCGCGTGGGCGCCGACCCAGCTGGTGACCTCGCTCCAGGCCGCCTGAGTCGACACATTGCCATGGGATGTCCTGCCGCTCGAGCCGGCCTGGAAGGTCATGCCTACGGTCGTTGCCTCCCCGGCGAAGAGGGCGAGCAGCCAAAGGTACTTGTGGCGCCAGCTGATTGCGAGCGCCCTCGTCAGGATCTGTACGTAGTCCACGTTCGGTTATCTCCTTCTGAACTCAGCGCGCCGTCGCAAGGCGGCCGCGCAACAGGTCGTTGATTGCTGTCATGCCCTTACTACGCCGGGTCCGGCGCCCGCGTTACAGCTCGCCACCCCTCACCAGGGACTGCGTGCAGAGGTTCTCGGTTATTCGGCGGAGCGACTTGCCTCTGCGACAGGAAGCTTCGCGATCACCAGGAGGGCGATCAACGTCATCAACCAGGCGTTGACCTGGAAGCCCAGGAATGGTCCGCCGCCCGGCGGGTAGTAGGGCGGCCCGAAGAAGCTGAAATTGATACGCACCACCGAACCCTGGGCCAGCAGTGCCCAGAGCGAGGCCGTCAGGCAGGTGAAACCGAGGACTGAAGCGGCTATCGCAGCGATCCGAGTCCGCGGGTCGGAGGTCCAGAGCCAGCGGAGGGGCACCAGGTTGAGGAGGCCGGGAATCAGCACCGAAGGAAGCAGAGCAGAGGCCGGGCAATCGGCCCCGACGGGACCGACGAACGGGGCGACAAGGATCTGGCAGGTCGGCTCCCGGATGGCCCCGGCGGCGATGGCGACCCCCATCGGCACAGCAACAATCGGGATGACCGCGAGCCATAGGAGCGGGTCCCCCCAGGTGCGCAAGGCATCCCAGCCCTTCCGCGACTGTTCGCCCGGCCGGTGATCGACCGTCCAGGCCGCGACCAGGAGTCCGATCCCGAGCGCTACCACCAGCAGGCCCACCCACAGCTGGATGGCAGGGTTGGGTTCCTCTGCGCAGACACCGTTGGCGCAGGAGGTGGCAACGTAACTGGGCAGGGTTGTCATCCGGCCGTCGATGGTCACCCCCGCGGCGATCACCAGCATCGAGGTGATCGCCAGGGCGAACGCGCCCCAGCGAGTCCTCAGCGCACCGGCGACGCTGCCCGCCAGGTGTCGAAACGCCTGCGTCGTCGGCGAGGCCGCTGACGAAGGTCCTCCGGACTGGTCTTGCTCGCTGTCGGCCATGCCCCGGAGGCTAGGTTGCATTGGCGACCGGGTCACTATCAAGGGACTGTCAAAAAGTGCTGGCTCTGGCGGACAACCCGTCTGCAGCTGCATTGACCGACCAGCTGCGACCTTAGACTTGGCCGATGCAAGCCAGTCGGCTGATCGCCAGTCAGCTGAACGCTGTCAACCGCCACATGCATGAGGTGGCTGACTGGATGGAGCCTGACGACTGGCTCCGCCGTGACTTGGCCGGCACAAACCTCGCCGCGTTCACCTTCTGGCACGTCGCCCGAGTGATCGACTCCACTGTCAACATGGGCATCCGAGGCGCGCCCGAAGTCATCGCGTCACAGCCCTGGGCCTCGAAACGCTGGGCCCGTCCCGAAGGCGGGGTGGGCTATACGCCGGCGGAGGCCGACGCGCTGGCGGCGGAGGCGGTGCCGGCGGAGGTTCTGGAGTACGCGGATGCGGTCCGATCTCAGGTGAGCCAATGGCTCAAGACGATCACCGATGAAGAGTTGGAGGCTCCCAACGCGCTCCTGAATCACGCGACCGAGCAAAGCGATTACAACCATCCGGCTGTCCGGCAAGCCATCGAGCCGCTGGTTGGCCAGCCGGTATGGGTTGTGCTGAGCATCACCTGTTATGCCCACTGCTGGGCACACCTGGAGGAGATCAAGCTGCTGGCGCTGGCCGGCCGAGCGGCCAGCACGTAATCCGGTCTTGCTACCAGCCTGGACAGGACGCTGCGGTGCGGTTCATTCCACGGGGGCGTCGCATGGCGCTCGTGTCCTCGAGGAACCCGGTCAGCACCTATTCGTCCATGGGCACGTCAGGCCGCCAGCAACTCGATGATCAGCACTCTCGCTCCGCCCGCACCGGCTTCCACTGTTGCTTCGACACCGCCCGCAACGGTCGTGCCGGTCCGCTCTGCGATCCGTTCGCCGGCGGCGATCCGTGCATCGCCGTTGAGCACCACGACCGCGGCCGGGCCCGTGACCCGAGCTGAATCGCCCGACCGGAGCGAGCGCTCGGTCAAGCGCTCGGTGAAGGGTCCGCCGCCAAGTCCGGTCAGGTTGCCCGATTCGAACGTGCGGTGCGCCGCCGGCACGAGCATCAGTCCACCCCTGGCGGCCGCGGGTCGTACGCCGACGAAATACCAGTCGTTCATCAGCGGATTCACGGTCGCGACCGCACCCACGACAAGCACGCCAGCAACCAACACCACCCCGGACCTGCTTCGGACGACGGGGATCAGCAAGGCAGCGGTCAGGCCGACGAGCAACACGGCCAGGACGATGGCGTAGGGAACGGCACCACGGTTCTCATGGCTGTGCAGCCGGCTCGCGGGAGTGAACGCGGCGTCTCCGGGACCGATGTCAAGGACCTTCCCGCCGGCGACCACCGTTGCCGTCCCGAACACGTCGAATTCGAACCCGGGGATGTGGCTGTGCGGCCCGAGGACTGCACCAGCCGGCTGGGGGAGCTCGATCACGCTGAGGAACACCGAACCGGCCGGCAGCTTGGCCACCTGCCCTTCCACCACCCGATCCGGGCCCGAACGGACCGCCAAGGCAGGCACCGCAACCGCCAGGACGACTCCAACTGCTGCCGCGCCCAGCGCGATGATCAGAGGAAGCCGGCCGACTTGCAGCTCCCGCCCACCGGCAAGGACTGCCCCGAACAGCAGCCAGCCGATCAAGGACTCGACCGCGGCGCCCGAGCCCAGGTTCAGCATGAAGAAGGTCGCGCGCATGGGATCGCCGGCCGGTGGTGAGCCCTGGACGAGCCCGATCAGTGGCATCAACACGGCTCCCGTCAGCAGCCAGGCACCCACGGCGTAGGCCCAGGACACCCACGACGCGCGCGCCCGGTCCTCCACCACGAGCAGGTAGAGGGCCACGATTCCGGCCATCCCAAGTAACAAGAGCGCCCAGCCCGCCAATCCCGCTTCGCGATGCGCGCCGAGCATCCGGTCGAGCATCGCGGCGGGGGCCGTGACCGGGAAGCCGAAGGCCGGCGCGAGCTGGAGCCAGCCGAGCGCGGCGGCGATCGCGGCCGTGCCGATAAGGAGGCGCCGCATTGCGAGCGATACCATAGGCGCGCCAGATGGCAGCGTCAAAGCCCGACGCCCGTCAGCTGCAGATGGATGATCGGTGGACCGCCATCCTTCGCGGCGACGGGATCGTGGCCCTGGGTCCGCGGCTCGGCCGGCGGGCATTCGCGCTCTTCCCCGGACGGCCCCGCTGCAAGTTCTGCAACGCGCCCTACGGCGGCCCGGCCGCCTTGCCTTTCCGGATGCTCGGTTACCGCGTGTCGCAGAAGACACCGCATGTCTGCGCGCGCTGCCTCGAGTGGGCGCCCGAGGGCGGCGCCATCGTGCCGATCAGCATCCTGCTCGCCGATGTTCGCGGCTACACGGGTCTCACGCGATCGATGCCCGCGGGCGAGGTTCCGGGTCTCCTGAACCAGTTCTACGACGTCGCCTCGCGGGTGCTCCTCCGGGAGGAGGGCGTGCTCGGCCAGATCGCGGGCGACCAGGTGATGGGTCTCTTCGTGCCGGGGCTGAGCGGACGTGACTTCGCGGGCAAGGCGGTGGCGGCTGCCGCCGGTCTGCTCGAAGCGGTGGGATACGGCACTTCGGAGGGCCCCTGGATAGAGGTAGGAATCGGGATCTCCACGGGTGAGGAGTTCTGCGGCAACGTGGGCGGCGGCGGCTTCAAGGACTTCACCGCGGTGGGCGAGGTGACGAATATCAGCGCTCGCCTGACGGTTCGTGCCGGAGCCGGCGAGGCCCTGGTCGACGACGCGACCCGCTCCGCAGCTGGAGGATTCAACTTTGTCGGCGCCGAGACGGTCACCGTGAACTCGAGGAGTGCCCAGGTCCCGACCTTCCGCCTGGTGCTGGAGGGGCCGGCGGCCGCCGATGGGATCGAGCCGATCACCGTGCTGCTCCGCTCGTCATTGTTCGCCGGCCTGCCGCCCCAGGTCGCAGCCGCGCTGCGCCGGCGAGTCCATCGCCGGACCTTCCCCGCGGGCGCCTACATCGCCCGGGAAGGTGAGCCGGCGGACTCCCTGTTCGTCATCGAGCACGGGCTCGTTCGCGTCAGCCGCACCTCGCAGCGTGGCCGCGAGCTCGTCCTCGGCCTGCTCACGGTCGGCGAGACGCTTGGCGAACTTGGGGTGCTCGACGCCAGCGGGACCCGCACCGCCGATGCGGTTGCTGTCGAGCCGACGACGTGTGTGACCCTCTCGAGGCACGATCTCCACACCGTCATCCGCAGCGCGCCCGAGCTCGGCCTACGGCTCATGTCCCGCCTCGTCGGCTATGTGCGCCGCAAGGACGAGGAACTGGCCGAGATCGCTTTCCTGGACGTTCCCGGCCGGCTTGCCAACAAGCTGCTTCAGCTCGCGGCCAACCACGGGGAGACTGTCGACGGCGGGGTCAGGATCCGCGTCAAGGTGCCGCAGAGCGAGCTTGCCGCGATGGTCGGGGCCAGTCGCGAGCACGTGAACCGCGCGCTCGCTCGCCTCATCGCCCTCCATGCCGTGAGTGTCGAGAAGGGAACGATCACGATCCTCGATGCGGACCGTCTGAAATCGATGTGCTGAGCTGATCGATGCAGCCACTCTGCGTTCGGTAGCGGCCGAGGCCGCCAGTGGAGATCGGTGCCGAGGGCAGGCGCTGCGGCTGCCGGAGCGTAGAAGAGGCAAAGGCGGTTGCCCATTGGGCAGCGCGCGCGCGATCAACCGCCAGGGGCGGATACCTTGGCGTTTTTTGATAGCTGGCGGTACCGTCCCGATAGGTAGCTGACAGCGACGGAGAGGATCGGCAGCCGTAAGGTCTGAAGGGAGATGACCAGATCCCATACGCCTGCCGGGCGCGTGATCGGGCGGCTGCGCGCCAACTTCGCCTTCGGAACAGGCGTGGCGCGTCCAGCGCTGATCCTGGTCTGGCTGGCGGGTGGCGCCGTCATCGGCATCACCGGCCTGCGGATGGGCCACCCAGAGATCGGCAGCAGCTCCGGCGTCGTTTCCTCCGTCGATCGACAGCCGCCCGACGGGCTCAGACTGACGCTCGACACGTCGTCGCGTGAGTTCTACTGGGACGACGACCTGCTTCACAACGAACCTGACACCGCGGGCGTGCTGCTGCCGGACGTCCGCGTTGGCGACCGGTTGGAAATGCTGACCGACTCAGGTATGAACGATTGGGTGGAGGCCATCCAATCCCCTCGCGGCACCTGGTTCTCCTACTACAGCGAGAGCGTGCGGCCATACACGGCGCGAACCTGGTGGCTCCACGAGCTCGTTCGCTTCGGGCTGTTGACGACCGCCGCGGCCTGCCTCCTCGTAGGGCTGGTGAGCCTCGGCAACTGGATCCCCCGCCGGTCAAACCGCCCCGTCCCCGCGCACTCCGCGCCGGCCACCGCGGCCGCCCGGCCTGAGACGCCGCCGTCAGCACATTCGGAGGTGGCACCGGGCGTGCCTGACGGGCTACGGCAGGCGATGGGCGTCGGCGGGCTGAGCCTTCTCTCGGCCGTCCTGTTGGAAGCGATCACGCTTGGAGCCGCCGGTGCGGCTTGCACCGCCCCCAAGCAGGGTTGGGAGCTCGTGGTCCTGCTCCTCATGCCGATCGCCCTCCTGGCCGGCGGTATCGCAACCCTTGTCCTGGGCGCAAGAGCCGCCCGCGGGACGCCCGCCGGCGAAGTTGTTGCCGGCCCGAGAGCGCTGGGCGTGGTCTGCCTGGCCACGGCCGTCGTCGGCGGCGGGATCAACCTCTACACCGTGGCGTCCTGGGCTTTCTGCTTCTAGCCGTCCTGCCCAGCCCCACAGTCATGTCGCTGGGACGACTCCGAGGAGAGGCTCAGATGGCCCCGATCGAAGGCTTGCTGGGACTACGTTGGACCTCGTAGCACATTAGAGACGAACGACCTAGTCCAGGGAGATCCCGCATTTGTCAGCAGCAGCAGCGATTCCAGGTATCGACATCGATGAGTACTATCGCCAACTTGGACCGCTTGAGCCGCTGATCAGGGATGAGCGTGTAAGCGAAATCATGGTGAACGGGCCCGACCGCATCTACGTGGAGATGAAGGGCAAGATCGTTCTCACGGGCCTCACGTTCTCCGATGAGGCGAGCCTGCTCGCGGTGATCGACTTCATCGTGCGCTCCGTCGGTCGCCGCGTGGACAAGCAGTCGCCACTCGCCGACGCCAGGCTTGCTGACGGATCCCGTGTCAACGTCGCAATCCGACCGGTGGCGATCGACGGACCGGCACTCACGATCCGTAAGTTCGCGAAGGACCCCATGAAGGTCGAGGACCTGATCGGTTTCGGCAGCTGCACGGAGTCGGGGTTCGGCTTCATGAAGGCTTGCGTGCTCGCCATGGCCAACATCGTTGTCAGCGGCGGCACCGGTACCGGTAAGACCACCTTCCTGAACGTCCTCTCAAGTTTCATCCCTGCCACGGAACGAATCGTCACGATCGAGGATGCCGCCGAGCTGCAACTGGATCAGGATCACGTGGTACGGCTGGAGAGCCAGCCGGCAGACATCAAGGGAGAGGGCCGGATCGCGATCCGAGACCTGGTTGTCAACGCATTGCGGATGCGGCCGGAGCGGATCATCATCGGCGAGTGTCGATCGGGAGAGGCCCTCGACATGCTCCAGGCGATGAATACCGGTCACGACGGCTCGATGACCACATTGCATGCCAACAGTCCTCGTGAGGCGCTCTCCAGGCTCGAGACACTGGTCCTGATGGCGGGATTCGAGTTGCCCCTGAAGGCCATCCGACAGCAGATGGCGGGAGCGATTGACATCGTCGTCCAGCTGAACCGGCTGAAAGACGGAAGCCGTCGGGTGACCTCGATCAGCGAGGTGGTCGGCATTGACGGGGAGACCATCACGATGCAGGAACTATTCCGCTTCGATCCGAAGGGGGCCGCACCCGATGGCAAGATCCTCGGCGAATTCGTGGCGACCAGAATCCGGCCGAGAATTCTCGAGAAGATGGTTGACATGGGCCTGTCGCTGCCGGCAGAGATTGCTGCCCTTTACCCCAACTCCGGCGTTCGAATCGCCGCCTGACCTTGTCGGGCCGTTCGTTAACTCGAAGCCTTGGCTTCCTGTCGAAGACGGGCTGTGAATGTGCTTCCCACGCCTGGTCGGCTGGCCACTTCGATGGTGCCGCCCATAGCCTGGACGAGATGGCGGGCGAGCGGCAGCCCCCTCGATCACCGTCCGGAGTATCAGTTCCGGTACCTCGCAGGCCCCGGCATCGCGATGCTCGGGATCGGGTGGCTCGGAGCAGCTGGGCTGGCACCTACCCGCCGACTCGCCGTCCTGGGGCTGGTGCTCGGAGTTGTCGCCCTCTTCGAGGCGGTCGATGATGGCATCGTCATGGTGCCGTTTCCGATTGGTCCGGTCTGGGTCCGCCTGCTTCTCGAAAGTGCGTGGATCGCATTGGCTATCGGCACCCTTGTCAAAAGCAACTTTAGACAGCTGTCCGCCGAGACAGCCGCCTAGAGGCTATGAAAGTAGGCGATCGAATCCGGCGGTTGGGAGGATCGACATGGACGGGATGAACCTGGACATCTACGGGAACAAGCCGATTCCGTGGTCGCGGCCGCTGAGGCAGCTTGAGGCGCAGGCCAATGAAGAGGGGCACGGGCGGACATTCTGGCTGGCCACCGCGCGCGATGACGGCCGGCCGCATGTCGCGGCGGTGGGCGCGCTGTGGGTGGACGGCAAGTTCTACTTCACGAGCGGCGCAGGAACCCGCAAAAGCAGGAACCTCGCCGAGAACCCGAGCTGCACCATCTCGGTGTCGCTCGATGACCTCGACCTAACTGTCGAGGGTATCGCCCAGAGAGTGACAGACATGGCAACGCTGGAGCGCCTTGCGAATCTCTACGCGGCTCAGGGATGGCCAGCTCGGGCGAGCGAGGGAGCGATCATTGCCGACTTCAGCGCGCCGAGTGCGGGACCGGCGCCGTGGGACCTCTACGCCGTCACTCCGAAGGCGGCCGTCGGAGTTGCCACCGCAGAACCACACGGAGCGACTCGGTGGCGTTTCGCGCCAGCCTGAGGGACACCATGGCGCCCCGCCGGGCTTCCGGGCTCCAGAGTTCTTTGGCGGTCATCGCAAGAAGGGTAGTTGAGACGCCGCGTCGGCCCCGTGAGGCAAATAGTGGCGACCGTCTGCTCTCGCGTGAATGGCATCAACCTTGTCTTCAGGTCGATGTCAAACGGTTTTGAAACCTCATCACGCTGCTAGAAGTTGGGTGCCAGGTCGGTTGAGGCCACGTGCCATCGGCCGGCGACGCCCTCGCCAGTCTGGTCGCCGGCCTTGGTGTCCTTCGAGAACGCGAAAAGGGGCCAGCCGTTGTAGGTGATCTGGCTCTTCTGGTCGGGATTGGTCACCACCGTGAACTTGCCCGGAACCGCGAAGACCGCGGGCAGGGTGCTCGCACCCGACGGGGCGAGGAGCGGGGGCCAGGTTGCGGCGCACGGCCCCGAACACTGGATTTTGCCGCTTACGTCGGTGCTTTCGTAGTAGAGCGTCATTCCGTTAGGGTCGGTGAAGACCAACTTGCCGACGCCCGCAACCGACCCCGGCCTTGTCATCACGAAAGGCGCCGAAGGCGGCGAGCTGGCAGCCGCCGCCGGAGATGGCGGGGCGGCGGTACCCCCCGACGCGCCGCAGGCCGCCGACCCGCCGATCGCCAGCAGGAGGAAGAACGCGGGGGCCAGCTTTGTCTTCATGCCACGTCACTACCGCAGCGGGTTACGTGAGGTGGGGACGGACACCAATGAGCTCGCTTCCGGGAGCAGAGAATACCGACGCAAGGTCGATCCCACACTAGAGCTTGCGAGTCATCCTTGGACCCGCTGGGGTCACTCGCTCCAGAGCGCCAAAGCCTCGCTTTCCTGTAGCGGACACCCTTCAGGCTAGTGGTCTGTCCGAGAAATGGCTCGACAACGGTTGACCTTCTCGAGGATGGACTCGACCGAGGCGGTCCAGACGAACGGTTTCGGGTCGGTGTTATGAGCGTCGATGTAAGCGTGGATGGCGATGACCAGCTCGCCGA
>DATCOZ010000124.1:0-11046 GCA_036564345.1 Candidatus Dormiibacterota bacterium | reverse complement strand
GATCGCGGTCGTCTTGAACTCGGCAGTACCCGACTTGGGGTCGTAGGTGTCGATCGTCAGCTGGTTGGTCGGCACCTCGTCGGGAAAGTGGAGGGTCATGAAGGCAAGGCCCGGTCGCAGCCCCGGGTCGAGACGGACCGGCGCCTCCACTGCGCCGCGGCGGGAGACGACGCGGACCGGCTCCCCCTCGGCAACGCCAAGGCGCGCGGCGTCCGCGGGATGGAGGTCGATCGACTCCCCGCGGCGGAGCGGCGACGGGAAGCGGCCGCTCTGGACGCCGGTGTTGAAGGAGTCAAGCCGGCGCCCGGTGGTCAGCCGGATCGGGAACTCCGGGCTCAGCTCGTCGACCGGCGGCTCGTGCTCGACCGCCGAGAAGGGAGCCGGAGGACCTTCCAGGGGCCAGGTCCAGAGCCGGGTGTGGAGGGTCGGGGTGCCCGGGTGGTCCTCGGTCGGGCAGGGCCACTGGATCCCGCCCAGCGCCTCCAACCGCGCGTAGGTCATCCCCGCGTGCATGGGCGAGAGCATCCGGACCTCGTCCCAGACCGCCTCGGCCGATCCGACTCCCCAGTCGCGACCCAGCCTGCCGGCGAGCTGGGCGAGGATGGCGATGTCGTCGCGCGCGCCCGGCGGCGGCTCCAGCGCGCGCCGCGAGCGCTGCACCCGCCGCTCGCTGTTGGTCACCGTCCCCTCCGACTCGGACCACGAGGCTGAGGCCGGCAGCACGACGTCCGCCATCTCCGCCGTCCGGGTGAGGTAGATGTCCTGCACCACGAGATGGCGGAGGCCGCCCAGCAGCCGGAGGGCGCGGCCCTGGTCGGCCTCCGACTGCGCCGGGTTCTCACCCACGACAAGCAGCGAGCTGAGCTTGCCGCCCTCCATGGCGTCGAACATCTGGCTCAGGTGCAGTCCGCGACGGGGCGGGATGACGCAGTCCCAGGCGGCCTCGAAGCGGGAGCGGACCGCGTCATCCTCGAGGTCCTGGAAGCCGGTCAGCCGGTTGGGGATGGCGCCCATGTCGCCGCCGCCCTGGACGTTGTTCTGGCCGCGCAGCGGGTTGAGCCCGGAGCCGTCCCGGCCGACGTGCCCTGTCAGCAGGGCCAGGTTGATCAGCGCCAGCACGTTGTCGACCGCGTTGTGGTGCTCGGTGATCCCGAGGGTCCAGCAGATCTGGGCGCGGCCCGCCTGGGCAAAGCTGCGAGCCACCTCGCGGATGACGCCGGCCGGGATGCCGGTCAAGCTCTCGGCGCGCTCCGGCGGGTAGGCCTCCACGCAGCGCAGATAGTCGTCGTAGCCGCTGGTCGCGTTACGGACGAAGGCGACGTTGACCAGCTTCGCGCTGATGATCTCGTGGCCGATCGCGTTGGCGAGCGCGATGTCGGAGCCCACCTCGATACCGAGCCAGAGGTCGGCCCATTGGGCCGAGCTCGTCCGGCGCGGGTCGATGACGATCAGCCGGGCTCCGTTGTGGATTCCCTTGAGCAGGTGATGGAAGAAGATCGGGTGCGTCTCACGGGCGTTTGAGCCCCAGAGGATGACCAGGTCGGCGGTCTCGATCTCGCGATAGGAGCTGGTTCCCCCTCCGGCTCCGAACACTGTCGCCAGACCGACGACGGAGGGCGCGTGTCAAGTCCGGTTGCAGCTGTCGACATTGTTCGAGCCGATGACCTGGCGGGCGAACTTCTGGGTCAGGAAGTTGAGCTCGTTGGTCGCCTTCGAGCAGCTGAAAAGGCCGAAGCCTTCCGGCCCGGTGGCGGCGAGCTCGCGCTTGAAACCTTCGGCCGCGCGGTCGAGAGCTTCCTCCCAGGAGGCGGCCCGCAGCTCCCCGTTGTCCCGGACGAGAGGCTCGCCGAGACGGCCGCCGTTCACGCTGGGAAGGCCATCAAAACTCGTTCTCAGTGGAGGGGGGCCGGCAGCCTGACCGCGACCTTGCCACCGTGCTCGCGGACCTGGAAGGCCGGTTGGTCGAAGGTCGCCGGCCCGCTCTCGACGCGCCCGTCGGAGACGCAGAAGCGCGAGCCGTGCCAGGGGCAGGTGACGATGTCGCCCTCGAGCGTTCCCTCCTCGAGCGGCCCGCCGGCGTGGGAGCAGGTGGCCGCGATGGCCTGGAGGCGACCCCCGAGCCGGATCACCATCACCGGCATGTCGCCCGCCTGGACGCGGACCGGCTTGCCCTCGGCGAACTTATTGACCGGCCCCACCTCGGTCCATTCGGTCACGCCCTCGAGGAAGGCGTTGTGGTTGACCATGGTGCCGAAGCCGAAGCTCAGGTGGCCGCCCAGGTAGGCGCCCCAGAGCATCGCCAGGTAGGCAACGGTCGAGACCAGCACGCCGGCGAAGAAGAGCGACGCGCTGTTCCCGTAGCGGAGGGCGAGGGAGACAAGCATGGCGACCAGAAGCAGGGTCATCGTCGCGCCGTGGACTGTCGCGTACCGACGCTCCTTGCCGAAGGTCCCGGTGTAGTCGGTGTACCCGGTCACCGCGGCGGCGAGCATGCCGAGGATCCCGACGATCAGGGCGAAGGGGCCGACCTCGGAGGGGATCGCAGGGGTGAAGATCGCCAGCCAGTCGGCCAGCACCATCACCGCGAACGCGCCCAGCGGCAGGGCGATCAGCGCGGGATGGAGTGGGTGGCCGACGGGCTTGGTCCCGTGTGCGAGGCTCTTGAGGATCGCGCCGGGAGCACCCATGACCTCGTAGAGCTTCAGGACCCAGCCCTGGACGACGTCGGCCGGTCGGTCCAGCCATTCCTGCTTCTCGATCCAGCGATCGAAGCCGGACCTGTTCTGTTCGAGGCTCATCAGGAAAATCGTAGGTCAGCCGACTGGGCGCTGCGGTTCTTCGTTGACCTTGAGCTGGAAGATGTCCGGCCGCGAGTAGTGGCCGACGGCGTCGAAGTCGTACTTGCCTCGGGCGATCTCGTCCAGGTCGAGCTCGGCGCAGAGGATCGCGTCCTGGTTGAAACAGGGGCCCGCGAGGACCCGGCCGAAGGGATCGACGATCGCCGAGCCGCCCCGCATGACGACCGCGTCGGGGTCCTCGGAGAGCCCGTTGGGTATGTCCGCCGGCAGGTCGGATCGGCGCAAGTGCTGGCAGCTGCTGAGGACGAAGCAACGGCCCTCGACGGCGATGTGGCGCATCGACGACAGCCAGGAGTCGCGGTCGTCGGCGGTCGGCGCGCAGTAGAGCTGGATGCCCTTCGCGTACATGGCCGTCCGCAGCATCGGCATGTAGTTCTCCCAGCAGATGACGGCGCCCAGCCGGCCGAGCGGGGTGTCGTAGACGGGCAGCGTCGAACCGTCACCGAACCCCCAGACCAGCCGCTCCATCGCGGTCGGCATCAGCTTGCGGTGCTTGCCGAGATAGCCGGCGTCGGGGCTGAAGAAGAGCGCCGTGCAGTAGAGGGTTCCGCCGTCGCGCTCGATGACACCGACGACCAGGTGCAGCGCGTGCTCGCGCACAACCGCCGCGATCCGGTCGACATCAGGTCCGGGCACCTCGATCGCGCTCTCGAAGTAGCGGCGGAAGTGGTCCCGGCCGGCGTCGGTCCGGTTGCCCACGACGGCGCCGAAGTCGAGACCCTTCGGGTAGGCCGAGATGAAGGCTTCGGGAAAGACGGCGAGCTCGGCGCCCTGCCCGGCCGCGTCGGCGATCAGCTTCTCCAGCTTGGCGAGCGATCCCTCGCGATCGAAGCCGACGGACCCGGCCTGGACGACCGCCGCTCGCACCTTCATCGCCGACCTAACCTACCATCCAGCCAGATGCCGGAAGAGCCCATCCGAGTCCTGATCGCCGACGACCAGGCCCTGATCCGCGAAGGCCTGGCCCTCCTCCTCGGCCAGTTCGAGGAGCTGGAGGTGGTCGGCGTCGCCTCCGACGGCGAGTCGGCGGTCGCGATGGCGACCGAGCTCAGGCCCGACGTCGTGCTGATGGACATCGTGATGCCGGGCATGGACGGCGTCGACGCGACGCGTCAGATCACGACCGTGCTGCCGCGCACCCAGGTCGTGATCCTCAGCGCCTACGCCGACGACGAGTCGATCTTCGCGGCGATCGGCGCCGGCGCGTCCGGCTACCTGACGAAGGACAGCGGCGGCGAGCAGATCCGGCGCGCCATCGCAACCGTCCAGGCCGGAGGCGCGCTGCTCGACCCGCACGTCCAAAAGCGGCTGCTGGAACATGTCCGGTCGATTACCGCGAAACGCTCGCCGGACCCGCCCCACGACCTGACGCAGCGAGAGGTCGAGGTCCTCCACCTGATCTCGCACGGCCTCAGCAACGCCGAGATCGCCGGGCGGCTGTTCGTCAGCGAAGCCACCGTGAAGACCCACGTCAACAACATCCTGGCCAAGACGCACCTGCGCGACCGCGCCCAGGCGGTGGCCTACGCGTTCATCCACGGGCTCACCGAAGAGGAGTGAGGCGAACGGGCGTCTCCACCCGCGGGAGGAGAGGCCGGCGCGGAATGTCCACTTCTCGTCCGATGGCGGAGCCTGCGAATGTGAACTAGCGTGGAGTGATGCTCCAATACTTGGTCCGGCGCACCCTGCAATCGGTGCCCCTTCTGATCATCATCTCGGTGATCCTCTTCGCGATCCTTCAGCTGCAGCCGGAGAAACCGTGGGACCTGCTCCTCCACCGACCCAACCTGACCGCCGCGGCGCGGGACCACATCCTCCGCTACTACGGCTGGGACAAGCCGGTCTGGTACCAGTACGGGCTCTGGATCTGGAACCTGGTCCACCTCGACTTCGGGACCAGCTACTTCAGCCACCAGGCCACCCTCGACCTCGTCAAGCAGCGACTCCCCAACACGGTGATCCTGATGGGCACCGCTTACGTGCTGACGCTCCTGATCGCCGTCCCGATCGGGGTCATCTCGGCCGTCAAGCAGTACTCGAAGTTCGACAACGCTGTCACGACCTTCGCCTTCGTCGGCTTCTCCCTCCCCAACTTCTGGTTCGGGCTGATGCTGATCATCGGCCTCTCGGTCTTCCCCTACGAGCACTTCGGATTCAAGCTCTTCCCGACCTCCGGGATGGTGTCCACCTTCGGGGACACCGGGTTCCCGTTGATCTGGAAAGCGCCGCTCGACCTCGGCTGGCACCTCGTGCTGCCCGCGGTGGTGCTGGCGGTCCAGTTCATTGCCGCCTACAGCCGGTTCATCCGGGGCGCGATGCTCGAGGTGCTGAACCAGGACTACGTCCGCACGGCGCGGGCGAAGGGGCTCGGTGAGCGGGCGATCATCATCCGCCATGCCTTCCGCAATGCCCTCCTGCCCCTGATCACGCTGATGGGCCTCGACATCCCGCAGCTCTTCGTCGGCGCCCTGATCACCGAGCAGGTATTCGCCTGGCCGGGCATGGGCCGGCTCTTCTGGGAGGCGGCGCAGCAGCTCGACTACCAGGTGCTCATGGGGATCCTGATCCTCCTCGCCCTCTTCGTTGTCATCGGCAACCTGGTCGCGGACCTCGCCTATGGCTGGGCGGACCCGCGGATCCAGTACCGGTAAGGAGGAAGGCTGGACATGGTCTCGCAGGGACTCCAGGACTCCGAAACCCCGCCCGCGGTACCAACCGATCCGCAGGCCGACTTCGACGTCCGCCAGGACGTCGGCTTCTACGCGCTCGCCTTCCGCAAGCTCCGCCGTCATCGCCCGGCGATGATCTCCTTCATCGTCATCCTGCTCGTCGGACTGGCCTCCCTCATCGGGCCCTTCCTGCTGCCCGCCGCGTGGGACGGACCGGACCTCTACCACCAGTTCCAGGCGCCCGGCTTCCCCCACCTTCTGGGCACCGACGAGCTCGGCCGCGACCTCCTCCTCCGCGTCCTGAGCGGCGGCCGCGTCTCGATCATGGTCGGGCTGCTGGCAACCCTGGTCACCATCTTCGCGGGCGTCAGCGTCGGCACCATCTCCGGCTATGCGGGGGGCATTCTCGACAACGTGCTGATGCGGTTCACCGACGCGGTGCTCGCCATCCCGGCGATCTTTCTCCTGATCCTGATCTCCACCAGCTTCGGCCAGACCCCGACCGTGATCATCCTCGCCATCGGCTTGACGGCCTGGCCGCAGACGGCACGAATCATCCGCTCGGTCGTCCTCTCGGTCCGCGAGAAGGACTACGTCGAGGCGGCGCGGGCCATCGGCTCCGGCCACCTGAAGATCGTGATGCGGCACATCCTGCCCAACGCCCTCGGCGCCATCGTCGTCGCGGCGACGCTGAGCATCGGTACCGCCATCCTCACCGAGTCGACGCTGAGCTACCTGGGCCTTGGCATCGGCCCCCCGATCGCGTCCTGGGGCAGCACCCTCTTCCACGCCCAGCAGTTCATCTGGGACGCGCCCTACTACGCGCTCTTCCCGGGCTCGATGATCCTGATCACGGTGCTCTGCATCAACTTCATCGGCGACGGCCTACGCGACGCCTTCGACCCCCGCTCCTTCGAGCGGTAGCGCTCGAGACTCTCCCCCGCGCTGAGCCGGCCGGGGTCGGTAGATTTAGTCCCCGTGCCCCATTTCGACGTGATCGTCGTCGGCTCCGGTTCAGGCGGCGCCGTCGTCGCCAGCCGGCTGAGCGAGGACCCCGCGCGGAACGTCCTCCTGCTCGAGGCGGGCCCCGACCCCGGCGACAACGTCCCCGACGCCGTCCGCTACGTCCGGCTCGGAAGCGGCGTCAACGAGTACGACTGGGACTACCTCGACCGCGAGGCACGCAGCGCCCTGCCCCGGGGCCGGATCCTGGGCGGGAGCTCCTGCGTCAACTCCAGCTTCGCGCTGCGCGGCCAGCCGCAGGACTACGACGCCTGGGCCGCCCTCGGCGCGCCCTCCTGGGGGTGGGATGAGTGCCTCCCCTACTTCAACCGGATGGAGACCGATCGCGAGTTCGGCGACCGGCCCTACCATGGCCGGAGCGGTCCCATCCACGTCGAGCGGGAGCCCTTGAGCGAGTTCCAGCAGCAGGTCCGGGCGGCCTGCCTCGAGGTCGGCCATGCCGCGCTCGACGACCTCAACCAGCCGGGCGGCGTCGGCGTCGGGCCGCTGCCCCGAAACCTTAAGGACCGCCAGCGGCAGAGCACCCTGCTCACCTACATCGCGGCGGCCCGCAACCGGCCCAACCTGACGATCCACGCCGGAGCCCTGGTCGACACCCTGCTCCTTCGGCACGGCCGCGCCACCGGCGTGAGGCTGGCCGGCGGCGAGGTCGTCGAAGGCGGTCGGGTCGTGCTTGCGGCAGGCGCCTACAACTCGCCGCAAATCCTCCAGCGCTCGGGCGTCGGCTCGCGGGAGCTGCTCCGCAGCCTCGGGGTGGACACCATCGTCGATCTTCCCGGCGTCGGCGAGCACCTGCTCGACCACGTGTCCTCCCTGATCGCCCTCGACATCGGCCAGGAGGCGCCCGCCGACTTCATCCCGATCGGCCCCACGCTGAAGTTGAGGACGGAGCCGGGGCTGCCCGTCGACGACGTCAAGTTCACCTTCCTCTTCGGCGAGCTGTTCGCGATGCCGGGATTGAGCGGCCTCTACATCGAGGTGAGCAACTGCGAATCCGAGGGAGTCGTGCGCGCCGTCTCCCGCGACCCGGCCGCGGAGCCGCACATCGAGCATCGCTTCTTCTCCAACCCGCGCGACCTCGACCGGATGGTCGGCGGGGCCAAGGTTGCCTTCGCGGTGGCGGAGGTGCTCGGCGCGAGCATGAAGTGCGAGCTCCTCCTGCCCGATGCCCAGACGGCGCGCGACGAGGAGGCGCTGCGCGACCACTTCCGCGACTTTCACGCGACCGACTACCACCCCTCGGGGACGCTGAAGATGGGCGCCGAGGACGATCCCCTCGCAGTGGTGGACGACCACTGCCGGCTGCGCGGGATCGCGAACCTGTACGTCGCCGACGCGTCGGTGATGCCGACCGTCCCGCGGGCCAACATCAACCTGCCCACGATGATGATCGGCGAGCGCGTGGCCGACTTCGTCCGATCCGAGATTTGATCTCTTTGCTGAAAAAGTGATACTCGGTTTGTAATAATCGGGAGAGCGGCAATGGCTCGCGTGCTCGTCGACGGAATCAGCGGTCTCCAGGCCTGGCCCGGCCTCCTCGTGATCGTCGGGCTTGCCTTCATGGCCATGGGCGCCGACCTCGCCCGCCACGAGCGGGACGGCTTCTAGCTGGAGCGGGTCGCCGCTGCTGTCGACGCTTTCGAGCGGAGGGCGTCGGCCACGTCGGTGCTCTCCCAGGGGACCTGCAGGTCGTCGCGGCCGAAGTGGCCGTAGGCGGCGGTCTTGCCGTAGATCGGCCGCCGCAGGTTGAGGTTGGCGATGATCGCGGCGGGCCGGAGGTCGAAGTGGGTCCGGACCAGCTCCAGCAGCTCGGCCATCGGGATCGTCTCGGTCTCGAAGGTCTCGATCGCGATCGAGGTCGGGTGGGCCCGGCCGATCGCGTAGGAGACCTGGACCTCGCAGCGCTCGGCGAGGCCGGCCGCGACGATGTTCTTGGCGACATGCCGGGCCGCGTAGGCGGCCGAGCGATCGACCTTGGAGGGATCCTTGCCGCTGAACGCGCCGCCGCCGTGGCGTGCGATCCCGCCGTAGGTGTCGACGATGATCTTCCGGCCTGTCAGGCCGGCGTCCGCCGTTGGGCCGCCAATCTCGAAGCGCCCGCTCGGGTTGACCATGATCTTGGTCCGCGCATCGACCAGGTCAGGCGGCAGCACCTTGTCGATGACCTCCTCCCGGACGCCGCGCTCGATCTCCTCGTTGGTGATGCGCGGTTCGTGATGGGTTGAGATGACGACCGCCTCGATCCGCACCGGCTTGCCGTGCGCGTACTCGACGGTGACCTGGGACTTGCCGTCGGGCCGCAGCCAGGGAAGGGTGCCGTCTTTACGGACGATGGCCAGCCGCCGGGCGAGCTTGTGGGCGAGGGAGATCGTCAGCGGCATCAGCTCGGGAGTCTCGTTGCAGGCGAAGCCGATCATCATGCCTTGATCACCGGCCCCCTGGAGCTCGAAGGGGTCGTCCTCGAATTCGCCGGAACGCTCCTCGAGGGAGTGGTCGACGCCGGCCGCGATGTTCGGTGACTGCTCCTTCAGGTAGACCTGGATCATCGCGTGGTCGGCATCGAAGCCGAGCTCCTCGCTGGTGTAACCGATCGCGCGGATGGTCTCCCTGATCGTTTTTGCGATGTCGATGTCGGCGGTGGTCGTGACTTCCCCGATCACAACGCAGAGACCCTTGGTGATCGCCGTCTCGCAGGCGACCCGTGCATCCGGGTCTGCAGCCAGCAACGCGTCCAGGATCGCATCCGAGACCTGGTCGCAGACCTTGTCCGGATGCCCCTCGGTGACCGACTCGGACGTCAGCAGGTAGGACGGTGCGTTGCTGAACGAGCTCATGCGGCCGGAAATTCTAGCCGACCCGATACATTCGGGCCGAAGCATGAAGGTCGGCATCACCATCCCCGCCTACGAGCTCGCCTCCGGCAGAGCCCGCTCGTTCGCGGAGATGGCCGAGGACGTGGTCGCCGCCGAGGGACTCGGCTACGACTCGGTGTGGGTGATGGATCACGTCTTCATCGACCGCGACGGGAGGCGGGTCCTCGGCGGCCCCGAACCGATCGCCTTCCTGAGCCACGTCGCCGCTCGTACGGAGCGGATCGAGCTCGGCACGCTGGTCCTCTGCGCGCCCTTTCGGCCTCCCGTCCAGCTCGCCCGCGAGGCGCGCACGCTGCAGGCTGCCTCGGGCGGGCGGCTCATCCTCGGGATCGGCGCCGGCTGGCACCAACCGGAGTTCGACGCCTTCGGGTTTCCCTTCGATCACCTCGTCGGCCGCTTCGAGGAGTACGTCGAAGCCCTGACCCGGCTCCTCGCCGGCGGACCGGCGGACTTCGAGGGTCGCTACCAGGTGCTCCGCAAGGGCGTCGCCTTCGGCGACCCCGCCCCGTTGCCCTGGATCGCGGCCTCCGGTCCGAGGATGCTCCGGCTGACCGGCCGCCTGGCGGGAGGCTGGAATGGGGCCTGGTACGGCCCCGATCCCGCCCCTTTCCAAGAATGCCTGGGAGAGGTCGAGGCGGCGCTCCGGGCAGCGGGCCGGAAGCGGTCGGAGCTGGCGGCCAGCGCCGGACTGCTCGTGCTGCCGGGCGGCGACGGGCGTCCTTCGGCCATCACGGGCACTCCGGAAGCGATCGTTGAGGCGATCGGACGCTACCGGGCGGCGGGCTGCGACCACGCCATCCTCAACTTCTCGCCGACGCCGTTCGGCCAGGGCGACCCGGGCCTACCCGGGGTGTTGGCGCCGCTCCTCGGCCGCCTCCGCTGAAGCGGCAGCCCCGAATCCGCTGACGGGCGACCCGGAGGGCGACGGGTCGATCGACGCGGTCGGCCGCTCGGCCAGCACCGACTCACCGTCGCGAGCACCCCGGACGAGCGGCCAGTGGACGGCCATCCGCGCTCCGCCCGCCTGCGACTCGGTGACCTCCCAACGGCCGCCGGTCGCGGTGACGATCGCATTGCCGATCGCCAGCCCGAGCCCCGCGCCGCCTGGTTTGCTGTTCGCGCGGTGGAATCGGTCGAAGATCTGCGACCGCTCCGCGGGCGGGATGCCGGGTCCGCTGTCATCGACCGCGAGCCGAACCCTGCCCTCGCCGGTGACGACCGACACTTCCACGCTGCCGCCGTCGGGCGAGTAGCGGCAGGCGTTGTCGACGAGCACCCCCGCCAGCCGGTCGATCCACTCCGGCGGCGCCGCGATGAGCGGCGCCTGGGGAGCCATCACCCGCCCCGTCAGCCGGATGCCGCGCTGGTCGGCGACGTGCCGGAAGCGGGCCACCGAATCGGTCGCGACCTCGCCGACGTCGACGGTGCCGGACTCGGGCAGGCTCGGCTCCGATTCGAAGCGGGCCAGCCAGAGAAGATCCTCGACGATCAGGCGGAGCCGGGCGCCTTCGCCGGCGATGCGCTCGATCGATTGCCGGTAGGAGCCGGCGTCTCGTTCCTGGAGGAGGGCGAGCGAGGCCTCGGCCTCGATCACCGTGAGCGGGGTGCGCAGCTCGTGGGAGG
>DATCOZ010000114.1:0-18212 GCA_036564345.1 Candidatus Dormiibacterota bacterium | reverse complement strand
GGCCGCAGGCGACCCGCAGGGTCGCCGGTCAGGCGACCCGCAGGGTCGCCGGTCAGGACGTTGAGGTCGCGCGAAGGGGTGGCACCAGGAGGAGCGCAGCCGAAGCTGCGTGACGACGACGGGCCGGGCCCCCTGAGCTCGACAGCGGCGTCCTGAGCGGACTGTTGTCGACTTCACTGCCGGACACACCCCTTCCCGTGGTTGCCGCGATCATCGCCATCGGGGACGAGCTGCTTTCCGGCTACACGCTCGACACCAACTCGAACTGGATCGCCCAGCGGCTGCGCGCGCTGGGCATCCCGCTCAAGCGGGCAACCCAGGTCCGCGACCGGGAGCTGGAGATCGTCGAGCAGGTTCTCCGGGAGCTGGCGGACAGCGAGATCACGACCGTCTTCTGCACCGGCGGCCTCGGGCCGACCCCGGACGACCGCACCTTCGCCGCGATCGCCGCGGCGCTCGACCGGGAGCTCGTCATCGAGGAGCCGGTGCGGGAGCGGATCGAGCGCCGCCTCGTCCGGATGCGGGACGCAAAGCTGATCGAGAGCGCGGAGCTGACCGAAGGGCACCTCCGGATGGCGCGGATACCGGCCGGCCCGCTGGCCGTTCTCCGGAACCGCGTCGGCACCGCACCGGGGGTCGTCTACGAGGTGGCGGGGACTCGTTTGTTCGTGCTGCCGGGCGTCCCGCCCGAGATGAAGGCGATCTTCCAGGAGGAGGTGGAGGGGACGTACCTGGCAGGTGGCTCGGCGGCGACGGTCCGCGAGCTGCGCGTCCAGTTCGCCGTCGAGGGCCGCTTCTGGCCGGTTCTGAAAGAGCTGGAGCAGACCCACCCGGACGTTGCCGTGGGCTCCTACCCGAACTTCGAGAGCAAGGAGCTGGTCCTCCGCTGCACGGGAGCCGACCCGGCCCGCGTGGAGGACGCCGCCGCCGTGCTCAAACGTTTTGCCCTTTCGCTCGGCTATCCCGTGGCTTAGCCTGAGATCCGCGATGGCTGAGACGGTCGTCGGCGTCTTCCTGGAGCAGGCGGAGCGGAGGGGCTCGGCTCCCTTCCTCCATCGCTGGAACGGCACCGCATGGGAGGACCTGAGCTGGAGCGAGTGCCGGACCCGCGTCCTCCGGATCGGGGCCGCGCTGGTCGCTGGGAGGGTAGGCCGCGCGCAGGCTGCGCCGAGCATGGCCGACAGGGGGGAACTCCCCCCTCCAAGCGGCGTTGAGCCGGGCGAGGCCGTCATCCTCCTCTCCGAGAACAGGGTGGAGTGGATCCTTGCCGATCTCGGCATCCAGGCCGCGGCCGGGGTGACCGTCCCGATCTACGCGACCAGCACTGCCGAGACGATCGCCAAGATCGCGGCCAACTGCAGGGCAAAGCTAGCGATCGCCGGCAGCAGCAAGCTCGCGGCCGGCCTGCCCGGGAGCCTGAAGGTGGTCGAGATGGACGGGGAGCTGGCGCGCTGGATGGCGACCGACCCACCAGAGAAGGCGCGGGCGGAGCTGGAGCAAAGGTTGGCCCGGCTGAAGCTGTCCGACGTCGCCTCGATCATCTACACCTCGGGAACCACCGGGGATCCCAAGGGCGTCGTCCTTTCCCACTCCAACTTCGTCCGGATGGCTCGCGCCTCACTCCAGGACTTCAGCGTCGGCCCGGAGGACAGCCTGCTCTCCTTCCTGCCCTTCTCCCACGTCTTCGAGCGCCAATCGGGTGTCGTAGTGGCGATCACCGCGGGGGCTGAGATCTGGATCTCTCGCGGCCTCGACCACCTGGCCGAGGACATCGCCGAGGTGAACCCGACCCTGATGCTGGGCGTCCCGCGGATGTTCGAGAAGATCGTCGACCGGATCCGCGACACCGCGCGCCGCCAGCCGGTCTGGAAGAGGACGCTCTTCGACCTCGCCCTCTCGGGCCGCCTGGGACCGCTGGGCGAGGCGATCCTGAAGCCGATCCGGCTCCGCGTCGGGGGGCGGCGCCTGCGGATGTTCATAAGCGGCGGCTCGCCGCTCTCGAAGGACGTCGAGTCCTTCTTCTGGGCGCTCGGGATCCCCATCTACAACGGCTGGGGCATGACCGAGACCACCTCCGGCGCGACCGCCAACACGCCCGCCGACCATCGCTACGGGACGGTCGGCAAAGCCCTGCCCGGGGTCGACCTGAAGCTGGCCTCCGACGGCGAGCTGCTGGTCCGCGGACCCGGCGTCCTGCGCGAGTACAGCCACAACCCGGAAGCAACGAAGGAGTCCCTCGAGGACGGCTGGCTGCGGACGGGCGACATCGCCGAGATCGACTCCGACGGCTTCGTGCGGATCACCGACCGCAAGAAGGATCTCCTTAAGACCTCGGGCGGCAAGTTCGTCGCGCCGCAGCCCATCGAGGCGGCCCTCCAGGCGACTAGGCCGATCGAGACCGCGGTCCTGATCGGCGACGAACGGCCCTATGTGACCGCCTTGCTGGTGCCGAAGTGGGACCACCTCCGCGCGGACCTGGGACTGCAGGGCGACTCCAAGTCACTGGTCCGCGACGAGAAGGTGCTCGCGGCCGTGCAGAAGGCGATCGACGAGGTGAACTCCCGCCTGGCGCACTGGGAGACGGTGAAGTACTTCCGCCTCCTGCTCGACGACTTCGAGGAGGCGAAGGGCGAGCGGACACCCTCGCTGAAGATCAAGCGAGGAGTGATCCGGCGCAACTACGCCGACCTCATCGACGAGATGTATGCCGAGGGCGCGAAGAAACAGGCCGGACCGGACTGAAACAACCGACCGGGGCTACGAGCAGCCGATCTTCATCCCGCAAGCGATGTTCGAGTACATCTGAATCATCGTCTGGCCCTGAGTGATCAAGACGACGATGACCACCACGGCGACGAGGACGAGGATCAGCGCGTACTCGATCATGCTCTGCCCGCGCTGCAAAGCCGGCCGGTCCGTTCCCGTTGCGAAAAGACTGGATAGATAAGGCATATGTCTCTCGATATGAATCCCTGTGCGTCAATCAACGCGACGGCGACGCATTGCGGTCGTTGCGCCGTCATCTTGGGGCCAGTCGGGCTGCCGCAGCGCATCAGCTTGCGCATTTTTTCTCGCGGCAGACTGGAGGCCTCGGGCTAGATCATCGTGTAGCCGCCGGACACCGAGAGCGTCTGGCCGGTGATGTAGGAGGCGGCCTCGGAGGCCAGGAACATCACCGCGGGGGCGATGTCTTCGGGGCGGCCCAGCCGCCGTAAGGGGTAGGTCTTGGCGATCTTCTCGAGCAGTTCGTCGGGGAACTGCTCGCCCTGTTTGCCGGACCACATCGAGCCTTCGCCGAAATCGCCGCCGGCGTCCTTCCGGCCGGGGATGAAGCCGGGGCAGACGACGTTGAAGCGGATGCCCTTCGAGCCCATCTCGCGCGCCAGCGACTTGGACATGGCGATGATCCCCGCCTTGGTGCCTGAGTAGACGGCCTCCCGCCACTCGCCCATCCGGCCGGCGTCGGAGCTGATCGAGACGACAGCCCCCGAGCGCTGCTCGACCATCTGGTCGAGGACGGCGCGGCTGCAGTTGATGAAGCCCCAGAAGTTGATTGCGACCTCCCTCTCCCATTCCTCCCGCGGCTTCTCAAGGAAAAGCCTGTCGATCGTGCCGCCGGCGCAGTTGACGAGGACGTCAATACGGCCGAAGAGCTCCACCGCGCGGGCCGCCATCGCCTGCGTCGACTCCCAGCTGGAGACGTCGGTGCGCTGCGTCGCGGTCTCTCCACCCGCCTCGGCCGCCACCTGCCCGGCCCGCTGCTCGTCGATGTCGGCGATCAGGACCCGGGCGCCTTCGGCGGCGAAACCGAGGGCGATGCCGCGCCCGATGTTGTTGGCGCCACCGGTCACGATCGCCGCTTTGCCGGCCAGGCCGAGGTCCATTCCCCGGCAGAGTACCGCTATGCGATCCGGGACCTACGCCGGAGGATGCCCGTCAGCCAGAGGACCGACAACGCGAAGACGCCACTGATCCTCGAGCGACCAACCTTGCTGGGTGTCTCTGAAGAGGCGGTCGCCGGCGCATCGGCGGGAGCCTGGAGGGGGGCGGGCTCAGGTGTCGCGTTCCCCGCCTGGACCGGGGTGACCAGGCTCTCCTTGCCGTTCGGCTGGTCGACCTGGATCGGGTAGAGGAGGGAGTTGATCTCGACGCCGAGCATCGTCACGACGCCGATGTAATAGAAATAGAGCATCAGCAGGAAGAGCAGCCCGAAGGTCTTGCCGTAGCCGGAACCGGCTCCGGTGAGATGTAGGTAGAGCGGGAAGATCAGCGAGAGGGCCTCGAAAAGTACGGCGGCGAGGGCTGCGCCGATCCAGATCGAGCCCCAACGCATCCTCCGGTTGGGGACCACGAAGTAGATGGCCAGGTAGAGGACGAAGCCGCCAATCACACCGATCGCCGCCTGGATGATGAAGACCACGGTCCCGTTGGCGAGGAGCGAAGGCAGGTAGGGCAGCTGGTTCAGCAGGCCCAAAAGCGTCGTGCTGACCAGCATCAGGCCGCCGAAGACGGTGAGGAGGACGACCATCCCGACGCTCATCAGGACGCCCTTCAGCAGCGGCCGCTGGCGGGTGTGATAGATCACCGCGAAGGCCTGCTCCATCGCGCGAAAGAGGCCGGTCCCGCTCCACACCAGGCCCAGGAAACCAATCAAGAAGAAGAGCCCGCTCTTCTGGTGGAAGCTGTTCAGCGCGTTGAAGGTGTCCTGCTGGGCCTTGGGGTCGGGGATAAATGAGGCGACGGTGTGGTAGATCTGGCCCGAGCCGACGCCCATGAAGCCGAGGGCGAGGCCGAGCACGGCGGCCATCACCAGCACGATCGGAAAGAGCGACTGGAGGAAGTTCCAGGCGAGGACCACGGCCCAGTTGAAGGCGTTGTCCTCGTTCATCTTCGCCCAGAGGCGGCCGGGCGGCGATCCCATCAGTCGCTTGATATTCATTGTTATAGTCAAAATATCAAGTTGAGGGTTCCCGCGCTTCAGTAGTTCTCGATCGGAACCGGTTCGACATCGTCCGCAAGGGCGAAGTCGAAGACCTGGGAGTAGAAGTAGCTCTCCCCCTCCAGCGAACGCTTGATGTTCTTGGCCTGCCGGAAGCCGTGCTGCTCGCCCTCGAAGGCCAGGTAGGCGACCGGCAGACCCTTCTTCCGGACCGCCTCGACGATCAGCTCCGACTGGTTGGGGGGCACGATCTTGTCCTCCAGGCCCTGGAACACGATCAGAGGACAGTTGAGGTTGTCGACGTGGGTGAGCGGCGAGCGCTCCCGGTAGAGTTCGGCGGCCTCGGGCCAGGGCCCGATCAGCGAATCGAGGTAGCGGGACTCGAACTTGTGTGTGTCCTTGGCAAAGGGGACGAGGTCGCTGAGTCCGAAATAGTTGCCGCCGGCACGGAAGTAGTCCCGCATCGTCAGCGCGCAGAGGGTGGTGTAGCCGCCCGCGCTGCCGCCCGCGATGGCGACCCGGGCGGGGTCGGCGGAACCTGACTCCACCAGGTGGCGCGCCGCGTTGACACAGTCGTTGACGTCGACGACGCCCCAGTTTCCGTTGAGGCGCCGGCGATACTCGGTTCCGTAGCCGGTTGAGCCGCCGTAGTTCACGTCGACGACGCCCCATCCCCGACTGATCCAGTACTGGGTCTGCAGGCTGAGCACCGGGGAGGTGGCCGCGGTCGGCCCGCCATGGCTGTGTACCAGGAGCGGCGGGCGGGCACCGCCGGGTCCCTCGAAATCAGGGTTCAGCGGCGGGTAGTAGAAGGCGAAGGCGGTGACTCCCCCCTCGGTCGGGAATTCGATCGTCTGCGGGACTGAGAAGTAGCTCGGGTCGACGCTGACGTCGACCGATTTCCGAAGTACCTCGGGGGCGTCGCCGTCGAGCGGCTGCCTGACGATCGCCGGTGAAGCGGTCGCCGACCCGGCGACCAGGTAGGCGTCGCGGCCGTCGGCGACGACGTAGCCGAAGGCCGAGTAGCCGTTCTCGATGCTCTTCAGCCCACCTTGTTCGAGGATCCCGAAGCCGCCGATGCCGAGGTCGATCCAGGAGCATGCGATCCGGCCGTCGCCGACGAATGCGTAGGTGGTCTGGCGGAACACCCACTGCGGCACGGCGAACTCGGCGCTGAGCGGCGCGAGGTTGCGGGGGCCGGCCTCCTCGAGCCGCTGGAGGTTCCAGAAGCCACTCTCGTCGGAGACGTAGTGGAGAACGCCATCCGGCGACCAGGATGGCTGGAAGATGGACACCTCGCCGCCTCCCGCGACGATCCGCGAGCTGCCCACCGACCCGTCCTCGGCGACCATTCCAACCCACAGCTCGGTGCCGTCCCAGGGCAGGTGGGGATGGTCCCAGGCCAGCCAGCAGAGCTGGGTGCCGTCGGGCGACAGCCGGGGGTTGGAATAGAAGTCGTTGCCCTCGACGACCACGACCTCCCCTTCACCGTCGAGGCTCAGGCTGACGATCGTGTTGACGGCCTCGCCCGAGGTGTCGGTGTGGTCTTCGCGCACCGCGAAGATAAGTCCCCGCTTGCGGTCGACGACCGCGTCGGCGTAGCGGCGATCGACGGCCTCGCTGATCGGCCGCGGTGCCGCGTCGCGATCCTGCCGATAAAGCCGCTGATCCGCGAAGTTGCTGAACCAGACGGTCCCGCCATCGGCGACGAAAGCGCCGCCACCGTACTCGTGGACGCGGGTGCGCACGTTGAAGCCGGGCGGCGTGACGTCGGCTACCCTGCCGTCGGGTGAACGCCGGACCAGGACCACGCGGCCGGCCTCGGCGGGACGACCCTCGGTCCAGTAGAGATCCTCGCCGTCGAGGAAGACGCCGGACAGCCCGACCGTACCCTGCACGATCAGGTCCGCCGTGATCGGCGACTTCCAGGAGCCGTACGGCGCGGTGCTCAGTGGCGGGACACTAGTTCAGCCGCTCAAAGATCATGGCCATGCCCTGGCCGCCCCCGACGCACATCGTCTCCAGGCCGATGGTCCCGTTGCGGGCCTCGAGACCGTTGAGGATGGTGCAGAGGATCCGTGCGCCGGTCATGCCGAAGGGGTGGCCGAGGGCGATCGCCCCTCCGTGGGGGTTCAGCTTGTCGCTGAAGGGGTCGACGCCGAGGGCACGGGCGGAGGGGATGACCTGGGCCGCGAAAGCCTCGTTGATCTCCAGGATGTCGACGTCGTCGATCGTCATCCCGGCCCGCTTGAGCGCGGCGCGCGAGGCCTCAATCGGGCCCAGGCCCATGAACTCCGGCTCCAGCGCCGAGACGCCGGTGGACACGATCCGGGCGATCGGCTTGATGCCCAGCTCCTTCGCCTTGGTGTCCGACATCACGACCACGGCGGCCGCGCCGTCGTTGAGCGGGCAGCTGTTGCCGGCCGTCACCTTGCCGCCCTCCCTGAAGGCGGGCTGGAGCTGGGCCAGTGCTTCGAGGTTGGTACCCGGCCGGGGGCTGTCGTCCTTGCTGAACATCTCACCAGTGGGGAGCGGCACCGGGATGATCTCGCGACCGAAGAAGCCGTCGTCTCGCGCTTTGACGGCGGCGTCCTGGCTCTTGACGGCGTAGCGGTCCATCTCCTCCCGGCTGATCTTCTCCCGCTCGGCGACGTTCTCGGCGGTGTTCCCCATCGCGATGTAGATGTCCGGGTACTCCTCGGTATTGCCGGGCACGAGCCTCGGGTTGAAGGTGTCCGGCGGGTCGGGGTAGCCGCCGCCGTAACGGGAGACGCATTCGACCCCGGCGCTGACGAAGACGTCGCCCTCGCCGGCGCGAATCGCGTGGGCGGCCATCCGGGTCGTCATCAGCGAGGAGGAGCAGTAGCGGTTGACTGTGACGCCGGGAACGTCGAGGCGCGCCAGGATGCTTATCACGCGGCCGATGTTGTGGCCCTGCTCCCCACCCGGCAGGCCGCAGCCGCAGATGACGTCCTCGATCTGGGAGTGGTCCAGCTGAGGAACCTTTTCGACGACCTTGCCGAGCACGTAGGCGGCCAGGTCGTCGGGTCGGACGTCGACGAGGGATCCCTTCCGGGCGCGGCCGATTGGAGACCGGCCGTAGGCGACGATCACTGCTTCAGTCATTTCGATTCCAGTGTATGCCGAGCCTTTGTCAAAGGAAGTCGGCCCTGCGCAGGCTCAGGCGACGGGCTCCCCCTCTGATCAGGGCGCTTCGCCGGCGAAGCGGACGGCGATCTCGGAGCCCCAGGTCAGGGTCGCCTCGTGGACGCGGACGCGGACCAGTCCGTCGCGGACCTCGCTCGGGTTGAGCCGGGTCAGGATCACGAGTGGCGTCGTCGGGTCGTCGCTGAAATCGCTCTGCCGCCACGTGCCGGCCGTCCAGTCGTAAACCGCCACGCCCGAATAGAGGCGCTTGTCGTAGCGGAGGACCAGCGACCCGGTTGCGCTGGGCAGGGCGATGTCGTAGGCGTCGATGAAGCTTGTCCCGCTTTCCGGGTAGAACCCGGCCAGGCGGGGCAGCGCGACGGTGCCGAGGCGACCCACCGCCGACTCCACCTCGACCGGCATCCCGAAGGCGGCGATGACCTGCCCGCCCGGCGCCGATCCGTCCACCCGCAGGTTGGAGTCGGCCGGCTTGACGAAGCCGACGATCGCGAGCTGCCCGGGGTGGGTCAGGTTGCGCCGGCCGGCCTCGTCGGCGACCAGCGAGACCGCCTGGCCGGCGGTGAGGCGGGTCCCCGCCGGGAGGCTGGGCGCGGCGTCGCCGATCGGGGTCGGGGTGTCGTCGACCTGGGCGGACTCCCCCGGCGCCAGGCCCTGCGACACGAACGCGGCCCGGTAGCCGCCCTCGTAGTAGGTGTAGACGAGGAGGCCGCTGACGGCAACCTTCCCGGTGTTCACGATGCTGCCGGTGATCCGGCCGTCGACCGAGGCCAGGTGGGCCGCCAGGCTGAGCTGGCCGGTACCAACGCTGGCCGAGCCCACCACCCTGACGCTGCCGTAGACGAGACCCCGCTCGGCGATCGTCGGGCTCGCGCCGAGAACGTGCTCCTCGACCAGGGTGCCCGAGGTTCCCGGGAATGCGCAGGAGACGCAGAAGGGGCTGAGCTCGGGGAACGCGATCGTGTAGGGCGCGACGAGGCTGTCCGAGCCGAAGCTGACCTGGTGGTCGCCGCGGGTCGGGAAGACGATGCCGTGGACGTCGACCCGCGACACGATCCCATCCGGGCCGACCCGGTAGAACTGGATCTCCTGGTCGGTGATGCCGGCCTGGAGCCCCTGCCCGATCAGGTAGCTGACCATCGTGAAGAGGACGGCCAGCGCCGGGGTGGTGGCCCAGAAGAGGCCGGGGCTGCCGAGCCTGCGGACGACGAGGTAGTTGGCCGGCACCACCAGCACCAGGTAGATCGCGAGCATGCCGGCGACCAGCCAGAGGGGCGGGAAGGGCGAGTCGGAGGGCTTTGGAAAGAGCACCGCCGGCAGCTGGCCGGCGTCGACCAGGATCCGGCCCGCCGGTTCCGTGCCGGGGATGCTCTCCAGCCCACGCGCGATCGCCTGGCTGAAGGCAAGCGAGGAAAGCCCGGTCGGGCTTCCCGCTCCGGCCGCCGGTGAGTCGGGGTCGAAGAGCAGCTCCACGACACGGCCCGACCCGTAGCGCGCCTCCGCCTCCAGCGGCCGGCCGGCGGCAGTCCCGAGGACGACCGTGGCGCCGGCCGAGAGCGTGCCCTCGGCGACCGGTCCGGCGAGGTCGGACGCCAAGCCGGAGAGGTCCGCGACCGGCGCGAGCGAGTCGACGGGGCTGAGCCCGTTCGGGTGGAAGGCCACCAGCTGGGGCGGCAGCGCGTGGATCGTCCGGGCGAGGTCGGCGCCGCCCGCGAGGATCAGCTCCCCGCCGAGCCCGATGAACTCGTCCAGGGCATTGAGCTGGGCCCTGTCGAGGCGGCCGCTGTCGAAGTGGTCGATGAGGATCGCCGAATAGCCGCTGAGGTAGGCGGCACGGTCAGGGAACGGGTTGGCGTCGTCCCATTGGGTGACCTTCATGGTCAGCTCGCCGAGCCGGATCGGTTCGACCTCGCCGGCCAGTGTTTGCGAGTCGGTGAGGGTCCCGATGGCGACCGATTTGCGATCGTCCACGGGACCCTCCGCCACCTGCCTGGCTTGCGGGTCCTGGACGATGACCGAACCGAAGTCGTCGGGCGCGAAGAAGGTGTAGGCCTTCTTGTGGCGCGGGCTCAGGGCGACCGGAAACTGGAACGCGGCGTCGGGGGGATTCGACGGGCCGCCCGGGGCGACACCGACCGGCGAGATCAGGCTGCCGACGCCCGGCACGGTGAGTCGGGGCGGCAGGCTGGGCTTGGTGGCGATCCGCTTCAGCAGCAGGAGGCGGCCGGTGAAATCGTGGTCGCCCAGGTTCCGCACCGTGACCGTGTAGGGGACCCAGGCTCCCCGCCCATCCTCCCCGGCGGTCACGTTGATCGTCCCGTCGTCGAGAAGGACGGTCGGCTGAGACGAACCGGGCGCCGCGACCTGGACCGCCAGGGCGGCGGCTGCTATGCCGACGCCGACGAGGACCAGGTGGCGGATCCGCATTCCCTATTGCCTGCCCCACGGAAGGGTAACCTCCAAGCGAAGGTGATGGGTCGGCCGCGATCGAATGTGCGCCTCTTCGGTTGGTCGCTTGGCGGCCTCCTGGTCGGCGCCCTCCTGGCGGTGCTCGGCTGGGGGCTGAGCCACCCCGCGCTGGGAGCGGCGCCGGCGGTTGCCGGCAAGCCGGCACCGGCTTTGACCGTGCACACCTTCGACGGCGGCAACGTCACGGTCGCCGAGCTGCGCGGGAAGCCGGTCGTCCTCAACTTCTGGGCCTCCTGGTGCGCGCCCTGCCGGCAGGAGGCGCCGGTGCTCGCCGACGCCGCCCAGGGCTCGACCGGCGTCAGCTTCCTGGGCGCCGCGATCCAGGACGCCGACGCCCCCGCGCGCGCCTTCCAGCAGGAGTTCCAGGCGCCCTACCCGACCGGCCTGGTGACCGATGGCGGCTACCTTCGCTACGGGGTCACCGGGCCGCCGGAGACCTACTTCATCGACAGCTCAGGCATCGTCCGCTACCGCTTCGCGGGCCCGCTCGACGCCCCGACCCTCCGCCTCTACCTGGCCAAGATCGCGGCCGGGACCGCGCCGTGACGTTGCGGGCGCTGGGGATCGCCGCGGTCGCCCTGCTGGTGGCGGTCGGCCTCGTCTCCGCCTTCGTGGGCGTTCACAACACTCCCTCCGGCGCCGGCACCCTGCTCCTCGAGCTGAGCTCGAAGTCGCCCGACAGCGTCGGCGACACGCAGATCCAGATCCACACCGCCCGCGGTGGCTGGAGCGCCGTCGCGCACCTGGGCAACACAGCCGTCCCCGCCGCGCCGAAGATCGTCAAGGCTGCGGAGGCCTCCCTTGCCCCCGGCGACTACGACGGGTTGCGGCTGGCCGGAGCCGACCTCAGCGCCGGCATCCGGGTGACGGCCGGGCAGGTCGAGCCGGTCCTGGTGACGTTCCTTGGCGGAGTGCCGCAGGCGGCGTTCGCCGGCAACCAGGACTACAACGTCGGCCTGCTCGGACTGCAGGGAGCGCTCAAGTCCCTGCCCGACTTCGCGCTGCTGGACCAGGACGGCGAGACCGTGACCCGCCAATCGCTGGCCGGTGCCGTCGTGGTGCTGGCCGCCTTCCACACGACCTGCCACGACACCTGTCCTCTCTACACGTCGATCCTCCACCAGCTCCGCGGCCAGGTCCCCGCCTCGGTCCGCCTCCTCGAGGTGAGCACCGATCCCGCCGTCGACAGCGTCGCCGCGCTCAAGGCTTATTCGGCGCTGGCCGACACCTCGTGGCCGCTGCTGACGGGTTCGGCCGGCCAGCTGGGCGCTTTCTGGGACGTCTTCGGGGTCCAGCTCTCCGGCGCCGACTCGCACACCGACTTCCTCGGCGTCTTCGACGGCCACGGCTACCTCCACCAGTTCGAGACCGGCATCCCCGACGCCGGCTCGGTGCCGGGCGGCCTCGCCGCCGTCCTGAGCCCGGTCGGCGTCAGCCAGCTGCAGGGCCACGGCGACGGCTGGGATGCGGCCAAGGTGGCCGACCAGGTACGTGCGGCTGCGGGCCTCGGCAGCCCTTCGGCAGGGGGCGGCGGCGCCGCGCCCGCCTTCTCGATCGCCGGTCTCGAAGGGGAAAGGGTGGCGCTCGCCGATTTCGCGGGCAGCCCACTGGTGATCAACTTCTGGGCGAGCAGCTGCGCGCCCTGCCGGCAGGAGATGCCGCTCATCTCGTCGCAGGCCGCGTCCAGCCATGTCCGCGTGCTGCTGATCGACGAGCGGGACAGCGCGAGCGCGGCGAAGGCTTTCCTCCACTCGGTCGGGGTGAGCGAGCCGACCGGCTTCGACGGCGACGGAGCGGTGGGCCGCCTCTACGGGGTCAGCGTGCTGCCGGTGACCGTCTTCATCCGGCCCGACGGCAGCATCGAGGGCAAGTACCTCGGCCAGACCGACGCGGCCATCCTGTCCGGCCACCTGTCGGCCATCACGCGGTAGCTCGGAACGGTTCCGTTCCGTTTCCAGGGTTAGGGCTAAATCTCCGCGATCCGGCTGAAGGCCAGGCGAGGCCCTCGGCGGGGCACGGCGATCCCGGCCAGCTCGAGGAGCTGCACGGCGCGCGCTCGGTGGCCCTGGTAGGGCTCGAGCAGCTCGAGCATCCTTGCGTCGCTGCCGCGGGGCTCCCCCGCGAGCGCCCAGCTGACCAGGTTGGGCAGGTGGTAATCTCCCACCGAAACCGCGTCCGGATCGCCGAGGGCGACGACTGCGATCTCGGCGGCCGTCCAGGGGCCCATCCCCGGCAGCGCCGTCAGCCGGCGCTGAGCTTCGACCGGCGTCATGCCGGCCGCTTCCTCCAGCCGCGACGCGTGGCGAGCCGCATTCGCGATGATGTCCGCCCGCCGCCGCTCGACACCCCACCGGTGGAACACCCAGTAGGGGGTCGCCGCCAGCGCGGCCGGGGTCGGCGGCAGGCGGAGAGGCACCGGGCCCGGAGCCGGCTCCCCCAGCTCGACCAGCAGCCGCCGGTACGCGTGACGAGCCTGGAGCCCGATCACCTTCTGCTCCAGGATGGTCGGAACCGCCGCCTCGAGCACGGCGCCGGTGCGCGGCATCCTCACCCCTCGGTGGCGGCGCCGCAGCTCCGCCAGCAGCGGATGCGCCGGCACGAAGCCGGAGTCATCGTCGAGCTCGCCGACCAGGGCCGGCGCGTTCTCGCAGAGCCAGTCCGCCCCCGGTCCCCAGGCCTCGACGCAGAGCACGTCACCGTCGAGCCAGAGCCGCTCGGTCCCCGGCCCCGCGGGCGTGCGAGTGGCGCGCCACACGCCCGGCGCGGCCACGCGCTCCGGCCGCGTCCGGGCGAGGGTTCGTGCCAGGTCGAGCGGCCGGCTCAGCCGGATCCGCGCAGAGCTCGAGGTCATTTCCGCCGGACTCTAGCCGGATCGGGCCGACTAGCGGACCGAGCGGATTCGCCTGACGAAGACGGTGGCGAAGATGTAGAGCACGACCGCCATCAGGAAGATGGCACGGTAGCCGAGGAGCGGCTCGACCTGGTTGAAGAGGTAGAGGATGACACCGGCGAGAAGCGGGATGCCGACCCTCGGCAGCGCGTCGGCGACGTGGAACAGCCCTAGATCCTTGGCGGGGTGCTCCTTGTCGGGAAGCGTGTCCAGGCAGAGCGCCCAGTCGACCGCCGTGTAGCAGCCGTAACCGACCCCGTAGAGGACGCCGAGGAGGAGCATCGCGTTGGGGCTGATGACGGGCCCGAGCATGAAGATCAGAAGGACGAGGCTCGAGATGGCGCCGGAGGCGTAGACGAACCGCTTGCGGCCGTAGCGGTCGCTGAGCCAGCCACAGGCGATGGCCAGGGGGATCGCCGTCGCCGTCACCAGCAGCTCGAAGATGGCCGTGAAGTTGGCCGGGTCGGGGACCTTGAGGAGGTCCCGGAAGGAGAAGAGCAGGAACGGAAGCGTCGTGTAGAAGGCGGAAGTATTGAGAAAGCGGGTGAAGGTCGCCCAGCCGAAGTCGCCGGTCCAGAGCGGCGCTAGGAACTTCCTCAGGTCGAGGGGAGTGGCGGCCACCGGTCGCTTTTCCGGGGCGTTGCCCATCGCCCACAGGCTCGGGATCAGCGTCAGGACGAGGACGGCGAGCAGGATCCAGTAGGTGTTGACCAGCTGGTGCTGCCTGGACATCAGGAGGAGGGTGATCAGCGAGAGCACGCTGCCGGCCTGGACGAAGAGGCCGAGGAAGCCGCTCGCCCGGCCCGTCTCCGCGTCATGGACGGTGTCGGGGATGACCGCGACATAGGCAGCTCCGGCCACGTTGATCGTCGCGACCGTGAGGGCGAAGCCGACGACGATCGCCGGCAGCGAGTCCGCCAACCGCATGAAGACGAGGCAGACGACGATGCCCAGCGTCCCCGCGACCAGGATCGGCTTGCGCCGCCCCCAGCGGCTGTGGAGCCGGTCCGAGTAGTGGCCGACGAGCGGGGGGATGACCATCGCGAGGAAGCCGCCGATGCCGGTGGCGACACCGGTGACGAGGTTCTGGGTGTCGTGGCTGGCCACCGCCTGGCTGATCTGGACCTGGAGCAGGATCGTGTAGACGGGGGTGACGACGAAGTAGGTGCCGAGCCAGTAGAGGCCGAGCCCGAGATGGCGGAGGAGGCTGATCCGAGGAGCCGGTGCGAGCGCGGCGGTGGCGGCCAACTCGGCGCGAACTATAAGGCGGAATCGACCGTCCGGACAGGCCAGCCAGCGTCCCGGTTACAGGAAGAGGCGAGCCCCTTCTTCGCCGCCGACCGGGACCAGCTCGCCGACGATGGCGGTGTCGAGCGAGTCCGCGTCAGGTGCGTTGCACTCGACGAGGTTGCCGGACGGGTCGCGCAAGTACATCTGGGCGGAGCCGTCGGGCAGCCGGCGAACCTCCGGGCGGTCCAGGGCGCCCCTCGCGCGCGCCTTCCGATAGACCGCCTCGAGGTCGTCGACCGTGAACGCGAAGTGGTGGTTGACGGGTGCCTCCGCAGCTCGGTTGAAGAGGTGGAGCTGAGTCTCTCCCACCTTCAGCCAACGCACCGGAAACCCGAAGTCGGGGGTGGGCAGCCGGGTGACGCCGAAGAGCTCGCTGTAGAACGCCTCCGACGCGTCGAGGTCGGCGGCGTGGACGCTGACATGGTTGATTCCGGTCGCGCTCATATTTGGGGGGCGGCACGGTGCGCGCGGGCCCGATCGACCTCGGTCAGGTGTCGCTTGCGGAGCCGGATGTGCTTGGGGGTCACCTCGAGCAGCTCGTCGTCGGCCAGGAAGTCGAGGGACTGCTCGAGCGACATCTTGGTGGCCGGCGTGAGCCGGACCATGATGTCGGCATTGGAGGAGCGCATGTTGGTCTGCTTCTTCTCCTTGCAGACGTTAACGGCCATGTCACCGGGCCGCTTCTGGATGCCGACGATCATGCCCTCGTAGACCTGCTCGCCGGGTTCGATGAAGGTGAAGCCGCGCTCCTGCGCGTTGGCCAGCCCGAAGGCCAGCACGTTGCCCGGGCTTGACGCGGTCATCGCCCCGTTGCGCTGCTCGCGGAAGTCGCCGGCCCAGGGCCGGTAGCCGAGCAGCAGCGAGCCCATTATCCCGGTGCCACCGGTTATGGTCAGGAAGGTGTTCCGGAAGCCGATCAGGCCGCGGGTCGGGATCGTGTAGTCGAGCCGCACGCCCGGCTCGCCGTAGGCGATCTCGATCATCTCGCCGCGCCGTCGGCCGAGGGCTTCGCTGACGGCTCCGAGGTACTCCTCGGGCACGTCGATCGTCAGGTGCTCGAAGGGCTCCAGCAGCTTGCCGTCAAGCTGCTTGGTGATCACCTCGGGACGCGACACCTCGAGCTCGTAGCCCTCCCGCCGCATCGTCTCGATGAGCACCGCGAGGTGCAGCTCGCCGCGGCCGCTGACAAGGAACCGGTCGGCCGACTCGGTGGCCTCGACGCGCAGGCCGAGGTTGACCTCGAGCTCCCGGAAGAGCCGGGCGCGGAGCTGCCGGGAGGTCGAGAACTTGCCCTCGCGACCGGTGAGCGGAGAGGTGTTGACGCCGAATGTCATCTTCACGGTCGGCTCGTCGATCGCGATCCGGGGCAGGGGGTCGGGCGACTCGGGGTCGGCGAGGGTGTCGCCGATGGTTACCTCCTCGAGCCCGGTCAGCACGGCGATGTCGCCGGCGAAGGCCTCTTCGACGGGCTCCTTGCCGAGGCCTCGGTAGAGGAGCACCTGGCCGACCTTGACGCGCTTCGGCTCACCCTCCTCACCGGTCAGCACGGCGACCCACTGCGCGGGCTTGATCGAACCCCGGGTGATCCGGCCGATCGCCAGCGTCCCGGTGTAATCGTCGTAGCCGCGGTTGGCGACCAGCATCTGGAAGGCGCCCTCCTCGACGAGCGGCGCCGGGACGTGGTGGAGGATGGCCTGGAAGAGCGGCTCGAGCGAGTCGTCCAGGGCATCGGCGCTGAGGCCGGCGCGTCCCTCTTTCGCGATCGCGTAGAGGACCGGGATGTCGAGCTGGTCGGCATTCTCGGCCAGCTCGAGGAAGAGGTCATGGGCGAGGTCGAGCGCTCGCTTGGCGTCGGCCAGCGGACGGTCGAGCTTGTTGATGACCAGGATCGGGCGGAGCCCGACCTCGAACGCCTTGCGAAGGACGAAGCGCGTCTGCGGCATCGGTCCCTCGGCGGCGTCGACGAGCAGGAGGCAGCCGTCGGCCATGTTGAGGACCCGCTCGACCTCGCCCCCGAAGTCGGCGTGGCCCGGGGTGTCGATGATGTTGATGACCGTGTCGTGGTAGCGGATGGCCGTGTTCTTGGCCAGGATGGTGATCCCCTTCTCTCGCTCGAGTGGGTTCGAATCCATGATCAGCGAGCCCATCTCCTGGTTCTCGCGGAAGGTGTGGCTCTGCTTCAGCAGCGCGTCGACCAGGGTTGTCTTGCCGTGGTCGACGTGGGCGATGATCGCCAGGTTGCGGATGTCGTGCCTGAGGGTGGTTGTCATAACGTTTTAGCGGCCGAATAGAAAACCCCGCGCGGCGTGAACCGCGCGGGGCTCCGAACTACCTAGAGAACGCTAGGCGACCCGGACGCTCTTCGCGCGGGGGCCCTTGGGGCTCGCCTCGATCTCGAAGGTGACCTTCTCGCCGCCGTTGAGGCTGTCGAAGTCGGCCTCGGTGCCGCTGCGGTGGAAGAAGTACTCCTTGCCGTCCTCAGCTGCGATAAAGCCGAAGCCGCGGTCGGAGACGAGCTTCTTGATGGTTCCTGACTGCATAACGTGGTTTCTCCTGTCCCTTCTCGAACGAATCGCTGTCCCTTAACGCTCGGGCCTGTTCGAGAAGAGAACTGATGACGACCACGGCGGAAAGCGCCGGTCTCCTAATTCATCGAGCCGGCAACTGCATATTACCCCAAACGGGCGAGGCGCAAAACCGGGTTCGCGCCTCGCCTCTGCCTTGGCCGGCTAGTTGCGGACGTCGCCCTCCTCGATCCGGCCGCGGTAGCCGCCGGTCTCGACACCTTGGAGCTCGGCCATCTCCTTGAACCGCTTGAGGTCACCCTCGACACTGCGGCTGTCGAAGCCGAGGGCGCTTCCGACGATCTCGGTCAGGCCCTGTGGCTCGTACTCCATGGTGAGCATGACGCGGCAGCGGCCGTCGTCGATGGGCTCGAAGAGCACGGTGCCGGCGGTATCCTTTCCGCCTGCTGTGGGTAGGGGCCTTGACGGCAAGGTCGCCATCGTCAGCGGCGCCGGTTCGCGCGGCGATGGGATCGGGAACGGTCGCGTGGCGGCGATCCTGCTCGCCCGCGAGGGCGCGCGCGTCGGACTGCTGGACGCGGTGCCGGAGTGGGCGGCCGAGACCCTTCGGGTGATCGAGTCGGAGGGGGGCACAGCGCTGGCCATCACCGGCGACGTCACCGAATCCGCCGACTGCGAGGCCGCCGTCCGGAGCGTCGTCGAAGCCTGGGGACGGCTCGACGTGCTGGTCAACAACGTGGGCGTGGGAGGCCCTCCCGGCACCGCGGTCGACGTCGACCCCGGGGAGTGGGACCGGGCGATGCGGGTCAACTGGCCTCGATGATGCTGATGGCCAAGCACGCCATCCCCGAGATGCTGAGACGCGGCGGCGGCTCGATCGTCAACCTGGCCTCGGTGGCGGGGCTGCGGGGCGGCCACCCCTCCCTCCTCTACC
>DATCOZ010000291.1:0-4323 GCA_036564345.1 Candidatus Dormiibacterota bacterium | reverse complement strand
CGAGGAGATCGACCCGGGCAGCTTCCAGTCGTCGCTGGACCTCCCTTGCCAGCTCTGGCGACTCGCCCCCGCCGCCAGTCGCCCGACTTTCGATCTCGCCGAAGTCCGGAAAGAACTCCGCGTCGCCCGCAGCAAGGGCATTTCTGGCCGCTGCGTAGACCTCTGGGGGAAGGTGGCCATCAACGCGCACACATTCATCCGCGAGTTCCAGGATTCGCTGGACATCAACTGAGCACGCTTCCGAGTTGAACCACAGCGTCTCCCCCTGGACTATGACGGCGGCGGCGAGCGGCTCAGGGAGCAGGCTGCTGAGGTCGTGCAGTCGGTGGCGCAGCCGCTCTCGCTGGACCTGCGGATCCACTCCCGGAAAGAGCTCATCGGCGATCACCGAACGAGTGGTTGGCTTGCCCGGTGCAATGATCGCGCGTACGAGTACGTAGGCGATGATGAAGCTCAGGATCGGGTGCTCAAGCAGCTCAGAGGTCAGGTCTGCTCCAGCGGCTATCACACGAAGCCCGCCGAGAGTCTGAATTTCCAGCCCTACCTCGCCCGGCGTCGCAACCGGTTCGAGGGCTTCGCCGCCCACCCCGTTTACAGGCGGTGAGCTCCCTTCAAGTTGGGGAGAGACGACGGCGGCGCGATCCTCCCAGTCCCGGCGCCACTCCACCGGGGGAACTCGGTAGCGCCGTGGAGCTTCGAGCGTGAGCTTGGGTGGTGGGATGGGCTGGCCCCACGCCTCCAGAGACTGAGTGAGGTTTGCTTCGGTGACCTCTCCCTGGAGATGCCGGAGGAGCAGTCCAGCTGGCGAATGAGTCCAGCGTTCCTCGGCGACCGAGCGGGCCTGTCTACCCAAGGTCTCGACGACCAACGCCAGTGCGAAAACCGGGATACCGAGCTCGAGCGCTCGCAGCCACTCAGATCTGGCCGTTTCGACCAACCGCCCGGGGAGGGAGGAAGGCTCAGAAGCGGGGTGACGCGGTGGCCCGAACACGTACGGGCGCTCGCCCGCTCCGGTCTCGGCGAGCCGCCGTCTTAGACCGGCGAGGCGCCGCTTGGGAAGGACCAACGTCAAAGCGATCCAGACGCCCGCGCCAAGTAGAAGCAGATCAAGAGGCACGGGACTGTGCCTCCGCGAACATCGGCGGCATCATCGCCGCGGCGACCTTTCCCATCTCGCTAGCGGACGCCAGGCTGGTATCTAGCACCCACGGCAACCCGCGCGAATCGAAGTCGGCCACGATCCGGTTGTCCGAGATGTGGATACTGTGGACAAATCCGCGAGTCACCCCCTCGGGCGGACGACCAAGCGTCCTCCGGTTGACTAGGACCGAAGCTCGCTGCTCCGCCCGCTGCCGCCAGAGCCGGTCGACCCATCGCCGGCACTCCCCGGCCGAGCGATCGGATGGCAGGGCGACGAGCAGGAGAACGTCAACCACCTGCGTAACGATCTCCTAAAGCCATAAGTCACCTCGGGGGCAGTCGATCACGATCGCGTCGTAGTGCCGTCGCAGCAGCTGGAGCAGGCGCCGGAGCTGCTCGACATTCAGCCGTCCCGGCGCCAACGCCAGTACCTCCACCCCGGACGGATGGCGCTTGGCCAGGTTGACCACCTCGTCAGGAACTCGAGCGACGTTCCGCTCCAGCAGCTCCATGAGCGCGTTCGCATCCACCCCAAGGCTTTCCGACAGTGCCCCCTCTGTCAGCAGGCACATCGGTCGGGGGCGGCCGGCTCGTGGCGCGGTTAGCGGGAGGCGACCTTCGACAGCCGTCACCACGGCCAGGTTGAGAGCCAGAGTGCTGCTGCCGGCCCCCGACTCGACGCCCATGATGCCGACGACTGGGCAACGGCCCAGGATGGACGGCACGGACGCCGGCGGCAGAAGCGGTGCCTCGAAAGACGTTGCACCGACATTGACGGGCCAGCGGGCGCGCCACGCGATCAGCCCCACGAACACGGCCAGCATGATGCCGATCAGTACAAAAGCAGTCGGGCCCGTGGCCTCAAGCCCGGCTCGGAGTGAGGGCGCGACTGACGTTGGGCCGTGAGCGGCGGCCGCCACAACCGCCGCAGCAAGGGCAAGGATCAGGAGGGTCCCTGCCAGCACTCGCCTGGCTTGGGGACCGAAGCCGGTGCTACGGACCATAGGCGAACGAGGCACTTCGGCTGGCTGTCAGATGCGCGGTGCCCAGCACCATAAGTGGCACCGCGATTGTCGCCGTCACCGTGACCCGCTGTCGGCTGGCGGCGGTGGTCCACGACACCAGGCCCGCAAGGTGACTCGCCCTCATCGAGGTGTCGGCCGTTGTGCGGGCAAGCGCCGGGTCGAGAACCACCGTCTGGCCATTACTAGAACGCAGGGTTGCCTCGTCGACCGTCGAGGCCCCGTCCTCGGCCGAAGCTTGGAGCGTCTCGCCCAGCTGAGCGTAGGCAGACTCGAAAAGGCTGGTATCGACGAGGAAGATGGCCAGCGGAATGAAGAGGAAGGTCATGACCAAGGCCGACAGAACAAGGATCTGGCCGCGCTCGCCCTCCTGACGTCGCGACCTCATCCCGATCGGCTCCGATAGGGCTCGATCAGAGCGCGGGCCTCGTAGTGCAGCGGAAATCGTGCGCCGAGAAGCTGGGACACGATCGGGAAGGCGCCGAGGCTGACATATCCCTGGACGCGGGCGACCACGACGCCACCGCGCCGGAAGTCTCCGACGTCGACGGTGACGACGGCCGACTCGACCTGGGTGCCCTGAAGCGCCTCAAGGCCTGTGCGCCCTCCGGTCACCTGAGCGGTTTGCGAACTCGGCGCCCGGGCCGCAGCGAAGGCAGCCTGGCTTGCCGCCTCGCGCACCGCGCGGTACTCCTGGACCACCAGCGCCACCGCCAGGATCCCCAGCGCGAAGAGCAGAAGCACGAATGCAGAGGCTGCCCACTCCACGAGCGCCTGACCGGCCTGATCGGAGCGAGGAGTGGATCGCCTCATGGGCTGGACCCCGACTGGAAGCGTTCCACCGTGTGCACCGCTCTCGCCTGGACACGGATCTGGTTGAACGGCGGAGCTGGCATCGGGAGGATGGCCGGCGCGTACGCGGTCGCAGTCAGGACCACCAGGCGCCCATCCGAGGATGCCTTGATGTCGAGCGGACCGGCGTCGGGCTGGATCCGCTTCCACAGCTCGCGAGCGGCAACCTCCCCGTCCTTGCCTGAGTGCCCGACCAGCGATGCCTGGAAAGCGCCCTCTCGTATGGCCAGGTCGAGGCTGCTGCGGTAGTGCAAGAAGATGGCCAGCTGGGCGGACGACACGACCAGCAGCATGAGCAGCCCGATGGTCATCGCGAACTCGACCATGCTCTGGCCTCGCTTCCCGCCGAGGCTCATCAGATCTCCGTCAGCAACTGCGAGAGCGGCGCGAAGACGAGGTAGAGGGTAAGCACCAACAGGGGGGTGACGAAGAACAGAAGCGCGGGAACCGTCATCAGGACCGGGGCGCGGGTTATTCGCTCCCGATAGTCGGCGTGCCAACGGTGGCGGAGACTGGCCGAGAACTCCGCAAGGAGGTCCGACATCTTGGTGCCGTAGCGGCCGCCCATGCGGTAGGAGTCGGCGAGGCGGACGAGCTCGTCCACACCGTACCGTTCCGCCACCTCGTCGAGCGCGGCCTCGAACTGGATGCGGCGAACCTGCCGGATGCGCAATGCCTCCCGCAGGAGTTCGGCTGCAGGGTCGCGAAAGATGCCGACCGCCGCGGTGAGCGCCGCCTCTGGGGTCGCCGCCCCACTCTCAAGGAGCATTCGCGCTCCGGTGAACAGCCTGGGCAGCCGCCGACGGATCGAGGCACGCATCCGGCCAGCCGTCAGCCGCAGCCGGACAACCCATCCAATCGGACCAACGACCGCACCGAGAACCGCCAGCACGAGCGCTTGTAGCGGAAGCCCCTCCGTTCCCGTCACCACCCATAGCAACAGGCCGAGGACTGCTCCTGCCACGCATCCGACTGCCGCAGAGGACCTGATGCTCTCTCCCATAGCCCGACTTGCCTGCGGCGCCTCAGTGCCGAGACCGACCAGCCGAGCGTCTCGTTCCAGCGAGTCGACCAGCGCCCGGTTTCGCGCGAGGTCCAGGTTCAGACGCCCCAATCTCACGGAGGGCAATCGCACGCGTATGCGAGCAGAGGGCTCGCTCGCCATCTGGCGGCGATGGAGCACCCATTCCTCCGCGGTCATCGCGCGGGGCCAGCTGAGGTAGGCAGCACCGACCGCTGCGCCAAAGACCACCGCGCTGACGACGCTCCAGAGAAGTCCGCTAGTCACGCCGCTCCCTCGGCGAGTTGT
>DATCOZ010000043.1:0-5553 GCA_036564345.1 Candidatus Dormiibacterota bacterium | reverse complement strand
GTGGGGAGGAGGAGGCCGAACAGCCCGAGAAGGACCATCGGCAGCGCGACTCCGGCGACCGGCCACCAGGTGACGGAGCCGGCGGGGCTGGAGGCGGGTAGGTAGCGGGAGTAGTCGCTCGCGAAGGGATACCAGGAGGCGACGAGCGCAAAGCAGGTCATCAGGCCGAGTACGAAGGCGCCGGGGTAGTCGGCGCCGGCCGCGGTGGGCCCGTGAGCCCAGTCGAACTGCGGCGCGAGAAGTCCGAAGAGGACGATCGAGAGGATCGCGAAGACGACCGCCCCGTACGTCTCGAGCACCTTGATCGTCTGGTGGCCGTAGACGGCCACCCCGACGCTGACCGCCGCGATGACTAGAACCAGCGCGAAGGTCAACGGGCGGTTTCCGCCGCCGCCGAAGAGCTGTGCTCCGGCCTGGGCGGCGATCACGCAGTCGACGGCGAACCAGCCGACCGCGAGGAAGAGGGTGAGCGCCGCCCCGATGTAGGAACCGCGAAGGCCGAAGATGCCGCGTGTGAACACGATCTGCGGCTGGCCCGAGCGGGGGCCGGTGTTGGAGAGAAGCCCGAGGATGACCGCCGCGGCAAGCGTCCCCAGCGCGGTGGCGGCGAGGCCGTCCCAAACGCCAAGGCCGTAGTAGGTCGTGAGGAGGCTGGCGGTGAAGAGGCTGGCGTAGTTGATGAAGGCGCCCGCCCAGAGGAAGGCCAGCTCTCGTGGCGCCCCGTGTCGCTCGGCCGCGGGGATCGGCTCGATGCCCTTGCTCTCGACCTTCCCGAAGGCGTCGCTCTGGACGTCCGGCGCGAGTGCGTCGCTCATGTCTCATCCCTCCGCCGGCATTACCCGGTTCAGGTTCTGGCGGTCGGCTTCCGTCGAAGCCCTCTCAGCCCCCTGCGGGCTCCCGCGAATAACCGCTTGATTCTAGGAGCCGTGGCCGATCAAGCACCCCAATGCCCAAGCTGGCGCCACCGCTTCGTGCGCCAAGAGTCAGGAACTCGAGTCAAAAGGGACAGATGCGTGGCGCATAGGCCTGGCTTCGCCAGGCCGTTTGAGTCCGTGATCCAAGCGCTGACCAGCGTCGCGCCGCGGGGGGTTTTTGGAAAGGGGGGCCTGCCCCCCTCTGCCCTCTTGTGGGCTCCCGCGAATAACGGCTTGATTCTAGGAGCCAGGCGGGTCGATAGAATTCGGAGTTGAATGGAGAAGCTCGAGGACAAGCTGTTCACCGTCCGCAACAAGAAGGACGAGGGCAACCCGCACATCCGCGTCCTCGACCACACGATCTGCGGCGAGAAGTGCGAGGGCAAGTACTGCAACCATTTCTGCCCGGCGGGCGTCTACCTCTGGGACAAGGACACGGCCAAGACCCTGGTCAGCTACGAGAACTGCATCGAGTGCGGGGCCTGCTCGATCGGCTGCCCCTTCACCAACATCGACTGCGAGAGCCCGCGCGGCGGCTTCGGCGTCCAGTTCAAGTACGGGTAGCCCCACAGCGCTGAATAAGTCGGGCCCTCGTCCGGGTTTAAACGAACGTGACTGAGCTCTTCGACGTGATCATCGTCGGCGGCGGCCCCGCCGGCCTCGCCGCCGGCCTTTACGCCGCCCGGATGGACCTGCGCACGGTGCTGGTGGACCGAGGCCCGCTGGGCGGGCAGCTGCACAACACCGAGCTGATCGAGGACTACCCCGGGATCGAGACGATCCTCGGTCCCGAGCTTGCCCTCAAGATGGGCGACCACGCCCGCAAGTTCGGACTCGACGCCCGCGAGTACGAGCCGGTGACCTCGGTCGACGTCGACGGCGAGGAGCGGGTGGTCAAGCTCGACTCGGGCAATGAGCTCCGCGCGCCGGCGGTGATCATGGCCGCAGGAGGCCTGCCCAAGAAGCTGGAGGTGCCCGGTGAGACCGAGCTCGCCGGTCGTGGCGTGTCCTACTGCGCGGTCTGCGACGGAGCCTTTTTCAAGAACGAGGTCCTGGCCGTGGTGGGTGGAGGCGACGCGGCGCTCGAGGAGGGCGACTTTCTCACCCGCTACGCGAGCCGGGTCCACATCATTCACCGTCGCGACCAGTTCAGAGCCCAGCCGATCCTCCAGGACCGGGCGCGCGCGAACAAGAAGATCGACTTCATCCTCGACGCCCACGTGAAAGGGATCGAGGGCAACGGAAAGGTCAACGCGGTCAAGTACGACATGCACGGCGAGGAGTTTGAGCTGCCCGTTGGGGGTGTCTTTATCTTCATCGGTTTCAACCCCAATTCCGACATCCTCAAGGTCCACGTCGAGCACGATGCCGAGGGCTACATCATCACCGGACCGGAAATGAAGACCTCGCTTGAAGGGCTGTGGGCGGTCGGCGACGTGCGAGCCCAGCTGACCAAGCAGATCGCGACGGCGGTCGGCGACGGGACGACAGCGGCGGTCTCGGCCTCCGCCTACGTCTCCTCGGCCCGCGACCGCGCACGTGCTCGCGCCGGTGCCTAGGGCCTCCGTCAACTCCCTCGAGCTCGAATACGAAACCTTCGGAGATCCCCGCCGACCGGCGGTCCTCCTGATCAGTGGTCTCGGTTCGCAGCTGCTCGGTTGGAGCGACGGCCTCTGCAAGGAGATCGTCGCCCGCGGCTTCCGGGTGATCCGTTTTGACAACCGCGACGTGGGCCTCTCCAGCAAGCTGGAGGGCGCGCCGGCGTACACGCTGAGCGACATGGCCGCCGACGCGACCGGCCTCCTCGAAGTGCTCGGCATCCCGGCCGCTCACATCGTCGGGGCTTCGATGGGCGGGATGATCGCGCAGCTCGTGGCGATCGAGCACCCGGCCCGGACGCTGACCCTGACGATCGTGATGTCAAACCTCGGAGGCGCCGACTCGCTTCTTGCTGACGCGGAGGTCGTCGCGCTTCTCGTTCAGAAGCCGGCGGATACACGCGAGGGTCGCATCGAGCAGTCGGTTGCCGCGACGCGGGTCACCTGGGGCCCGAGCTTCGAAGAAGATCGGTCTCGCGCGCGAGCGACCCGGGCGGTCGATCGCTCCTTCTACCCGGAGGGGACGGTCCGCCAGTTCAGCGCCCTGAACGCCTCGGGCTCCCGACGCGAGGACCTGGGCCGGGTTCGCGTCCCGGTGCTCGTCATCCACGGCGACGGCGACCCACTGGTGCCCTTCGCGAACGGAGCGAAGATCGCGGCGGCGGCCCCCGAGGGAACCGAGCTCTACGTGATGGCGGGGGTCGGTCACGAAATGCCGCCCAGGGAGTGGGCCGGCATCGCCGATCGGATAGCCCGGCTGGCGGCTAAGCTCGAACCCGGCGTCGGCGTGGCGGAACGGTAGACGCGGCAGCCTTAGGAGCTGTTGGGGAAACCCGTGGAGGTTCGACTCCTCTCGCCGACACCAGCCCGCTGACCCGGTCGGATCAGGGAGTGCCCTCGAGGACGAGGAAGGTGTCGTTGCCCGAGGAGCAGCTGTAGACCCGGTCGACCTGGTAGCCGATCGTGAGAGAGTCGAGGTTGTGCCCGCCCGCCTGGGCGATTGCCGCCGTCAGCTGCTGTTTCACGTCGATGCCGTTGACCTGCGCCCCGGTAACCGCGACGCCGACGTTGCCGCCGCCCGCGGCGTAGAGGAGCGAGGAGATGGCGACCGAGATGCCGCTGAAGCTGCCCGAGCCTTCGATGTTGGCTCCTCCCGCCGATGACCCGCTGAACCTGACCTTGACATCAGAGGCGCCCGATTGGGTGAGGGAGGCGGCGATCTCGTTGGCGCTCAGGACGTTGCGTTCAAATCCGCCCTGGGCGACCTGCCTGGCCGAACAGACGAACTTGGTGATCATCGTCACCGAGAACTGCTCGGCGGGGTTCACGTTGTCGCCCCGGACCCGGATCTTGAACGCGCCACCTGGGGCGTTGGGGATGTCGACCAGTGTCACCTTGCCGCTCGGTCCGGAGACCGAAGCGCTGCTGGTGTGGACGACCCCGGCGGGGTCGGTGATGATCAGGGACATCGCGCTGCCGGGGTAGGCGAGCTCACCGATGACCTCGCCGCCGGCGCTGTTGTAGTCGGGCTGGGCCGCCGTCTGGCCGCTCGCGATGGCCCCCTGGTCGAAGCTGGTCTGCGCGGTCGCCGGCTGGCCGGCTGCCTTGGCCGCTTCCTCCGACGCGAGCCAGAGGGTGAACGGGTCGGCGGGGTCGGGCGTGATCGGCACCGGCTTGGAGATGACCCCACTCGGGCTGGCGTCGGCCTGCTGGCCGGCCCGTACGAGGACGCCGCCCAGGCTTACGGTGCCCACGAACGTCTTCAGCCGGACGCTGCCGTCGGCGTTCTGGATGACCTCGAACTTGGTCCCGCGGACACTCGCCGTCGCGGAGTGGCCGGCGACGTTGAACTTCGCACCCGCGCCGACCAGCTTCTGCACGGTGCTCAGGGTGCGTCCGGCCTGCTGGGTGATGGAGACGTTGTGCAGCTGGCCCTGCTTGTCGAACTCGGCGGTGTCGAGCGTCAGCTTGGTGGCGGGTCCCAGCCGCGTGATGCTTCCGTCCTGGAACTGGATGAGGGAGCGCCCGTTGGCACTCGTTTCGACCTGGTCGCCGCCGTGCACGAGGTTGCCGGAGGCGCCCGCATGCGCACTGCCGCCGTGGGGCGTCAGCGTCGTCGCCGGGTTGACGACCACGAGCTGCGCTGGGACCGACACCGCGGCTGCCGCCTGGGCGACCAGGAAGTAGAAGAGACCACCGACGATGAGGACGATCAGGACGATCGGGATGAGGCAGCCGAGGCAGCCCCCGAAGCAGCCGCGCTTGCGCTTGGCCGGCGGCGGAGCTCCCAGTCCAGGGGGTTGTTGGGCCATTGGGCTACGGGATTCTCCGCGCAGCGCGGGCGCATGTCAATGAACGGGCCTCGGGGTAGCCTTTAACTTCTTCGCGCCGAGGTGGCGGAATGGCAGACGCGGCGGTCTCAAAAACCGCTGAGGGCAACCTCGTGCGGGTTCGACTCCCGCTCTCGGCACCAAGTGTTCGTATTCAGATCGATCGGATCCTTCTATCGAAGGTGCCGCATGGTCGGTACCTTGGGGGTCGGCTGACAGCAGTTTTGACAGCAGTTGAGGCAGGACCCACACAACTGTCCAGCTCACTCCTGCCGGGCCTGGGCCAATCGGCTGGGTCCCCCGATCCCAGATTTGGCTGGCCGGCAAGTGGGCTGCGGTTTGTCATGGGACGGGACTGGTACCCCGCCTCGATCCCGGGACCGCTTCACACCAAGGCGCCGGAGCCACTCCGGCGCCTCACGGAGGCCCACTACGAGGTGTGGGGTTCGAAAATCGCGTCCAGCTTCGCGCCGCAGCTTGTGGCGCGAGGTGAGCGACCGATGACATCGGCCAGGTAGGATTTCGGACTGGGGTGGTGGGCTCGCTGCTGTATTCGCTGGTGCGCTTCTAGCTGGACGTGATCGCGACGAGCCACGGCGACCAAGCCAAGCTCCAGGCTGAGGTGTTGGCGCTCCGCCGCCAGGTCCAGGTTCTTGAGCGCCAGATCAAGCGGGTGCGCTGGAGTCCAGGCGATCGCTTGGTTCTGGCCGC
>DATCOZ010000029.1:0-12645 GCA_036564345.1 Candidatus Dormiibacterota bacterium | reverse complement strand
CGAGCGCTTCGGCGCCGCGGACCTCGCCGATGACGATCCGGTCGGGCGACATCCGCAGCGCTTCATGAACCAGAAGCGGGATACCGATCGCGCCGCGGCCCTCGATGTTGGCCGGCCGTCCTTCCAGCGAGACGCAGTCGGAAAGCTCACTCCAGAGGTGGAGCTCGGCCTGGTCCTCGATGGTCACGAGCCGCTCAGCCGGGGGGATGAGGCGGCAGAGGGTCCTCACGAACGTGGTCTTCCCGCTGCCGGTGCCCCCGGCCACCAGGACGTTGAGGCGGCCGCGGACCATCGCCTCCAGAAAAGGGATCGCCGACTGACGCAGGAAGCCCGCGGCGGCGAGATCGGCCAGCTCCCGAAACCGCGACGGCAGGTGGCGGCGGATGGTCACCGTGAGCGGCCGGGCCGGGGGCGACAACGCCGCGTGGAGGCGGCTGCCGTCAGGCAGCGTGAGCGTGACCATCGGGCTGGAGCGGTCGAGCCGGGCGCTACCCGCGCCGTCGGTGTACCAGTGGACCAGCTCGATCAGCGCATCCTCGCTGGCGAAGGGCGGAGCGACTTCGTAGCGGCATCCCTCGCGCAGCACGAAAGCGGACCGGGTGCCGTTGATCCGCACCTCCTCGACCAGCGGGTCGGCCAGGTGCTCCGCCAGCGGGCCGAGTGGTGTCACGGCTCCGAAAACCCGCCGCCACATGGCGGCCGATTCGTCGCGGTCGGCCGCGACGCCCGCCAGGCGGTGCTCCTCGGCGACGACGCGACCCACCATGCCGTAGACCCACTCCTGGTCCTCCAACCCGATCCGGGTTGAGCTTCGCTCACCCAATCGGTGGGCGAGCTGCAGCTCGACCGAGCGCAGCACTCGTTGCTCGACGCTCGCCTCGTCGACGGCGGTCACGGCCACCTTTCGCCGCCCCCACCGACCACGTCGGGATGGACACACCGGGCAAGCTCGGCGAACTGCCGCCGAAACTCGCGGGCACGGTGGGGCGTGGCACGCCGCAGCGAAGCGTCACGGACGGCGCGAGCTTTCTCCGACAACCGGACGAGGAGCGGAAGCCGGTGCCGCTCGGCCAGGACGGCGCCCGCGTCAGCCAGCCGGTCGGGACCGATCCGGTTGAGCACGATCCCGGCGCAAACCCGTGGCAGAGAAGCGCCGGAGAGCACGCGGTCGGCACGCTCGAAGCCGCTCCGATCGGGAGCGACCACCCAGATCAACCAGTCGGCCGCCGCGACCAGCTCCCGCTGCAAACGGCCGGGCGAGTGTCCGACATCGGCGACGATCGCCGAGTAGTGTCCCCGTGCCACCTCCGCCAGCCGGCGGCCGTCGAGGGCGTGGTCGGGACCGCTGAGGTCGAGGCAGGCAAGGCCGGGACCTGCGGCGACGGCTGCGCCGGCGATGGCCGCATCTGTGATCGGGCCCAGTCCGGCAAGTGGCGATGGTGCGGTGCTCCGAGCAAGGTCGAGCGAGGCGCCGAGCGACCCGTCCTCGGCGTCGGCGTCGATGAGCAGCGTCTCGAGGCGGGCTTCGGCCAGCCTCCCGGCGAGTCCGAGCGCGACGAAGCTGCAGCCTGGGCTGCCCTTTGCGGACGCCACCACGACGAGACGCGCGCGGGTCAATTGCCCACCACCGCGAGGGCCTGTTCGGCGGAGGTGATCGGTGCCGCGCCGGCCGGCGGCGCGGGCGCGGCCGTCAGCACGGCGGCCAGCCGAAGGGCGCCCGAGGCGTAGACGAAGGCCTGCTCCTGCCGGCTCTGGACCTGGAGGACCAACCCGTCGGCGTCGACAGCTGCGACCCGGACCGACCAGGCGAAGGGCTGGACGCTGAGACGGTCGCCGCTCCCGACCAGCGCGAAAAGGTCGACGCGGTCGCCGGCACGCACTGGAGGCAGGTCCTTGATCGGCACCGCCACGAGCGAATCGGCGGCGGCCGGCCCGGCCGGCTCGAGATCGCCCCGCTGGAGCAGCTGACCGGCTGCGAGCTGGTGGCGGGCGCGCCTACCGACGGCGTGAGAGGGATCGGCGGCGGCCAGCAGACCCGCCGCCTGGGCGGGGTCGAGCGCGGCCTGGACCGGCTGCAGCGCATCTGCGGTCAGGGTCGCGCCCGCGGGGATGTCGCGCGTCACTGCGAAGAAGGAGCGGGCGCCGGAGACCGATATCGAGTAGGCGAACAGGGCCACGCTGACGGCAACCCCAGCGGCAAGCGCGACGGCGGCGACGGCAATCCTTCGATACATCTCGGGGCCGAGCCTAAGCGGCGGCAGGGCGACCTCCAACCCAGCCTGTAAAGAGCAAGCATTCCTCGCTCGCGCCGATCGCTTGTAAATAAATACTTTACGTCTGGGCGAGCTGAAGCTAGGTTCGGAGGCGCGATGCGCATCCCCCGCTCGGACCCCGCCGACAGCCGCCGCCGCGACCTGATCCGGCAGGCTGATGAGCTCCTCGAGGACGTCGAGGTGCTGCGGCTGGGCGATCGGCGACGGGTTCCCGGGCGCCTCAGCTCGGCGATCGAGCAACTTCAGCTGGATGCCGGCCGGGGCGAGGCCAGCATCGCGCCGGCGACGCTCCGCAGCGCCCACGAGCTGGTGCTCAGCGTGCAGTACCGCCTGATGAGCGGCAATCCGCGAAACCGCATGATCGGCACCCACCTCGGGCGCGGCGTCGGTCAGGCGACGGTTCGCGCGCTGGCCGGAGGCGGCACCTGGAAGCACCTGGTCCTCCCTCCGATCGGCCCCCTGGCAACCGCCGAATGGCGGTCGATGGTCGACCAGACCCTCGAGCGCGCGCTCGACCGCTGGTCATACACCCAGCACCACGCAAACCAGGCGGCGCGCGACCGGAGCGGCGCCAAGCAGGCGCTGGCGCGGGCGCGCGTGGCCTGGGCGAACTACTGGGAGTTGCGCGAGGAGGCGGAGCGACTGCTTGGAACGCCCACGTAGACTTGGACCCGATGCAGCCGGTCGTCATCGGGGACGTCGTTTGGACCCCGACCCCCGAGGTGATCGAGCGGGCCCGGCTGACCAAGTTCATGACGCGCCACGGCATCGCCGGCTTCGACGAGCTCCTCAAACGCTCCGTCGACGACCCCGAGTGGTTCTGGGACGCGGTCATCCACGACCTCGGCGTCTCCTTCTACCGCCACTTCGATCGGGTCCTCGACGAATCCGCCGGCCCGGAGTGGCCGAGGTGGTTCACGGGCGGCAAGCTGAACATCGTCCAGACCTGCATCGACCACTGGGTCAGCGGGCCGAAGGCGCAGCCAGACAAGGTCGCCCTGATCTGGGAGGGCGAGCCGGGCGAGGTCCGCCGGCTCACCTACCAGGATCTCAACCGCGAGGTCGGCAGGTTCGGCCACGCGCTGCTCAAGCTGGGCGTGAAGCCCGGTGACGGGGTCGGCGTGTTCCTGCCGATGTGCCCCGAGGTCGCCATCGCGCTGCTCGCGATCGCCAAGATCGGCGCGGTCATCGTGCCCCTCTTCAGCGGCTTCGGCGCCGGCGCCGTCGCGGCTCGCCTGAACGACGCCGAGGCGCGGGTGCTCCTCTGCGCCGACGGCTTCTATCGGCGCGGCAACGTTGTGAAGATGAAAGAGGTCGCCGATGAGGCGCTCGACAACTGCCCGACGGTCGAGCACCTGGTCGTGCTCCGCCGGGTCGTCCGGGAGGTCCCCTGGACCCACGGCCGCGACAAGGTCTGGGAGCAGCTCGTCGAGGACGAGCCGGAAAGCCTGCCGACGCACCGCTGCGACCCCGACCACCCGATCATGGTCATCTACACCTCGGGCACCACCGGGAAGCCCAAGGGCGCGCTCCACAGCCACGCCGGGTTCCCCGTCAAGGGCGCCCAGGACATGGCCTGGGCCTTCGACCTGGGACGCGACGACACGATCTTCTGGATCACCGACATCGGCTGGATGATGGGCCCCTGGCTGATCTTCGGGAGCCTCTCCCAGGGTGCCACCATGGTGCTCTACGAAGGCACCCCGGACACCCCGGGCCCGGACCGCATCTGGCGGATGATCGCCGACCACAAGGTCAGCATCTTCGGCTGCGCTCCGACCCTGATCCGCTCCCTGATGGGTGCCGGTGACGAGCACCCGCAAAAGCACGACCTCTCCAGCCTCCGCATCCTCGGCGGGACCGGTGAGCCCTGGAACCCGGACCCCTGGCTCTGGTTCTTCCACGAGATCGGAAAGAGCCGGCTGCCGATCATCAACTACACCGGCGGCACCGAGATCTCGGGCGGCATCCTGGCAAGCAACGTGCTGGCGCCGCTGCGGCCGTGCTCCTTCAGCGGGCCGATCCCGGGGATGGCCGCCGACGTCGTCAACGACCAGGGCGAGAGCGTCCGCGGCGAGGTCGGCGAGCTGGTCGTCCGGCGGCCGTGGGTCGGGATGACGAACGGCTTCTGGAAGGACCGGGAGCGCTACGTCTCGACCTACTGGAGCCGCTTCGAAGGCGTCTGGCTGCACGGCGACTGGGCCTACATCGACCCCCGCGACCGCCTCTGGTACATCCTCGGCCGGTCCGACGACACGCTTAAGATCGCCGGCAAGCGGCTCGGGCCGGCCGAGGTGGAGTCGGTCCTCGTCGGCCACCAGCAGGTCCAGGACGCGGCCGCGATCGGCGTGCCGGACGAGATCAAGGGCGAGGCGCTGGTCGTCTTCGTCGTCTGCCGGACCGGGGTCGATGGGAGCGCCGAGCTGGAGGAGGAGCTCAAGGACATGGTCGCCCGGGACATGGGCAAGCCGCTCCGCCCGAAGGCGATCCACTTCGTGCCCGACCTGCCCAGGACGCGCAACGCAAAGATCCTCCGGCGGGTGGTCAAAGCTGTCTACCTCGGCCTCGCGCCCGGCGACCTGACGGCACTCGAGAACCCCCAGTCACTGGACGCGATCGGGGAAGCCAGGGGGGTAGGCCGCGCGCCGGCTTAGCCGAGCACGGCCGACAGGGGGGACGTCCCCCCTCTCCAGATGAGCTTGAGAGGGACACTCCTCTTCCGGCTCGGCCTGCTCTGGCTGGTCGGCAACTGCATCCGGCTGACGCTGCTCGCCGTTCCACCGCTGCTGCCGCTGATCCACCGCAGCCTGCCTCTCAACGAGAGCGCGATCGGTGCGCTCAGCTCGCTGCCGATCCTGCTGCTCGCCACGGCGACACTGCTCGGCTCGCTTCTCATCTCCCGCATCGGGGCCCGCCGGGCGGTCCTGCTCGGCCTTCTCCTGATCGCGGCCGGCGGCGCTCTCCGCGGCCTCGGGCCGAGCCTGGCGGTGATCTTCTCGATGACCATCCTGATGGGCGTCGGCATCGCCATCGTGCAGCCCTCGCTACCATCGCTGGTTGCGCTCTGGCTGCCGCGCCAGGTCGGCATCGCGACCGCGGCCTTCTCGAACGGGTTATTGATCGGTGAGATCCTGCCGGCCGCCCTCACCGTGCCCTGGGTTCTCACCCTGGCCGGCGGCTCCTGGGAGTGGGCCCTCGCCTTCTGGTCACTGCCGGTCGCCGTCACCGCGCTCGGTGTGCTCTTCTTCACCGATCACGAGGCGCGCGCCGCCGGGCGCCCGCGGCCGCTCTGGATCCCTGACTGGCGAGACCCCACCACCCTGCGCCTGGGGATCACGCTGGGAGCCGCCTCGGCCATCTACTTCGGGCTCAACGCCTTCATTCCGGACTACATGCGCGCCACCCATCACCCCGAGCTGATCACGCCGGCGTTGACCTGCCTCAACCTCTTCCAGCTGCCCGCCTCGTTCATCGTCGGCGGCCTCTCCCACGTGGTGCTGGGCCGGCGCTGGCCGTTCATAGCGACGGGGCTGCTCACCCTCGTCGCGATCGGCGCTTTCATCGTGCTGCCGGGGATCTGGCAGGCGATCGCGGTGGGCGTCGTCGGCTACGCCGCGGCCCAGGTCTTCATGCTTGTGCTTGCCCTTCCACCGCTGCTCGCCGAGGCCGACGACGTCCACCGCCTGACGGCCGGGATCACGACCGTCCAGTACACGATCGGCTTCCTCGCGCCGGTCGTGGCCGGGGTCCTCTGGGACCTCACCGGCAGCAGCTCGAGCGCCTACTGGATGGTGATCGTGGCCGCGGTCGTCCAGACGCTTGCGCCGATCGGCCTCCGGCTTCCGAGCCACACCCGGACGCGGGCCGCGTAGTGTCGGTTGGCACCCCCATGTCGAGAACGAGCCGCCGGTTCCGACTCAGTTGTGAGAGCACCCCTCAGGGTGCCGAATCAAGGAAGTGACGACATGAAGTACATGATCATGATGTTCGGGGAAGCCTCCTCCATGATGGAAACCCACTCGAAGGAGTGGATCACCGAGATGATCCAGTTCATGCAGACCCTCGACCGGGATCTGAGGACGTCCGGTGAGCTCGTCGACTCGCAGGGGCTGGTCGATGGAAGCCAGGCGAAGACCGTCCGCTTCACGAACGGCGTCCCGGTCGTGACCGACGGACCCTTCGCCGAGTCGAAGGAGTCCCACATCGGCTACTGGCTTGTCGACGTCGAGAGCGAGGCGCGCGCGCTCGGGATCGCCACCAAGGTCGTCGCCTTCACGCACGGCCCCATCGAGGTGCGCCAGATCGGCGACGCGCCGCCGGAGATGTGAGCACCGACATCGGCATCGAGGGCCTGTTGCGCGAGCTCGCGCCGCAGGTCCTCGGCACGCTGGTGCGGCGGCACGGCCGGTTCGACGCCTGCGAGGACGCCGTCCAGGAGGCACTGCTCGATGCGGCGCTGCGGTGGAAGAAGAAGGGTGTGCCCGACAACCCGCGGTCGTGGCTCCTGACGGTGGCCTCCCGGCGCCTGGTCGACGAGTGGCGCAGCGAGAGCGCCCGGCGCCGGCGCGAGGAATCCGCCGCCGTCCTCGAGCTGCCGCCGAAGGGCCAGGTCGCCGGCCACGATGACACGCTCACCCTTCTCTTCCTCTGCTGCCACCCCTCGCTCTCCGCGCCTTCCCAGCTGGCCCTCACCCTGCGCGCGGTCGGCGGGCTGACGACGGCCGAGATCGCGAACGCGTTCCTGGTTCCGGAGGCCACCATGGCGCAGCGCATCAGCCGCGCCAAGGAGCGGATCCGGAGCGCCGGCGCCCGGTTCGACCTCCCGCCGGACCCGGAGCGGGCAGCTCGCCTGGGCGTGGTCCTCCACGTGCTCTACCTCGTCTTCAACGAGGGCTACTCGGCGAGCTCGGGCGCCACCGTGCAGCGAACCGACCTCACCACCGAGGCGATCCGGCTGGCGCGCATGCTGCTCCAGCTCATGCCCGCCGACGGTGAGGTCGCCGGCCTTCTCGCTCTCCTGCTGCTGACCGACGCGCGGAGGGCGGCACGAACCCGTGCCGACGGCTCCCTGGTCCCGCTCGCCGAGCAGCGGCGTGATCTCTGGAACACGGCCCAGATCGAGGAGGGCGTCGCACTCGTCACCCGCACCCTCGGCAAGGCGCCGATCGGTCCGTACCAGCTGCAGGCGGCGATCGCCGCGGTGCACGACGAGGCGCGCAGCGATGCGGAAACGGACTGGCCGCAGATCCTGGCGCTCTACGAGGTGCTCGAACGCGTGTCGCCGGGACCCGTTGTCACGCTCAATCGCGCGGTTGCGGTCGGCATGGTCAACGGACCGCGAGCCGGCCTCGCCCTCCTCGGAACCCTCGACTCGGACGAGCGGATGACCAACAATCACCGCCTCGAGGCGGTGCGAGGGCACCTGCTCGAGCTCGCCGGGGATACGATCGCCGCCCGCGAGTCCTACCAGCGGGCGGCGAGGATGACCGCCAGCATCCCCGAGCAGCACTACCTCGCGCTGCGGGCCGCCAACCTCGTCTAGTCGGGCTGGCCTAAAAGCGCAATCCGGCAGAGGCAACCCGGCGGCGCGCTTCGAGCAGCACCGGCGGCGGCGGAAGCAGCCGCGCCGAGAGCTTCGCGCCGGCGGCCACGAAAGGCCTTAGAGCGGACTCCGCCGCCGAGTTGCGGTGGAGGCCGTAGAGCTCTACCGCGTGGTCGGGCAGGAGTGAGATCGCGCACTGGCCGAGCGCCCACCAGCCGGGCCGGCGGTGAAGGGGCAAGGGCGGGTTGAGCACGGTGTCGAGGGCCTCCAGCGAGGTCTGGGTCGTCTGCAGCATTGGGCGCTGCGACTCGATGAAGCGGTAGTTCTGAGCCCACGTCGCCGGCACGTCGTCGGCCTGCAGGCCCACCAGCTCCGCCTGGCGGACCATCTCCCCGATGTAGCCATCCTTCACCGACGTGCTGAGCGGAGCCACGAACCGCTCGTAGGAGACGGCGAACGACTCGACGAGCGTCGTGTGGATCCAGAGCAGGAGGACCGGGTCGTCGGCGGCGTAGGGCAGGCCTGTGACGCGGTCGATGCCGTGGATCGGCCTGTGGATGGCGCGCACCCGGCGGCCGAGGGCGTTCGCCTCCGCGGTGGTCCCGAAGACCGTCGTCATGACGTAGTTGGAAGTACGGTTGAAGCGACCCCAGACATCCTTCTTGTAGTCGCTGTGCTGCTCGACGGCGGCGATGGCGAGCGGGTGAAGGGCCTGCAGGATGAGCGCTCGAAGGCCGCCGATCAGCAGCCCGGGCTCCCTGTGCAGCTGCCAGGCGACGGAGCCGGGACCGAAGAGACCGAAATCGATCGCGTCCGCGGTTGTCGTGGCCACCGGACTGAGTCTAGTGTCGTGGGTCAGAAGCTCGGCGCAAAGTCACCGCTGAGAGCGCCGAGATCAAGGAAACGCACGAGGAACGGAGCGAGCGCACTAGAAGTGCGGGAGTGAGTACCGGAGAAGTTGACGCGGAGATCGGCGTCGTCAGCGAGCGAACACGCAGTGTCACACAGGCGGCGCGTGCGCCGACTCGGGCATTTTCGACGGCTTTTGACTCAGGACACTAGGAGCGCCGCCTCCCCGAGGACGGCGGCGAACCCGGGTTGATCTCCCATTCGGGCTCAGTTTGGGCGAGGCCCGCCAGCTCGTCGGGGCTGACCGGGAGGCGGCCGAGGCGGTGGCCGGTGGCCGCGCGGAGCGCCGCCGCGATGGCAGCGGGCGAGGAGATCAGCGGCGGCTCCCCCACCCCCTTCGCACCGTAGGGCCCGTCCGGCTCGGGTTCCTCGACCAGGACCGAGCTGACCAGCGGCATGTCGAGGGCGGTCGGGATTATGTAGTCGGTGAAGCTGGCGTTGAGGATCACGCCGTCCCGTTGCTTGATCTCCTCCATCGTCGCCATCCCGACACCCTGGGCGATGCCGCCCTCGATCTGGCCCTGGACCTGGAGCGGGTTGAGCGCCTTGCCGACGTCCTGGGCGGTGGCGACCTGGACCACCCGGGCGAGCCCGGCCTCGGGATCGACGTCGACTGTTGCTCGGTGGGCGACGAACATGAAGGACACGTGGGCATCGCCCTGGCCGTCCGGGTCGAGACCCGACGTCGGCTTATGGTGGAACTCGAACTCGCGCTCGATCGGTGTGTCGAGGAAGAGCTCGATCGGTGCCAGCGCGACCCCCTCCGCGTCGAGAACCTGGCCGGCGTCGAGCGAGCGGGCCGGCGGCCCTGCGCGGCGGAGAACCTCCTCGGCAACCCGCAGGGAGGCCCGCTGGACGGCGGTTCCGGTCATCCAGGTCTGCCGCGAGGCGGAGGAGGACCCGGCGTCGCCGACTGTCGTGTCGGCCGGCAGCGAGCGCACCCGTTCGACGCCCAGCTCGGTTCGGGCGATCTGCTCGGCGATCGTGACGACGCCCTGGCCGACCTCTGCCGCGGCCGTCTTCACGGACGCCACCGGCTTGCCGTCCGCTCCCCGCTCGAGGCGGACACGGGCGGTGGCGTAGTCGTCATGTCCCTCCGAGTAGGCGATGTTCTTGAAGCCGATCGCGAAGCCGCTCCGGCGAACGATGTCACCGGCCGCAGCCACATTGCCGGCGCCCCCGGGGAGCGAGAGGCGATGCTCCGCCGGCGGCGGCTCGGGGATCGCTGCGCAGAGGCGGATCAGCTCCTCCATCGGCGCGGCGCCGGTCACCAGCTGCCCGGTGATCAGCGGGTCGCCGCTGCGGAGGGCGTTCTTCAGGCGGAGCTGAACGGGGTCCATGCCGAGGCGTCCGGCGAGCGCGTCCATCTGCGACTCGTGGGCGAAGCAGGTCTGGACCGCGCCGAACCCGCGCATCGCCCCGTTGGGCACGCTGTTGGTGCGGGCAGCGCCGCACCAGACGAGCGCGTTGGGCATCCGGTAGGGCCCGGCGCCGAAGCAGGCCGCGTTTGCGGTCACCGCTCCCGAGGAGGACGCGTAGGCGCCCCCGTCGAGAACGATCGTGGCCCGCGTGAAAACCAGGTTGCCCTCGCCGTCGGCGCCGGTGGAGTACCACATCCGGGCCGGGTGGCGATGGACGTGGCCGACGAAGGACTCCTCCCGGCCGTACCACATCTTCACCGGCCGGCCGGTGCGGAGCGCGAGCAGGCAGGCGTGGATGTGGATGGAGAGGTCCTCGCGGGCGCCGAACGCCCCCCCGACGCCGGCCAGGTGAAGTCGCACCGAGCCCTTGGGCAGTGCCAGCGCCGCCTCCACCTGCTCGAGGTCGACGTGAAGGGCCTGGGTGGCGACGAAGAGGTCGACGCCGCCGTGCGGTGTGGGTATGGCGAGGCCCGCCTCCGGCCCGAGCGGGGCCTGGTCCTGCTGGCCCAGCTCGTAGTAGCCGTCGACGACTACCGCCGCGGTGGCGTTGACGTCGCCGCGCCGGATCACCAGCTCGCGGTGCACCATGCCCAGGCGGAGGGCTTCGACCGGATCCGTCACAGGCGGCAGCTCCTGGTACTCGACCTCGATCGCGCCGGCCGCGAGGCGGGCCCGCTCGGGGTGATCCGCGGCAACGATCGCAACCTGCTCGCCGCGGTAGCGGACCTCCTCCCCCACCCCGACCAGGACCGGCTGGTCGGGCGGCTTGTGAAGGCTGTAGAGCCGCTCGCCCGGAATGTCGACGGCGGTGAGGATGGCCCGCACGCCGGGCATCGCCGCCGCTTTCGTGGTGTCGATCGAACGGACCAGCGCGTGCGGGTGTGGGCTGCGCAGCGTCTTGCCGAAGAGCATCCCGGGCGCCACCAGGTCGGAGCCGAAGCTGAACTCTCCCCGCACCTTGGCCGGCCCGTCGGGCCGCGGCACCGACTCGCCGATCCGCCCTCGTGTGGTGCTAGGCATGGTGGACCTCGTGCAGGCGATCGCTGGCGGACTTTATCTCGCGCGCCAGCTCCTCCTCGTCGGCGGTGAGCAGCCTTCCTTCTCGGACCACTACGCGGCCGTCGACGACGACCGCCTCGGCCCGCGCGGGCGGCGCCAGCGCGATCGCCGCCAGCGGGTCGGCGATGCCGGCGCGGCCGAGGTCGTCGGCCCGGTAGAGGGCCAGGTCGGCCCGCTTGCCGACCTCGATCGTGCCCACGTCATCGCGGCCGAGCACCCGGGCGCCGCCCTGGTTGGCGAGGGCGAAGGCACCCCTTGGGCTGAGAGCGGCCGCGGGGTCCGGCACGCCCAGCATGGACGCCCTGAGCCGGGCCAGGAGAAGCGCCTGGTGGACCTCGGCGAGAAGATCGTAGTCCTCGTTGCTGGCGGCTCCATCGACGCCCAGGCCGACCCTGGCGCCGGCCGCCAGCAGTTCGGTTGACGGGCAGGCGCCTGCCCCCAAGCGCATGTTGCTGGACGGGCAGTGCGCGATCCCGGTGTGGGTGCGGCCGAGCTCCGCGATCTCGGCGGCGGAGAAGTGGACGCCGTGCGCCAGCCAGACGTCGCCGCCCAGCCAGCCCCATTCCTCGAGCAGCTCGAGCGGTCGCCGCCCGAACTTCTCGACGCAGTAGCGCTCCTCGTCGACGGTCTCGGCGAGGTGGGTGTGGAGGTGGACGCCGAGCCGCCGCGCGAGGGCGGCAGACTCGGTCATCAAGCGCGGCGTGACCGAAAAGGGCGAGCAGGGGGCGACCGCCACCCGCAGCATCGATCCCGGCGCGGGATCGTGGTACTTCGTAACCACCCGCTCGGTCTCGGCGAGGATCGCGTCGATGCCCTCCACCACCGAGTCGGGCGGCAGGCCGCCCTGCGACTCACCGAGGTCCATCGAGCCGCGGCAGGGGTGGAAGCGGATGCCGAGCTCTTCGCCGGCCGCGACCAGCGCCTCGAAGACGCCGGCCCGCCCGGCCGGAAAGACGTAGTGGTGGTCGGTCGTCATCGTGCAGCCGGCGAGGAGGAGGCGGCCGATCGCCGCCCGCGCGGCGGTGTGGACGACCTCGGCGTCGATCTCCGCCCAGACCGGGTAGAGCTCCTTCAACCAGGCGAAGAGGCCCGCGTTGTAGGCATAGCCGCGGGTCGCCCATTGGTACATGTGGTCGTGGGTGTTGACGAGCCCGGCGACCATCACGCAGTTGGGCAGGTCGAGGGTCTCGCCCGCCTCTGGCGCCGGCCCCGTCCCGATCTCCACGATCTCCCCCTGGCGGCTGCGCAGCCAGCCGCTCTCCAGCTGGATGCCGGTACCGGTCACCAGCACACCGGCGCGGACGACCAGGCTCACCGGGCCGCCCGCAGGGTCTTGGCGGCGTCGAGGGCCGCCTCGAAGATCCGGACGTAGCCGGTGCAGCGGCAGAGGTTGCCGCTGAGCGCCTCTCGGAGTTGGAACTCGTCCGGCTCGGGGTTGCGG
>DATCOZ010000007.1:0-10595 GCA_036564345.1 Candidatus Dormiibacterota bacterium | reverse complement strand
GCCTCGAGCGTGCGGGCCGTCTCCGGCCCGATCGCGCAGAGTCGCGAGTTGCGAAGCGACCGCGCGTCGCGGCGCAGCTCGAAAAGCATGTCGAAAAAGATCTCGACCGCGTTGGCGGAGGCGAAGACCACCAGGTGGGTGTCGTCGAGTCGCGAGATCGCGTCGCGGACCGACGCGTCAACCCTGAGCGGGCGGACCTCGATGGTCGGGATGTCGATGACCCAGGCGCCCAGGTCTGCCAGGTGGCGGTGGAACTCCTCCGCCTGGTGGCGCGCCCGGGTGACGAGGACGCGGCGCCCGTGGAGCGGCCGGCCGGCGAGGCTGTCGAGGCGGCCGGCCCGCTCTACCCCCGGTCCCACGACGACGACAAGGTCGCCCTCCTGGTCACCGCTCCCGAATGCGGCCAGGTTGCGGAGGGTCGTGACCACCTTCCGCTGGCCCGGCGCGCCGGGGTTGTAGATCACCGCCGCATTCCCGTCCGGGGGATGTCCAGCCGCGAGCAGGTCGGCAATCCGCGACCGCATCTCGCCGGCGGCTATCCGGAAAGCCGAGGTGTCGCCGTTGGCCCCGGGCTTCCCGATCAGGTCGGGCGAGATGCCGCTGATCGCCGGTCCGGCTGCCTCGACGAGGACCCCGGGCACGACCTCGAACTCGATCCCCTCTGCCTGCAGCGTTTCGGCCAGCTCCCCGCCGTCGCCGAACGCGAAGGGATCGCCGCGGTAGAGGACGGCGACCCGGTGGTCGTGCTTGGCGAGCTGGACGATCTCATCGGGCTCCGTCAGCAGGCCGATCACAGCTCCCGGCCGGGCAAGCGCGAGGATGGCGACGTCGACGCCTGGCGGATGGCGGATCACGTCGGCCGCCCGGATTGCCTCGGCTGCCCTCATCGTGACAAGGCCAGGGCTCCCGGGACCGATGCCGACGAGATGGACGCGCCTCACAGCTTTCGCTCCACGACGTAGTCGGTCAGTCGCTCCAGGCTCTCCCGAGCGGATCCCTCAGGGAGGCCGGCGAGGTGGCCGCGGGCCTTCTCGGCGTGCTTGCGGGCCTCCGCCAGCGCGCGCTCCGGGCCGCCCGAGGCGCGGACCGCGGCCACCACCTCGGCAACCTTGGCCGGCGGCAGCGGAATGCCGTCGGGAAGCGGCTCCGCCAGCTCGGCGAGGAGCAGGGGCAGGGTGGCGTGGCCCTCCAGCAGGTCGTGGCCGACCGGCTTGCCGAGCTCAGCCTCGCCCGCCATGTAGTCGAGCACGTCGTCGGCGATCTGGAAGGCGAGCCCAAGCTGGATGCCGTAGCTGTGCAGCGACTTCTGCTGATCCTCCCCGAGCCCTGCCAGACGGCCGCCGATCCAGCTGCCGGCGGCCAGCAGGGCGGCGGTCTTGGCCTCGATCCGCTCCCGGTACTCGGCAAGGGAGGGCCGGTAGCGGAACCGGGCGTCGCTCTGGGCGAGCTCGCCCCGGCAGATGGTCATCACGGCGCCGGCGATGGCGTCGACGACTGCCGGGTCGGCGGTCAGAGCGGCCTGCTGGTAGGCCTTCGCGAAGTAGTAGTCGCCGACGACGATGGCGGGGGCGTCACCCAACGCGGCGGCCACCGTCGGTCGCCCCCGGCGCACCGGCGAGTTGTCGATCACGTCGTCGTGGACGAGGGTCGCGGCATGGGTCAGCTCGACCGCCGCAGCAGCGTGGAAATGTGCCTCGCCGAGACGGCCGAGGCGGCCGGCCAGGAGCACCAACGCCGGACGAAGCCGCTTTCCGCCCGCCGCGAAGAGGTCGCCCATGGGAGCCGCCAGCGGCGGCCCGTCGGCCGCGATCGACTCCCGGATCCGAGCCTCGAAGCGGTCGAGGTCCTCTGCGACCGGTCCGAACAGGCCTGCTTCTAGCGCGCTTCCCAAAGATCGACCTCGGTTACTTCCGGGACCTCCTGGCCGAAGAGGATGGTTGCGACCTCGTTGAATCGGCGGGGAACCGCCGTGACGATCAGCTCGTGGTGGGGGAGCGACCCTGGTTCCGCCGCCATCCCGGCGTGCTTCAGCTGGCGCTCGACCTTGGCGGCCGTCGTCTGGGCCGAGTCGACCAGCTGGAAGGTGCCCGGGAAGACGCGGTCGATCGCGGCGCGGAGGAGCGGGTAGTGCGTGCAGCCGAGAACGAGCACGTCGGCACCCAGCTGGACGATCTCGGCCAGGTCGCGCCTCAGCGCGGCCTCCGCCCGCTGCGTGTCGGCGTCGCCGTCTTCGACGATCTCGACCAGGTCCGGGCACGCCTTCTGGTACACGCCCACCATCGGGTCGGCGTCCTTGATCGCGTGGAGGTACTCCTGGCTCAGCCGCGTGCCCTCGGTGGAGATCACGCCCACCAGGTTTTTCCTGGTCGCCTCCACGGCGGCCTGGGCGCCGGGGCCGATGACCCCGATGATGGGGATGTCGAACTTCTCCCGGGACTGGTTCAGAGCCGCCGCCGTCGCCGTGTTGCAGGCGATCACGACGAGCTTCACGTCCCGCGTCTGGAGGTACTCGATGATGTCGAACGCGAAGCCCTTGACCTCCTCCTGGTAGCGCGGCCCGTAGGGAAAATGCTTCAGGTCGCCGAGGTAGATGGTCGACTCGTCGGGAAGTCGGTCGTGGATCTCGCGAAGAACCGTGAGGCCGCCGACGCCCGAGTCGAACACACCAATCGGGCGGGGATCAGACATCGCAGTTCCCTGAAAACGCCCACCCAATCGTTAGGTGGCCCCATCTCCAGATGGGTAATGCCAACGGACGCGGGTCAGCCATTCAACATCCTCTTAACGTTGCTGCGGCCCGATCGGTTAGGGGGCCCCACCGAGTGGTGGCGAATGCCCGTTGGACGGGGGTCGGACATCGACCTAGCTTGAGCTTTTCCGGCGGCCGGGGTGGCCGTGCGCGGGCACGGCTCTGCTACGCCAGCGGCGTGAGGCGGTAGCCCAGGCCGGGCACGGCCTCCAGCGCGACCCGCGCCGACTCGTTGGAGTTCAACTTTCGGCGAAGCCTCTGCATGTGGGGGTCGACGGAGTGGTAGTCGACGTCGGCGAGGTAGCCCCAGACCTTCTCCAGCAGCTGCGCGCGGGTGAGGACCCGGCCTGCGTTGGCAGCGAGGAGCGCGAGAAGGTTGAACTCGGTCATCGTCAGCTGGATCTCCTCTTCGGCGATCCGCACCCGGCGGCTCTCGGTGTCGACCTGGACCCCGCCGACCACCAGCAGCCCCTCCCGGCGGCTCGCGGTCGGTGTGCCCTCGGCCCGGCGGAGGTGCGCCCGGAGACGGGCGGTGAGCTCGCGCGCGTCGAATGGCTTGGTGATGTAATCGTCTGCACCGACCTCCAGCCCGACAACCATGTCCACCTTGGAGGAGCGCCCGGTCAGCATCAGGACGGGGCAGAGAACGCCCTGCCGGCGGATCTCTCGGCAAACGTCGAGCCCGGAGATGTCGGGGAGCACCCAGTCGAGCAGGATGATGTCCGGCTCGCGAGCGACGGCGGTCCGGATGCCCGCCTGGCCGGCCGAGGCCTCGATCACCTCGAAGCCGTCGCGCCGGAGGATCTCGGTGACGACGGTCCGGATTGCGGACTCGTCCTCGACGATCAGGACTCGCTTGCGCGCCTGCGCCGGCGCGGGTGCCTCGTGCATATGGAGCTTTGTCAGGACCGCCCCGGCGGCGCGAAGCCCACGCTGCGACGTTCACGCTCGGTTTTTTTCGCCCTCCGGAGGAGCACCACGCGGCTCGTGCCGGCGTCGAGGACATCGACGTAATGCCAGCCTTCGCCGGACGCCGCGGCAAGCCGGTCGGGCAGCGTCTTGTCGTCGGTCAACTGCTCGAGGCTGAGAACCTCTGTCCGGTATTCGAACTCCCGGTCGCCGAGTCCGTTCGCGTTCGCCGGCCCGGACATGAGCGAGGCCGGCGCGGCGGGGATGTCCTCGGGTTCGTACTCGGGGTCCTCGTCAGGCTCGATCACCGGAAGCTGATCCGGGTCGTATTCCGACTTCCGATCGGGCATTGGCTTGGATTCTAGCGATCTTGCCTCCGCTCCTGCCCTCGAGGGCTGGAAGGGGTATCCTCAGCCACCTAGTTTCCTTTTTGGGGAGGTTGGCGCAGGCGCAAATGAGCTTCAGCATCGATCGTTACAAGGAAGAGTCGCGGAAGCTGGACACCACGGGTGTGCAGTGGGACCGGATCCGGGACTACCCGTTGAGCAAAGGCGACCTCTTCTTTCTCCATTACGCGATGGATGTCGAGAACCACGTTCCCCTCTACCTCTCCCACCTGCTGGTGACCCGTGCCTGCATGAACCCAGTCATCACCACCTTCCTCAGCCTCTGGGCCTACGAGGAGCTGTGGCACGGCGAGAACCTCTCCCGCTTCCTTGTCGAGTACGGGATCCCGCTCGAGAACGACACCCGGATCCGCAACTTGCGCTCCGACATGGGCGTCTCCAACAGCCTCTCGATCCTCTCGACGATGCTCGCGTCGTGGGCGCTCGACGATTTCGCAGCTCTATACCTTTCGATCGGGGCTTGCAACGAGCTGAGCACCGCGACCGCTTACGGCGCCCTGGCCCGCAACTGCGAGCATCCCGTGCTCAAGGACCTCCTGGCGCGGATCCAGAAGGACGAGCGGCGCCATTTCGCCTTCTACTACAACTCGGCCAAGGAGTGGATGACCGACAACCCGCGTGCCCAGATGGTGGGCCGGATCGGCATGAGGCTCTTCTGGCAGGTCGTCGGCCAGGGCCTGAAGAACCAGGAGGAGGTCGACGCCATCTCTCTCTACCTCTTCAACGACGAGGCCGGGCTCCGCGACGTGGAGACGATCGACGAGAAGATGGGCCGGCTGCCCGGCCTCGAAGGCATCCGGCTGATGACCAAGGCGCGCGAGGATGCCCGCCGCCGCAACGCGGCGAACCCCGAATGGGGCTTTCGGCTGATCGAGAACGAGTCCTGGGCCCAGAAGTCGGCCGAGGGCGCGTCAAACCTCTACCAGGGGCAGCTGGTCGGGGTGGCCGGCCTCGGCGGCGAGTCGGAGGACGACTACTAGGCAGGCCCGCTGAGGACTAGTGCGGTCGCCTGTCCTCGCGCTCGGTCCGGATCGCGCATTCGATGCTGCAGTACGCCCAGAAGCCGCGCGTGACGAGCGGGCCGTCGAGCGGGGAACCGCAGCCTGAGCAGAACCTGGCGCCCGGCAGCCGATCGCCGGTGACCGTCGGGAGCTCCTCGGCGCGGACGGGAGGGAGACGAAGGGGGTCACCTGTCCAATACCGCCTCGAGCGGCTATCCATGCACCAACCCGCAGACTAGCTTGAATGTCGCAAAACGGGCTGTCAAGGCTGTCAGAGAAGGACACCTCGATTCAGTGCCCCCGGCGGGAGTCGAACCCGCACCTGTGCCGATTTTAAGTCGGCTGCCTCTGCCGGGTTGGGCTACGGGGGCAACCGAACTGTAGTGGCACCCGCCACTTACATCAGACGAAGGTGCGGGATGCCTCGTCAAGCCGGGCGACGGCCTCCGGCGAGAGCTTTCGATCGAGCGCCTTGACGGTCTCGCGAAGCTGCTCCGGGTGACTTGCGCCGACGATCGGGGAGGTGACCGCCTCCCGCGTCAGCATCCAGGCCAGCGCCGCCTGGGCGGGTGTCATCGACTCCGCGCCGGCCACCTCGACCAACGCGTCGACGACGCCGAACATCTCCTCCGACCAGTAGCGTCCCTGGTACATACGGCCGTAGTCGCCCCAGCTGAAGCGCGACTCCGGCGGCGGCTCGGAACCTCGCCGGTACTTGCCGGTGAGCATCCCGGCGCCGAGCGGGTTGTAAGGCATCACGCCGATGCCGAGGGCCCGGGCAAGCGGCAGCAGGTCGCGCTCAGGCTGCCGGAAGAGCAGGTTGTAGCGGGGCTCGAGCGCGGCTATCGGCGCGAGGCGCCGCTCGGCGACGATCGCCTGGGCCAGGCCCAGCTGCCAGGCGCTGAAGTTGGAGATGCCGACGTAAAGGATCTTGCCGTCGGTGTGAAGGCGGTCGAAGGCCTCCATCGTCTCGTCGAGGGCGGTGCTGTCGTCGAAATGGTGGATGTAGTAGACGTCGATTCGGTCGGTCTGCAGCCTGCGAAGGGATGCCTCGCACGCTTCGATCATGTGCTTTCGGGAAGCGCCTCGGTCGTTCGGACCCGGTCCCATCGGGCCGTTGAACTTGGTGGCGATCACGAATTCTCCCCGCCGGCCCTTCAGCCAGCGGCCGACGATCTCCTCCGTCGACCCCGCGGTCTGCTGGCTGGGCGGCACCGGGTAGACGTCGGCGACGTCGAAGAAGTTGAAGCCAAGCTCGGCCGCCGCGTCCATCACGGCGATCGAGGCGGGCTCGTCGCACTGGGCGCCGAAGACCATCGTGCCGAGGCAGAGCCGGCTGACCTTGAGGCCGTGGTGGCCCAGGTTGACGGTGTCCATTCACGTTCCCTCCCCGTAGTCGTAGAAGCCGCGGCCCGTCTTGCGACCCAGCTCACCGCGCGCGACCTTCTCGCGCAGGATCCGGCTCGGCTCGCGGCCCTCGCCGAGGCGGTGGCGATCCTCGAGCACGCCGTAGAACACGTCGATGCCGCTGAAGTCGAGGAGCTCGAACGGCCCCATCGGCCAGTTGAGGCCCTTGCGAACCGCGATGTCGATGTCCTGGAAGGACGCGTAGCCGCCCTCGAGAAGGCGCAACGCCTCCTCCATGGCTTCGACCAGGATCCGATTGACGACGAAGCCATGCACCTCCCGGCGGATGTGGACCGGCACCCGGTCGATGCCGCGGACGAACTCCATCGCCGTGGCGATCGTCGCGTCCGAGGTCTCCGGCCCCTGGACGACCTCGCAGAGGGGCATCACCGTCACCGGGTGGAAGAAGTGCAGGTTGCAGCAGCGGTCGGGCCGCCCGGTCACGGCGGCAAGGCGGCTGATCACGATGCTGCTCGAGTTGCTGGCGAGGATCGCGTGGGCGGGCGCCGCGGCGTCGGCCCGGGTGAAGATGTCGCTCTTCACGGCGAAATCCTCGAAGACGGCCTCGATGACGAGGTCGGCGGCGCTCGCGGCCGTATCGAGGTCGGTGCCCAGGCTGATCGCCTCCAAGGCCCGGTCGCCTGCCTCCTTGCTGTAGCGCTCCTTCTCGACGCCCCGCGCGACGAGCTTCTCGTTCTGCGCCCGCGCCCGTTCGAGCTGTTCCTCCGAGGCGTCGACCAGGAAGACCTCGTGGCGGCCGCTGAGCGCGGCCTGGAGAGCGATCTGGGAGCCCATCGTGCCTCCCCCGACGACCAGGACGTTGCGCACCCTCGCCATCTCGCCCCTCAACATAGGGGAAGCGAAAATGAAGGTGAGCATGGACCGCTTCGAAGCGGCCGTCGAGGCGGCGATCGACTCCATCCCGGAGGCCTTCCAGCCCTACCTCGACAACACCCAGTTCGTCATCGAGCCGCGCTCGAAAGAGGGTCTCCTCGGCCTCTACGAGGGAGCGACCGCTCTCGAGGCGGGCGAGTGGCTGCCGGAGCGGGTCACCATCTACAAGGCTGAGCACGAAGCCGAGGCGGACACTTGGGAGGAGCTCGTCGAGGAGGTTCGGCGGACGATCCTGCACGAGGTCGGCCACCACTTCGGGATGGAGGAGGACGACCTCCCTTATTAGGCCCTGCTAGGCCTTGCCGAGTCCCCAGTAGCCGCGCTCCCAGTGGACCAGGGGCTCGCCGCCTCCCGTCCCCACCGCGGTCACCGCACCGACCACGATGTCGTGGTCACCCGCCTCCTGCTGGGAGTGGACCCGGCACTCGATCCAGGCCACCGCGCCCTCGACGATCGGGAGCCCGTTCTCGCCGAGGCGGTGGGGCACCTCGCGCCAGGTCGGGTCGGCCGCCGGCGCCTGCCCCGAGAAGCGGTCGGCGAAGAACTGCTGACCGCGGGAGAGGAGGCTGGCGGTGAACGCTCCATGCTCGAGCACCGCATCCCGGGTCGCCGCCAGCCGGTCGAGGCAGACCAACACCAGGGGCGGATCGAGAGAGACCGAGGTGAAGCTGGTGACGGTCAGGCCCCGAAACCCGCCGCCGCCGCGGGTGCTGAGCAGGACGACCCCACCAGGGAGGCGGGCGAGCGTGTCTCGCAGGCTCTCCTCGTCCACGGCACCCGAAGGTTAGTCAGTCAGGCCGCTAATTGAGGGCGGTATGGCCGGAGCCGGTGAGGAGCAGGTCCCGGAGCATCCGAGCCATCTCCCGGGGCAGGACGCCCTTGACCAGGTAGAGGTCGGCGCCTGCCTCGAGGGCCAGCTTCCGGCTGTGAGCGTCGTCGACCGCGGAGAGCACGACGATCCTGGCCGCGGGCGCACCCGATCGAATGAGTGGTATCGCGTCGAACCCGCTCATCCCCGGCATCATCAGGTCGATGACCGCGATGTCGGGCTGGAGGTCGAGCGCCAGATCAACAGCCAGCTTTCCGTTGAAGGCGGATCCGACGACCTCGAAGGAGCCGTAGACGGAAAAGGCGAAGCGGAGCATCTCGATGATGTCGCCGTGGTCGTCCGCAAGCAGCAGACGGATCGCGCGGTCCTCCCCCACGGTGGACGGCACGCTATCAGTCCGGCACCCAAAAGAACATCGCCAAAACTCAGGACAAACTCACAGCCAATCCTCAGCCCAGCTTCAGGTTGGCCCGTCATATTCGACGCAATCCCGGTCATCCGACCACCCGGTCATCCCGCAAGCAGCTGAAAAGTTCCAAGGAGCCGCAACCCGTGAACAAGATGCGAACCGCTATCGCCGGCGCCGCTGTAGCCGGCTCGATGCTCGCCGGCGGCATCATCGGCGCCGCCCTCTCCGGAGCCACTGTCATCGGCGCTTCGGCCGCGACGCCAACTCCGACCGCAACCACCGCGCCATCGACGACCGCACCGACCACCCCGAAGTCAAACGAGGCCACGGCCCATGAGGCGGGCGAGACCGCCGCGCGCGAGACCGCCGAGAACAACGGCACCGCCTTTGGTGGCGGCCATAGACCCGGCGGTGGGTCCAACGAGGCAGCCGCCCACGAGGCCACCGAGAGCGCCGCGCGCGAGGCGGCCGAGGGCACCGGCGCAGCGCCTTCGTCGACAGCGACCCCGTCCCAGTAGCCGAAAAAGCGTCCACACCCAGGGAGCCTGGGCGGGAAGGGACCTGGTTCCCCTTCTCTGCCCGGGCTTCTTTGTTTCGCGGGGGCACCGTGGCCCTTGAAACAGGCGGAGGGTCGGCCCTTGCCGACCCCCGCGCTTTTCCCCCTACCACGAACGGCGACAGGGGTCGGCGGGCCGACCACGCCGTTCACGGCCGGATCTCCATGTACAGCGGCCACCGCAATCGTGCCGGCAAATCGCGCGGCAAGCGGACAGGCTCTCGCCAAATTCGCGGCCTTTCCGGCGCGGCGACACCGCGGCAACGGGGAAAGACCAGGACGACCGCCTCAGGCCCGGCGAGCGTTCACTCTGGATGTGACTCCATTCGAGGTCTCGCTGGGAGGACTGATGGTGGCGAGTCTGAGCGTACTCACGATCAGCGCCATCAGGATCCGATCCGTGTTTTCGGCGCTGGAGGAGGAGCCGAGTCCCTCGGAGCCTCCCGAGTTGCGCCCGGAATCCCTCAACTGGTCGGATGAGTAGGCAGAGGGAGGTCGGCGTTATCTCCTCGCGGAGAGGCACGCGGAGTGGAGGCTCCACTCATTTCAGTGCTACACGCAGGGAGGCGCCCAATTGGAAGACCGGATCGAGAGGGCACGACTACGGTTCAAGAGCTTGTTGGAGAGCGCCGAACTCGCCGCCGACTGGGCGGCAAAGGACCGGCCGTCGACCATCCCGCCTTCGGAGCTGGCGGCGGCGACCGTAAAGGCGATGAATCGCGCCGCCGGCTTTCTCGAGGCGGTCAGCATCGTCCTCCCGGAGCTTGGCCCCGATTTCCTCGACCAGTTCGAGACCTTCGCGGTGAGGGTGGAAGGTCTGCTCCAGGCAACCGAGCGCCGAATTGCCGGAGGCGGTCATTCGCGCGACGATCGAAGGGCATTGGATCGCCGGCGGGTACTTGACCGACGGCGTCATTCGATCGAGATGGCGGTCGAGCGCCGGCGCGCTCCCAGCCGCCGAGCTGAGACGGATCGGCGTGCCGGCAAGATCCGCGAGCTGGCCGACCGTCGTTGGCGAGCTGTCGTAGGCTGAACCGGCCGATTCGACCGCGCGGCGCATAGCTCGCCCTCGGCATGACTGTCAGTGGGACAACTGGTGGCGGCCGCTGTCGGTATTGGAGGCGACGCCGAGAATCGAACTCGGGATGGAGGTTTTGCAGACCTCTGCCTTGCCACTTGGCTACGTCGCCGCCCGGTCAACGATTTTAGCCGCCGGTCCCGGGTCCATCCCGGCCCGGTATATTCAGGTCGGCGTCGCCGTTCCCACATTCACACAAGGAGCCCATCGATGGGTGTGTCCCCGATCAAAATGCCCCAGCTCGGTGAGTCGGTCACCGAGGGGACGGTCGATCGGTGGCTCAAGAAGGAAGGCGACTTCGTAAAGAAGGACGAGCCGCTGGTCGAGGTCGTCACGGACAAGGTCAACGCCGAGAT
>DATCOZ010000275.1:0-2997 GCA_036564345.1 Candidatus Dormiibacterota bacterium | reverse complement strand
GTCCGCCGCCGGCCCCTTCCTGTCCCGATGACCACCACCTCGATGGCTGCCGAGGGCACGGCCCCCGTCCGCGAACGGCGGTCGCGCCCGCCAGGGAGCCGCCTGCGGACCTCGCAGCGGCGCGCCGGCATCGCGTTCGCCCTGCCGGTCATCGTCCTCGAGCTGTTGCTGCTCGCGGTCCCGATCGCCCAGGCGGCCTATTTCAGCTTCACGCGGTGGGACGGCATCACCGCCTCGTGGATCGGGCCCGCGAACTACCAGCGGCTCTTCAGCGACCCAACCTTCTGGCGGGTCATCGCGAACAACCTGCTGCTGCTGGCCTCGGTGCCATTCGCGATCTTCATTCCCCTCCTCGTGGCCTACCTGCTCAACGAGCACGTTCCGGGCTGGCGCTTCTTCCGTTCCGCCTACTTCCTGCCCACGGCGATCTCGTGGGTCGTCATCGGCATGGTGGCGCTCCGGGTCTGGGCGAACGAAGGCCTCCTCAACCACGTCCTGAGCGCCTTCGGGCTCGGCTTCATCCACACCGACATGCTGGCGGGCGAGCTCTCGGCGATGGAGGCCGTCGCGATCACCTTCATCTGGTCCGTGTTCGGCACCAACACGATCATCTTCATCACCGGCATGGCGACCCTCGACCGGGACGTCTACGAGGCGGCCCGCGTCGACGGCGCCGGCGCGTTCACGACGTTCGTGACGATCACGATCCCGATGCTGATGGGCTTCATCCAGTTCGCCTTTATCCTCACGCTGATCACGGCTTTCACGGCCCTCTTCAGCCTGATCTTCGTAATGACCGGCGGCGGGCCCGGCTACGGGACGACCACGCTCGAGTTCTACGTCTACCAGCAGGGCTTCCAGGTGGGGGTGTTCGGCTACGCGGCGGCGATCGGGATCGTCCTCTTCGCCATCGTCTTCGCGATCAGCCTCGCGCAGCTGCGGATCTTCCGCAGCCGGCTGGACTAGGCGGCGACCGTGCGGACCAGCCGGCGCCGCATCACCCGCGGCCTGATGTTCCTGATCCTGTGCGTGGTCGTCGTCATCATGCTGTTCCCGTTCCTGTTCATGATCCTGACGGCCTTCAGGTCCAGGGACCAGTACCTGTCCGGGAACGGGTTCTCGCTCGACAGCTGGGCCGAGCTGTTCAAGTTCCTGCCGGCGGTGCAGGAGCTGGTCAACTCCACGATCGTGACCGCGGGCTCGGTGCTCCTGATCATCGCGGTGAGCACCACCGGCGGCTTCGCGTTCGCCAAGCTCGGCTTCCGCGGCTCCGGCATCGTGTTCCTCGGGATCCTCGCCGGGATGATGATCCCGATGCAGTCGATCATCATCCCGGAGTTCGTGAACATCGCCCGGGTCGCGCACCTGAACAACCAGTACCTGGGCGCGATCCTCGTCTACGCGGCGCTCGGTGCGCCGTTCGCGACCTACCTGATGACGACCTACTACCGGGGGATCCCGTCGGAGCTCGTCGAGGCGTCGGTGATTGACGGGGCGTCGTACTGGCAGGTCTTCCGCAAGGTGATGCTGCCGCTCAGCATCCCGGCCATCACGACGGTCGCCGTGCTCCAGTTCATCCAGATCTGGGACGACCTGCTCGTCGGCCTGTTGTTCCTCAACGAGCCGCAGGTCCGCACGATCACGGTCGGCCTCGCGGTGATCCAGACGGGCCGCGTGGTCAACGTCCCGGCCCTCATGGCCGGCTCGCTGCTCTCGGCCCTGCCCGCGATCATCGTCTACCTGATCTTCCAGCAGAACCTCATCCAGGGCCTGACGATAGGGGTGAACAAATGAGCCTTCCCGCGGGCATCGAAGCCGACCCGGGTGGGCTGTCCGCCCACGAGCGGCGCGAGCAGATCGCGCGGCTCGTCGAGGAGGCCCAGCGGGTCAGCGTTGCCGATCTCACGGTCCGCTTCGGCGTCACCGATGCGTCGATCCGCCGCGACCTGATCCTGTTGGAGGGGGCTGCTCGCCTTCGCCGCGTCCACGGTGGAGCGGTGAGCCATGGCGCGAGGCTGGCCGCCGGCGCCTACGCGACCAAGCTCCGGATCCATCGCGAGGAGAAGACCCGGATCGCGATCGCTGCGGCTCGCCTCGTCCAGCCGGGCGAGATCGTCCTGTTCGACTCGGGCACGACCGTCGCCCACGTCGCGGCCCAGATGCCGGCCGCCCTGCGCGCGCCCAACGCGATCACGGCCGTCACCTACTCGCTGCCGGTCATCGACGAGATCGGCGGCTGGGAGGCGCCCCACTTGGTGGTCGTGGGCGGGTTGTACCTGCCCGAGTACCGGGCCTTCGTCGGCCCCCAGACGATCGACGGGCTGCGGGACCTGACCGCCGACGTGATCTTCCTGGGCTGCGACGGGCTCACCGTCGAGGCCGGCCTGACAACGCCGCACGTGCTCGTCGCGGAGGTCGGCGCCGCGGCGACGGCGCGGTCCCGGCGCGTCGTGGCCGTGGCGGACTCGTCCAAGATCGGGCGCCAGGGGTTCAAGCCGATCGTCTCCCTCGCCGACGTGGACTTTCTGATCACCGACACCGCCGCGAACCCCGACCGCGTTGCCGAGATCCGCGCCGCGGGCATCGAGGTGATCCTCGCGTGACGGCGGGGTGACGGGCGCACGCGCCGTCGCGACGAGCTGGCGCGGGCTCGATGCGCTCGCGCTCGAGAACGCTGCGCTCAGGGTCACCGTCGTCCCGTCGATGGGCGGCCACGTGGCGGAGCTCGTGGACCGCGTCGGGGACCGGGACCTGCTGTGGCACAACCCGCGGGCCACGCCCCGCCCCGCGCCGTACGGCGCGTACTTCGACGACTGGTGGTCGGGCGGCTGGGACGAGATCTTCCCGAGCGGCGACTCCGGTCGGCTTCACGGTGAGCCGCTGCCCTACATGGGTGAGCTGTGGTGCGTGCCGTGGGAGGCCGCGCTGTCCGTCGCGGCGGACGGCCACGAGGCCTCGATCCACGCTGCCGCGTTCGGGACCGTCGCGGCGGCCCGG
>DATCOZ010000258.1:0-21969 GCA_036564345.1 Candidatus Dormiibacterota bacterium | reverse complement strand
GCGGGCGAGCCGGTGGCAAACGTGCTGATCGTCGACGACACCCCCTCCAAGCTGATCGCACTGGAGGCGATCCTCTCGCCGCTCCGGCAGCGGATCGTCAAGGCCGGTTCCGGTCGCGAAGCGCTCCGGGAGCTGCTCCGGGAGGATTTCGCGCTGATCCTGCTCGACGTCCGGATGGGCGACATGGACGGGTTCGAGACCGCCGCGCTGATCCGTCAGCGGCGCTCCTCGGAGCACACGCCGATCATCTTCCTCACCGCCTTCGAACAGGCCGAGCTGGACATGGCGCGCGGCTACTCGCTGGGCGCGGTCGACTTCATCTTCAGCCCCATCGTCCCCGAGGTCCTCCGCGCCAAGGCGGCGGTCTTCGTCGAGCTCCACCAGAAGACGGCCGAGGTGCGTGAGCTCTATGCGGCCGCGCAGCAATCGTCGCGCTTCAAGTCGGAGTTCCTGAACATGGCGGCCCACGAGCTGCGGACGCCGCTCTCGGTGGTCTCCGGGTACCTGGCCCTGATGGCCGATGGGTCCCTCGGGGCCGCTCCGCCGACCTGGCAGATGCCGCTCGAGATGCTCAACTCGAAGACCGGCGAGCTCAACCGGATCGTCGACGATCTTTTGCTGGCATCCCGCATCGACGTCGGCTCACTGCCGGAGCGAACGCTCGTCTTCGACCTCCGGGACGCCGCCCGGGCGGCGTTGAAGCGGGTGGAGCCGCGGGCGCTGCTGCTCAAGGCGGACACCTCGCTGGAAACCGGTGAGGACCCGCTGCTGGTGGAGGCCGATCCCGAGCACGTCGGCCGGATCCTCGACAACCTGCTCAACAACGCGCTGACCTACTGCGCCGCGACACCGACGGTGGCGGTGACGGTCAGCGACCCGCAATCACCGCGTCTAGCGGTTTGCGACAACGGCATCGGCATCCCGCCCGAGAAGCGAGAGCTCGTATTCGAGCGGTTCGTGCGGCTTGACGACGAGGCGCTCGGTCCGGTCCCGGGGACCGGCCTCGGCCTCTACATCTCCCGCGAGCTGGCACGGCGCCACGGCGGGAGCCTCGTGCTGGAGGACACGCCGTCCGGGCAGGGTTCCCTTTTCACGCTCCGGCTCCCGGTCGCCCCGACGGCGGAGCCGATCGACGCCGGGCACACCGGCAACGGCCGGCACCGGCTGCGGCTCCACCGAGGCGGCAAGGAGGGCGGGGAACCGCCGGCCCCGGGCGAGCGGACGACCGGAGCCGTCGCCTCCAGCCGCCGTCGCCCCTGACGCCTACAGGTCCCCAGACCCGGCGAGCACCGTCGCCAGGCCGGCAAGCGCGGCCGTGTCCGCCCGCAGGTTGCGCGGCCCGAGGCTGAGCAGCCGGTCGCCGGCGGCGGCCTTCTCGGCCGGCGACCAGCCTCCCTCCGGGCCCACCGCCAGGGTTACCGCGGAAGCGAAGGAGGCGCCGGCCAGGCGGGACGCGCCCATCGCGTCGAGGACCGCGACGGCCTCACCGGCGAGCACCTCGCTCAGGCTGACCGGCCCGGCGACGGCGGGGACTGCCAGCCTGCCGGCGAGCATCGCGGCCTCCCGGCAGATGGTGGCCCAGCGCTCGAGCTTCGCCGCCCTCGCAACGCTGCGGTCGGCGGCGACCAGGAGAAAGCCGTGCGCGCCCAGCTCGGTGGCGCGGGAGAGCGAATGCTCCAGCGCGGCCGCCGGCAGCAGAGCGATCGCCATCGTCGCCCGGAGGTGCGGCTCAGGGTCGTGCGGGCGGGTCGCCACGACCGAGCCGGCGACCTCCCGCGAGGACACCGCGTCGAGCCGTACCGTCAGCACCGAGCCGGCGGGATCGACGACCGAGATCAGCTCTCCAGGCCGAGCTCGCAGTGGACCGGCCAGGTGGCGGGCGTCGGGGCCGAGGATCTCGACCCGGTCGCCGTCCCGGCGCGTCGCGTAGAAAAAGGGCATTCGGCTTTCGACAGCTACGATACGTTCAGGTGGCCAGCGACCGGCGAGAGCTGTCGAAGAGCAGGCGCGGCAGAGGGGACGTCCGCCTTCCAAGCAAAACGGCCCTCGTGCTCGCCGGCGGAGGGATCACCGGCGGCATCTACCAGCTGGGAGTGTTACGCGGGCTCGACGACCTTCTCCTCAACCGGAGCACGCTCGACTTCGACATCTACGTGGGCACCAGCGCGGGCGCCTTCGTCGCCACCCTGCTGAGCATCGGAATCCCACCCAAGGCCCTGGTCGACATGGCTCGCAACCCGAGCCTGGCGCTGCAGTGGAGCATGGTCCGGCACGTCTTCTCCCCCAACGTCGGCGAGCTCGGCGACCGACTCCGGCAGCTGCCCCGCCACCTGCCGGCGATGGCCCAGGACCTCATCAAGCATCGCGGCTCGTTCCTGATCAGCGACGTCCTCGGCTTCCTCAGCCTTGCGCTGCCCAGCGGGCTGCTCGACTCGAGCCAGGTCGGGGCGTTCATGCGCGAGATCCTCGAGCTCGCCGAGATGCCCGTCGAGTTCGCCCAGATCGAGAAGGAGCTGTACGTCGTGGCCTGCCGCCTCGACACCTGGGAGCGGATGGTCTTCGGGGCCGACACCCGGCCGAGCGTCAGCATCCCGGACGCGGTCGCCGCCAGCAGCGCGATCCCGATCGTTTTCAAGCCGGTGCGGATCGACGGGGTCGACTACGTCGACGGCGGCGTCAAAGGGGCCGCCGCTCTGGATGTGGCGATCGACAAGGGCGCCGACCTGGTCGTCGTCGTCAACGCCCTGGCTCCGCTCGACCTGCGCGGCGTGAAGGACTCGACCTTTCTCCATCGCTTCGGGCACACCATCGCCGACCTGGGCATCAAGGGCATCGCCAACCAGGTCGCGCGCGGGATCCTCAAGGACACCCTGACCGACCACGTGCGGCTGCTCCGGCAGCGCCACCCCGAGGTGGACATCGTCGTCATCGAGCCGCTCCCGAACGACGAGAAGATGTTCTTCCACGAGGTGATGAGCACCAGCGCGCGGCTGGTCGTCGCGCAGCACGGCTACGAGTCGGTGCTGGACGGGATGAGCCGCAACCAAGCCCACCTCTCGGGCGTGCTGGCGCGCCACGGGATCGAGATCAGCCCGGCCATCCTCGACGCCCGGCCCTGGAATGTACCGCTCGAAAGGATCGAGACCGGGGAGATGCCGGAGCGCCTCCAGCAGACCGTCTTCGGCGGCCGCCGCGCCAAGTCCGGCGGCAAGACCAGCGGGCGGGTCACCCGACTCGTGAAGGCGCTCGAGAAGGTCGAGGCGGACCCCCAGCTGCCGGTCGCTAGGCGGGAAGGGGCGGCGGCTCGGCCGGCTCGCCCTCGACGTCGAACCGCCGGTACGCCAGCGTCCACGCGATCGCGAAGTAGGCGCCCACAAGCGAGCTGATCGCGAGCGACACCGGGGACAGGATCGCCAACCAGAGCAGGACCGTTCCCGTCAGCTCCGCCCACCGGCCCTGGCTCACCTCGGCGACGAGCGTGGCCAGGAAGGGCGCCTCGAGGAGGGCGAAGAGCACCGAGCTCAAGATCCCGATGCCGAATCCGACGCCGAGGAAGACGACGGTCGTCAGTGCGATCCGGTGGAACCTGCGCTTGAGCAGCGCCCACGCGGCGGTCAGGGCAGGCCGGGCGCCGAGCTGATCCAGCACGCAGGCACGAAGCGCCAGCGGCGAGAACCAGCCCAGGAAAGCGGCCCAGTAGATCAGGGCGAAAAGCAGCGGCAGGTCGATGAAGACTCCGCTCAGCAGGCCTCGGGTGCCTCCCCGGCTGCCGGCAAGCGGTGGTATCAGGAGCAGCAGGGCGGGGACGAGGAAGGCGACGGCGAGGAGCAGCTTCAAGGCGAGCACGCGGCGAAACGCGGCGACCCCGATCCGCCGCGCGGCGCCGAGCGTGATCGGGCCGCCGGCGTCGATCCGCGCAACGGCACCGACGAGGGCGCCCGAGGCGACGCAGGAGACGAGGAACCAGGCCAAAGCCACGACGAGGACGGCGAGCGCGATCTCGGCGATCAGCCCGGCGCGGTCGGCCAGCCATTGGGGCACCCAGGAGAGGTCGGGCGCCGGCCGCCTCTCCGTCACCTGGAAGTTGACGCCGCCGCCTCCGCCACCGCCGCTCGACGTCTCCCCTGCGAGGAGGGCGAGGAGCCAGAGCCAGGGCTTGCGGCGGAGGATCGCGAAGGACCGCGTCAGCAGGTTCTCGTAGCGCACCGGTTGCCTCAACTCTGACATGCCCTTCGAGGGGTGGCGGGCGTAACATCGGGACGGCGGAAATGCTTGCCTCCGATGCCGACCGCGACCGTGTCGTAACGGCGCTGAAGGACGCCTATGTCCAGGGCCGGTTGACGCACGAGGAGCTCGACCAGCGGCTGGCTGCGGCGCTCAGGTCGCGGACGATCGAGGAAACCGAGTCGCTCCTCGACGACCTCCAGCCGCGCCCGACACCGCGTCCTTCCTACCTTCCTTTGCCTCCACCCACCTACCCGGAGAGGGGAATCGCGCCCTATCTCAACTGGTGGCCGTTGCTGGCGATCGCGGTTGTCGTCCTCGCCGTCGCCGGGGGCGGTCACCAGGGCGGCGCCGGGTTCTGGTGGTGGATCGTCTTCCCGGCTTTCTTCTGGTTCCGCGGAGGGCGCCGGCGCGGCCGCATCCGGGGCTCGCGCCTCTAGCCCGGGCCGACTCGGCCCACCGTACAATTCCGGCCGGTAGTCTTGCGCAGCCCCTCCCTCGTCGATGCACGCTTCCTCACGCAGGTCGCCGCGCGCTCAGCCGCTTTTCTGGCAGCGCTCAGCCTGGGCGCCTGCAGCCTGGGCCCTGCTTCCCCCGCAGCCAGCGCCTCGCCCACTCCCGCCGACAGCGGCAGCAGCGGCGGAACGATCGCCCAGGACCTCACCTTCACCGGCAAGCTGCCCGCGCGTTGGACCTCGGCGACCCCCAGCTGCGGCCAGGTGGACGGCAAGGGCGCTGACAGCTTCAGCGTGAAGTTGACGGCAGCCGACTCTCTCGGCCAGATGGACACCCTGACGATCGTCGTCGGCAGCGGCTACAAGGGAGCCGGCGACTACTCGGTCGACACCACCACCAACCTGGCGACAGCCAGTCCCGGCAACGCCCAGATCGCCGGCAGCACTCCGCAGCTGGTGACCAACTTCGTGGTGCTCGTCGACAAGACGTCGGGTACGGTCGACAGCACCATGGGCCACGGCGCGGATCCCCTCGACGCGATCGAGCGGGTCGCCGGCACGTGGCGCTGCAAATAAGCGGCTAGGGCTTCAGACCGGCCAGGAAGGTTGCGATCGCCTCGTTCACCGCCGCGGGGCGGTTGAGGTTGGCGGCATGGGAGCCGCCCGCCACCACGACGACACCGGCGCAGCCGGCCAGTCCCGCGCAGAGCGCCTCCGCCCTCTCCATCGGGATCGCCGCGTCCTCGTCGCCGTGGACCACGAGCGCCGGCGCGTGGATCTCGGCCAGGCGCTCGGTGATGTCGTCGCGCTCCATCAGCGTGGTGTAGATCTGGCCGAGGCCGGTCGGGTAGCGCTCGATCCAAGCGGCGACCCAGCGCGGGTTTCCCTCGTACCTGCCGAGGATGATCGCGGCGACCATTCCGCCCATCAGCTCGGACGGCCCGTGCTCCTCCCAGACCGAGCGCATCACCTCATACTCGGCGCGCTTCTCCGCCAGCTCGACGCCGGCCTGGGAGTCGAGCAGGACCATGCCGATCACCCGATCCGGGTAGCGGAGCGCGAAGCGGAGGGCGATGAAGCCGCCCTGTGACATGCCGCCGATGACGGCCCGCTCCAGGCCGAGGTGGTCGAGGAGCCCGGCAAGGTCGTCGGCCAGGTCCCAGTAGCTGTAGGGCTCGGGGTCGTCGGCGGCCTCGCCGTGGCCGCGCTCGTCGTAGGTGATCACCCGGTGGCGGTCGCGGAGGGCGGCCACCTGGGGCTCGAACATCGACCGGTTCATGAAGAAGCCGTGGGCCAGGACGAGGGGCGTCCCGGATCCTCCGGTGTCCTCGTAAGGGATGCCGCGGCCACGTACATCAGCGATAGTCACGTTGTCCTCCTTTCCGCTCTTTCAGATTCCAACACAAGGGGCGGCAGGGTAACCTTGCGATGGCTCATGGACCCGGCGGCCGGATTCGACATTGTGGGCCCCAAGGCATACGTCGGACGGCCGCAGGGTTTCCTCGTCGGCTTCCTTGCGATCATCGCCATCGTCGCCATCTACTGGGTCGACGTCCACTCTCCGATGACGGTGACCCTGGGGGCACTGGTCGTGCTGCCGGTGCTTGCGACCGCCTGGCTCGCCGGCGGCCGGATCACGATCGTGGTGACCGCGGTCGCCGTTGGATCGCGCCTGCTGGGGGTGGGCCAGGGAGAGCTCAGCCCGACGACCGCGGGCGCCCAGACCGTAGTCCTCCCGGTGGTCGCGCTGATCGGCCATCTCGCGGCGAGGGGGCTCCTCTCGGCGTGGCACGCCGCCGCGCGGGAACACGAGGTTCGTGACCTGAGCTTCCTGGTCACGACCAGCCAGGCGATCGCCGCCTCGCTCGACCTCGACTCGATCATCCGGGCCGCCACCCAGGCGGTTGCCCAGGTGGTCCGCCGCGGGGGGGCCGGCGGCCGCTCCCGTGCCGCCTTCCACGAGCTGATCGGGGACGGCCGCCTGCGGATCGCGGACGACTACGACGAGGCGGGTTCCCACTTCTCCGGCGGCGAGTACCCCATGAGCTGGAACCAGGCCGCCACCCGCGCGGTGGCGCGGAACCGGCTCGAGGTGGTCGTCGAGGGCGACCTCGCGCCCGAGCTGCTCGCGCTGGCCGAGAAGGAGGGCTGGCGCGCCGGAGCGCTGGCCCCGGTTCGCGCATCGGAACGGCTGCACGGGCTGCTGATCGCCACCGCCCGGGACCGGGACGCCTTCAGGGATGAGGACCTCCACCTGGTCGAGGTCATCGCGCAGATGACGAGCCTGGCGCTGGGCCACGCGGAAACGCTCCAGAGGGAGCGCGAGGAGGCAGGCCGGGTTGGCAGCCTGGAGCGCACCAAGGCGGAGTTTCTCCGCCTGGCGTCGCACGAGCTGCGCGGCCCGCTGACGGTGATCAGGGGCTACCTATCGATGATCCTGGACGGGTCGATCGGCTCGGCCGACGAAGCGACCATGAGGCCGCTGCGGACGGTCCAGGGCAAGGTCGGCGAGATGGACTCGATCATCACCCAGATGTTGGAGGCGGCGCGGCTGGAGGATTCCAGCCTCCTCCTCAAGCTCGATGCCTTCGACCTCGCCGACGTGATCGAGGAGGCGGTGCCCCGCGCCCGGGAGCCGGGTCGGATCAAGTTCAGGCGGCCGGAGGTCGAGCTTGCCGTGAACGCGGACCGGGATCGGACGTTGACAATCCTCGGCAACCTGCTCGACAACGCGATCAAGTACTCCCCGGGCGGCGGAGACGTCACGGTCACCGCCGGCGTCGAGGGAGAGCAGGTCGTGGTCGGGTTCGTGGACCACGGGATCGGGATCGCGGACAAGGATCTGGGGATGCTCTTCACACGCTTCGGCCGGGTGGTGCCGGCAGAGCACGCCGCGATCGCGGGGACCGGGCTCGGCCTCTACCTCTGCCGCGAGCTCGCCCGCCGGCAGGGAGGCGATGTCACGGTCGAGTCAGAGCTCGGGCGCGGGTCCACCTTCACGCTCCGACTGCCTCTGTCCGTCTGAAAAGACAAGCCCCTCCGTCCGCGCTTCGCGCGGCCACCTCACTTCGTGGTGAGGCAAGACTCGACTGACCGGCTGCCGCCCTTCTTAGAAGAGCCGCTCCTGCCTCGGGTTCTCGGTGATGCCCGGGATCCGGCCGCGCTTGGTTCGAGGCTCCCCGTCGACCTCCTTGATGTCGCCCGTGAAGCCGATCGGAGGAGCGGCCGAGATGGTCATCCCGACGCCGAAGGAGTCGACCGGCGCCCGAGCGGCCACGAACTCGGCGATCCGGGCCACGTCGAGCCCGCCTGAGACGAAGATGCCGACCTTTGGAAAACCGGCCTGGTCGAGCCGGGCGCGGACCTCCTTGACCAGGTCGACGGTCACCCGGCCGCGCTCTCGAGGCGTGTCGAGGCGAACGCCGCGGAGCCGATCGCCGAGCGCGTGGGCGACCCGGAGCGCCTCCTCCGCCTCATCCTTGAAGGTGTCGACGAGGACGATCCGGAGGACATCCTCGCCCATGTGCTGGTCGAAAGCCAGCGCGGCGCGGACGGTGTCGTCGAAGATAAGGATCATCGCGTGCGGCATCGTCCCCGAGGGCGCCGCCAGGCCGCCCAGCTGCGCCCCGCCCGGTGTGGCGGCGCCCACGCAGCCGCCGACGACCGCCGCACGCTCCATGGTCGGCCCGATCAGCGGGTGGACATGGCGGGCGCCAAAGGAGATGACCCGGGTTCCGGCGGCGGCGTCGACCACCTCGCGCGCCGCGGTCGCCCAGCCCGAGCCCGAGGCCAGCATGCCGAGCAGGGCGGTCTCGTAGCGGCCGAAGTGGGAGTAGTTGGCCTTGACCCGGAGCACGACCTCGCGGCGGGACATCCGGTCGCCGTCCTTGAGGCCCCATGCCTCGTCGCCCGGCTGGAGCACGCAGCGCAGCAGGTCTGCGGCCTCATCGATGCCGCAGATCACGCCGTCGCGGTCGGGAAAGAACTCCATCTGCACGACGGGGTCCAGGCCTTCGCCCGCGAGCGTGACGGCCGCGCGTTCCAGGTACACGTCGGAGGCACGTCCGCCGTAGTACTCGACGAGTTCAGGGGTCAACTGAGTTACCAAGCTTATTTCAGAGGGGGGTAGGCCGCGCGGAGGCTTTAGCTGAGCACGGCCGACAGGGGGGACGTCCCCCCTCAGATCAAAGCCGTGTTGATAAAAACCCGTAGACTCGGACGGTGGCTCTGCCGACTGAAGCCGAGGTCCTGAAGGCCCTCTCCCAGATCCAGGACCCCGATCTCCACCGGGACATCGTGAGCCTGGGGATGATCAAGGACATCCAGATCGCGGATGACGGAGTGGTCGACTTCACCTTCGAGCTGACCACCCCCGCCTGCCCGGTCAGGGACCAGTTCCAGACCCTCGCCCGGCAGTACGCGGGCGCGCTTCCCGGCGTGACCGACGTGCGGGTGAAGATGACCTCGAACGTCCGGCCCGCCTTCCTCCAGCGCGACAACACGCAGCTGATCCCGGGCGTTAAGCAGACGATCGCGGTCGCCTCGGGCAAGGGCGGCGTCGGCAAGTCGACGGTGGCCGTCAACCTCGCCGCCGCGCTGGCGCTGACCGGGGCGAAGGTCGGCCTGCTCGACGCCGACATCTACGGACCCTCCATCCCGGCCATGCTCGGTACCCATCAGCAGCCGGTCGTCCAGAACGAGAAGCTGATCCCGATCGAAGCCCACGGCCTGAAGCTGATGTCGATCGGCTTCCTGGCCGGCGCCGATAAGGCCATGGTCTGGCGCGGACCGATGGTCAGCCGGGCAATCCAGCAGATGCTCGGCGACGTCACCTGGGGCGAGCTCGACTACCTGGTCGTCGACCTCCCGCCCGGCACCGGCGATTCCAGCCTCACCCTCGCCCAGACGATCGCGCTCTCCGGGGTCGTGATCGTCGCCACGCCGCAGGACGTGGCGCTCGACATCGCGGTCAAGGCGCTCCAGATGTTCCGCACTCTCAACGTCACCCCGCTCGGCCTGGTCGAGAACATGAGCTTCTACGTCTGCGAGAACTGTGGGCACGAGGCGCACATCTTCAACCACGGCACCGGTGAGAAGACGGCCCAGAAACTGGGCGTCCCCTTCCTCGGGGCGGTGCCCCTGGAGGAGGGCATCCGGGAGGATGCCGACCTCGGCGCGCCGGTCGTGGTGACGCGGCCCGATTCCAACGGCGCAGCTGCATTTCGCTCGATCGCCTCCAAGGTGGCCGCGCAGACCTCGATCCGCTCCTTCCGGCAGCTGCCGGTCATCAACGTCCGATAGCGCCCGAGCTCGACCCCCGGCTCGACCCGTTCCCGGTCGCCGTGGACCTCGACCGAGACAGCCAGCTCCTCAGCATCGCCTGGGAGGACGGCCATCGCTCGGGCTACGCGGCCGGGATGCTCCGCTGGGCCTGTCCGTGTGCCGAGTGCCGCGGCGAGGGCTATGGAACGGTGGGCCGGCTGGAGAAGGTCACCGAGCTGCCACAGGCGGACCTCGAGCTGGAAGCCGTGACGCTGGTGGGACGCTATGCGCTCCAGCTCGGCTTCCGGAGCGGCCATTCGACCGGCATCTACACCTTCCGCCACCTTCGAGCGATCTGCCCCTGCGCGGACTGCCGGCGCTCGGGAGCCGCGACCTCCTTCTGAATTCAATTGCTGATAGTTCTACTATCAGTATAAGATTTAGCAAAAGGTAGCTAACCTGCGCGCCGTCTAACCTGACGGTGGAATGACGAGGGGCCTCCGCCGCGCCGGGCTGGTGACCGCACTGCTGATGGCGCTGCCGATGTCGCAGCTGGGGCACCTGGTCGCCTACGGCGCGCGCTTCGGCCCTGACGCGGCCGTCCTCCAGAGCACCGGCGCCCATGCCTACTTCCCGGTCCTGCTCCAGGTTGGCGCGGCGACGCTCGGAGCAGCCCTTCTCGCCCTCCTCCTGCTGCTCGGTGTGGCGCGCTTCATGGTCGGCCTCCGCAACGAGCAGGTGCCGGAAGGCGGCTGGCCACTGGCGCCCCTGCTGATCACGCTGTTCGGCACCCAGCTGGCACTCTTCGCCGGCCAGGAGCTGGCCGAAGCCTGGCTCTCCGGCCTACCGGCGGCGCCGCTCGGCCATCTCGTCGGATGGGGCGTGGCCGGCCAGCTCCCCGTCGCCCTGCTGGCAGTGTTCGGCCTGAGCTGGATCTCAGCTCGGGTGCGGCGCGCGGTGCGCCGTCTCCGGCGCTCGCGGCCGGGACTGGCCCTTCCGCGGGGCGCCGCCTTGCCCGCGCCGGGATGGGCCGCGGCGAACGCGCCGGGCCTCTCGTTGGCCCGAACGGCCGGCTTCGTCAACCGCGGCCCACCTTCCTCACCTCTCCTTTAGAAACCACTGTCAGCCTGCCTGGGCAGGCGTGTCGACTTGAAATGAAAGGAAGGTAAAGAAGCAGTGACGCGCAACCGCGTTGTCATCGTCGCCGTGGTGGTCGTCGTGTTCCTCGCAGCTGGGGGATTCCTGATCGCCAGGTCCGTCGGCGGCGGCGGCCGGCCGGTATCGATCAACCTCACCGTCAGCGGCAGCACCATGACCCCCGACACACCAGCCGCCAAGCAGGGCGACCGGGTCACCCTGACGATCGCCGCCGACAGGGCGGAGGAGATCCACCTCCACGGCTACGACATCCCCTTCGAGGTGCCCAGCGCGGGCGGCAAGGTCACCCACGTCTTCACGGCCGACAAGACGGGAACCTTCCCGCTGGAGATCGAACAGACGGCCACGCCGCTTGGCAATTTCGTGGTCTCGCCGTGACCACGCGGCTCTTCCTCCATGGGTTCGGAGCTCGCTACGACCTCCAGGGCCCCCTCTTCCTCTACCTCTTCGCGGCGGCCGGCGTCGTCGTCATCTCGTTCGTGATGGTCGTCCTCTTCGCCGGCGACAAGCTCGGCGAGGAGGCGGTTGCCTACCCGCGCCGGCGCGCCGCCTGGCTGGAGGGCGCGGCCAACGCGGCCTGGCCCCGGATCGCCGGCGGCGTGATCGGGGTGACCGGCCTGCTGGCGGTGATCGTCACCGGGCTGTTCGGCTCCCAGAACCCCTTCTACAACCCGGCCGAGTACATCGTCTGGGTGTACTTCTGGGCCGCCATCGTCATCCTCGCCGGCCTGGTCGGCAACCTCTGGCGGCTGCTCAACCCGTGGGCCGCGCTCTATTCGCTGCTCCGGCTGCCGGCCCGGGGAACGGGAGGTCATCGCGATCAGCCAGCGCCTCGCTTCGGCATCTGGCCGGCGATGCTCACCTACTTCGCCTTCGCCTGCCTCGAGCTGACCTCGGGCGTGGCCAACCAGCCGGCGGTCCTCGCCTGGCTGACCCTGGCCTACACCGTGGTCACGCTCGGGGGCATGTTCCTGCTCGGGGCCGAACGGTGGCTCAACTCCGTCGAGTGCTTCACCGTCCTCTTCGACATCGTCTCCCGCTTCGGACCGGTCGAGATCGAGCGCGGGCCTGACGGCAGGACCAGGGTCTACCTCCGGATCTGGGGAACCGGCCTGCTCAAGGGTGAGCGGGCGGGCTGGGACCGGGTCGTCTTCGTCATCCTGATGCTCTCGACGCTCGCCTTCGACGGGATCCTGGCGACCCCGGTCTACCGCTGGTACCTGGTCACCTTCGACCCCCTCTTCGCGCCGTTGGGAGTACTCGCCGTGCCCGTCCTCCGGACCGTCGGCCTGGTCCTCCTGACCGCGGTCTTCCTGGCCGCCTTCGTCCTGGTCATGCGCTTTGTCATGTGGTTCGGGTGGCCCGAGGTCGGCTCGCCCTTTTCGCGCTGGAAGGGCGTTGACGAGTCGAGCGCCCTGAGCGCCTTCGCGCTCACCCTGGTGCCGATCGCGCTGGTTTACAACGCCGCCCACAACTACACCTACGTGGTCGTCCAGGCGCAGGGGCTGATCCCGCTTCTCGCCGATCCGCTCCAGCGGGGCTGGCACCTCCTCCCCACCGCCGGCTACAAGATCAGCTTCGTCCTCGCCGGTGCGGCGGTCGTCTGGTACGTCCAGATCGTCCTCATCGTCCTCGGCCACGTCATCGCCGTGTACCTGGCCCATCTCCGGGCCGGGCAGCGATTCAAGAACGCCGCCCATGTCCTCCTGAGCCAATATCCGATGCTTCTGCTGATGGTCCTCTACACCATGACCAGCCTCTGGATCCTCGCCCAGCCGATCACCAAAGAGGTGTGAGGGCGCGGTCCGGTGGCGCGGCGGCGGGCTTCCTGCTCGCCGCCGCGGCCGGCCTCTACGTCGTCGCCGCCTGGCAGTCCCGGCCCGGCTTCTACGACGGCTTCGCGCCGCCCGCCGACACCTACCGCTGGGTCAAGGCCCCCGACGGCGTCACGACCAACGGGCTCAAGCCCCTGCCCGGCGCAACCAGCCTCTCCGTGAGCACCGACCACACCCGGGTGGCGGCGGGCTCGGTGGCCACCGGCGAGAAGCCGCCCCAGGCAGAGCTTTCGATCGCCGCCGCCGCCTTAAACGCACCGGCCGCGGACACCGTCGAGGTGGATCTCACCCCGAGCGCCCCTCCCAGCCGGCCCGACACGGCGGTCATCGTCGGCAACCTCTACTGCGTGACGTCAACGGCGTCGTTGGCCAAGGGCCAGCAGCTGAAGCTGGCCTTGACGTACTCCTCCGAGCTGCCGAGCGGGGACGCCATCTATCGCTTTGACGACGGGACCCAGAGCTGGTCGCCGCTGGCGACGGTCCACGACGGCCAGGCCGCAACGGTGTCGGCATCGATCAGCAGCCTTGGTTGCTATGCGCCCGCGTCGCTGGCGGCCGTGGCGCAGACCGGCACCAAGAGCGGCACCGGGAGCCAGCTGCTGCCGATCATCGCCGGCGGGACGATCGTCCTGGTTCTCCTGGCGGGGCTGCCGCTCTACCTGCGGGCGCGCCGCGAGAGGCGCCGGCGGCGGAGAACCTGAACTCCAAGTTGCGAGCGATTCGCGATAGCTGTTAGCGTCGGCAGGTGGGGACCGCACTGCGCAGGCTGGGCCGGAGCTTCGATCCCCAGGAGCGCCGGCGGCTGGGCGCCTTCCTTGGCGGAGTCGTCCTCCTCCACCTCCTCGGCTGGGGCACGCTGCTCGTCTACGGCGTCTCCCACCCGGCCTTCCTGGCCCTCGGCGGGGTGGCCTACACCTTCGGCCTCCGGCACGCCTTCGACGCGGACCACATCAGCGCGATCGACAACACGACCCGCAAGCTGCTCCAGGACAAGCAGCGGCCGATGGGCGTCGGGTTCTTCTTCAGCCTCGGCCATTCGACGGTCGTCCTGCTCATCGCGGCCGGCCTCGGGCTGGCGGTCCGGAGCATCGTCCAGGGCGTTCACAGCGGCCAGCTGAAGGGCTACGGGAGCCTGGTCGGCACGGGGGTCTCGGGGCTCTTCCTGCTCTTGATCGGCATCGTCAACCTGGTGATCCTGATCGACATCGTCCGCGTCTACCGGAAGATGCGGGGCGGAAACTACGACCGCGGCAGCCTGGCCCACGAGCTGGTCGTCGGCGGCTTCATGACGAGGGTCTTCGGTCGCCTCTTCAAGCTCATCCACCACAGCTGGCAGATGTACCCGGTCGGCTTCCTTTTCGGGCTCGGCTTCGACACCGCGTCCGAGGTCGCGCTGCTCGCGATCAGCGCGGGGGCGGCCGCCCAGGGCCTTCCCTTCCTGGCCGTCCTGAGCCTCCCGATCATCTTCGCGGCCGGCATGTCGGGGATGGACACACTCGACGGAGCCTTCATGGCCAAGGCCTACTCGTGGGCCTTCAGCAACCCGGTCCGAAAGGTCTTCTACAACCTGACCGTGACCGGCCTCAGCGTCTTCGTGGCGCTCTTCGTGGGGTTGATCGAGGTCTCTCAGATCACGATCCAGGTCCTCGACCTCCGTGGCGCTCCCTTCGACGCTCTCGCCCACCTTGATTTCGGCTCGATCGGATTGTTCATCGTCGGCGCCTTCGTGGTGACCTGGGTGGTAGCCTTCGCCGTCTTTCGGCTGCGCAGGGTGGAGGAGCGCTGGAGCGCCCTGGTCGACCGCCGCGAGCTGGGTTGAGGCCGGCGCTGTAACGAGACCGGCACCAGTTTCGTAGTCGGAATTTAGGCAGCTCGGTCGCGTCGCTGTCACATCCCGCGGCGCGGCGGTGCTGATCGGTGGGCGACCCGCACCGTCGCCCGTCCGGTGTTCGTCGAAGAGTCAAGCAAAGAAACAAGGAGCCTGAAGCCAACCGAATGCGGGAGATCCTTCGCAACCTGAGCCGGCGCAAGTTGCGCAACGGCCTGACCATCCTCGGCATCGTCATCGGCGTCCTCGCCCTGACGACGATGGGCTCGCTGGCGGAGAAGTCGAACAGCCTCATCGACGGCGGCGTCCGCTACTACCGAGACCACGTCTCGGTCGCCGCGGCCGCGAACGGCGGTTTCGGCGGCATCCTGACCATCGACAAGGCGAAGGACATCCTGAGCGTTCCGGGAGTCCAGGCGGCCTGCGCGACAACCGGTGCTTCGGTCAAGACCGACCTCGACCTCTCCTTCACCTTCGGCCCCGGCGACCAGGTGATCGCCGACCAGCCTGGCTGCACCCAGTACTCGACGTTCAAGCTGAGCTACGTCTCCGGCCACGCCGTCGACGCCCAGGGCACCGGGCAGGTGGTGTTCGGATCGGACATCGCCAAGGAGTTCAAGAAGAAGGTCGGCGACTCCATCCAGCTGCCGGTCCCGCCGAAGAAGTTCAACCCCGACTACGTCGGCCACCAGTTCACCGTGGTCGGGATCCTCGACAAGACCGGCACCGCCCCCGACAGCTTCGCGCTCGTCAGCTTCAAGGACGGCCAGACGCTCTTCGGGGACGCCCTCCCGGCCGCGCTCAAAGGCCACGTCGACCCGACCAGCATCGCCACCGGGATCAACGTCTACGGCAAGCCCGGCCAGGACCTCGACCAGCTCGCGAACCGGATCAACGACCGGGTCGCGGGCGTGAAGGCGATCCCGCCCTCGACGCTCGTCAACGCCTTCAGGCAGGCCTCCATCATCCTCACCGCGATCACCACCGGGTCGGCATTGCTGGCGCTCGTCATCGGCGGCCTGTCCGTCATCAACACCATGCTCATGGCGGTGACGGAGCGGGTTCGCGAGATCGGCCTCAAGAAGGCCGTCGGCGCGCGCACCAAACACGTCATGCAGGAGTTCGTCTCCGAGGCCTCGGTCATCGGGGCGATCGGCGGGCTGATCGGACTCGGCCTCGGCTGGGCCGTGACGACCCTGGTCAACCTGTGGCTGGTCAGCGGGAACCAGGCCGAGCTGTTCGACCTGAGCCTGCGCCTGGTCGTCCTCTCGCTCGCCTTCGCCATCGGCCTCGGAGCCCTGGCCGGGGTGATCCCGGCGCTGCGCGCGGCGCGGCTCGACCCGGTGACCGCGCTGCGGCACCAGTAGAAAAGGGACCCCCATGGCAGCCATCGAACTGACCGACCTGACCAAGCACTACAGGCAGGGCAAGAACCTCGTCAAGGCGCTCGACGGCGTCAGCCTGAGCATCCAGAGCGGCGAATTCGTCGCAGTGGTGGGACGCTCGGGCAGCGGCAAGACCACGCTGCTCGACCTCCTCGGCCTTCTCCTCCGGCCGACGTCGGGCCGGATCCTGATCGACGGCGTCGACACCGGCACCCTGAAGGACGGCGATCGCGCCTCCATGCGGGGCGAGCGGATCGGCTTCATCTTCCAGGAGTTCAACCTTCTGCCGACCCTGAACGCGGTCGAGAACGTGATGCTCCCCCTTCGCTACCGGCGCGACAAGGATCCCGAGGGAAAGGCGAGGGCGCTGCGCCTGCTCGACGAGGTCGACCTCGCGGACCGGGTCGAGCACAAGCCCAGCGAGCTCTCCGGCGGACAGGCTCAGCGGGTGGCGATCGCGCGCTCCCTTATCAACGACCCTGCCCTGGTCCTTGGCGACGAGCCGACGGGCGAGGTCGACAGCGAGACCTCGACCCAGCTCATCGACCTGATGCGGCGCATGAACCGCGAGCGGGGCGTCACCTTCGTGATCGTCACCCACGACATGGAGATCGCCAACCGGACCGACCGGATCATCCGGCTGAAGGACGGCAAGGTGATCTCGGACGATCGGATCACGGCGAGCAACGGGTCCCTGGCCGGGACGCCGATCCCGACCTAGCGGCAGCCCACCGGGTCAGCCTTCGGGCGAGCCCGTGCCATCGGGCTCGAGCGGCACCCGGAGGGCGTCGAGCACCCGCGGAAGCTCGACCAACGGGATCGTCATACGGGGACCTTCCGAATGGTCCAGAAGTCCGCCGCGAGCATGGGGTCGGTGAGGTACTGGAAGGGCATCGTGAAGTAGCCCGCCGTGCCCCACCCCACGCCCCAGGAGTTGCGGACGATGAAGCGCCCGGCCGGCTGGTCGTAGCCCACCGCGACCACCGCGTGCCCACCTACCAGCCGCTCGTTCGGGTGGGGCAGCTGGACCAACCCGGTCGTCGCAACCGCCGCGGTCTCGAAGCTCTCGTAGACCGAGAAGCCGAACACGAACGGGTAGCCGCTGGCCAGGCAGGTCAGCAGCGGGACCGTCGCCGGCGTCAGCCGCAGGTACTGGCTCACGCGCTCCTTCAGGGCGTCGGCGTAGCAACCGGCCGACGGCCTCGTCGCGAAGGCGGCGATGTTGTACGGCCACTCGGCCTCTGGGCAGAAGCCCTCGCGCACCACGGTCTTGATGCCGTCCCGGATCTGGGCGCCCGAGTCGCTCCCGGTGGAGCCCTCGAGAGAGCGCTCGTTGTAGTAGATGAAGAGCCGGGAGGGCATGATCGGAGCCGGCGCGCCCTCCTTTCCCTCGAGGAACTGGAGAGCCCCGGCGATCGCGTTGGCGGTGCAGGAGCCGAGGGCGCCCTGGTCGTAGGGCGGCGGAAACTGGGAGCGCAGGTCGACGTGCGCCGGCAGGGCGTCGCTGATCTGGGGCGGAGGCGCGTAGAGGAGGTCCCGCTGGTCGGGGATGTCGCGGACCCAGCCGTAGCGCGCCAGCTGCACAGTCGCCGAAATGTCTCAAGATTCCGCTGTGAGCGCAATGGCCCTGGTGCGGCCTGAGGTGCGCGTCATCCGGGCGCCCGAGCTCGGCAACTCGAGCTTCCTGGTAGCCGACCCCGAGGCCGGTGAGGCGATCGTGATCGACCCCTTCCGCGACGTCGAGCGGTACCTGGTCGGGGCGGAGGAGCTGGGCGTGACGATCCGGCGCGCGCTCGACACCCACCTCCACAACGACTTCGCCTCCGGCCGCCGGGAGCTCGCCGCCGAATCCGGCGCCGCGATCGAGCCGCCCGAAGCGGGTGCCGAGCTGGCTGTAGGCCGGTACACGCTCCGCGCTCTCCACACGCCCGGCCACACCCCGACCCACCTCAGCTACCTGATCTGCCAGGGCGCCCTGCCGCTGGCTCTCTTCTCGGGCGGTGCCCTGATGGTGGGCGCGATCGCGCGGACCGACCTGTTCGGGCCCCACCTCGCCGTGCACCTCGCCCTCGAGGCATTCCGCACCCTCAAGGTCCGCCTCCACGGGCTGCCCGACGACGTGGCGGTCTACCCGACCCATGGCGGAGGATCGTTCTGCGGTGCGAGCAGCAGCTCGGAGACGCAGACCACGCTCGGCCGGGAGCGGTTGACGAATCCCTTCCTCACGACCGACGAGCTGATGCCCTTCCTCGCCCGCGCCCTCCACCAGGCCCGCTACCCGGACTATTACCGGGAGATGGCCGAGCTAAACCGGTCCGGCCTGCCGCTGCTCGGCCGTGCCCTCCCGCCGCTGGCCCGCCTGAAGCCCTTCCAGGTCGAGACGCTGGCGCGCGAGCGAGGCGCCGCGGTGGTCGACCTCCGGACTCCCCGCGAATACGACCTTGCCCACCTGCCGGGCAGCTTCAGCATCGGCATCGACGGTCCTTTCAGCGCCTGGGTGGGCTGGGTCGTCGATCGCCGCCGCCCGCTGGTCCTCGCTGGTGGCAGCGCCGCGCAGCAGGCAAAGGCCCAGCGCCAGCTGCTGCGGATCGGCTACGACCGCATCGCGGGGACGCTCGAGGGCGGAGTCGAGGCCTGGCAGGAGGCGGGTCTGCCGGTCAGGAGCTTCGAAACCGCCGAGATCGAGGACCTCGCCGGCTGGGTCCTCAGCGCGGAGCCGATGACCGTCATCGACACCCGGGACGAGGACGAGTGGACCCACGGCCACGTCCCGGGCGCGATCCATCTCTACGTTCCCGACGTCGCCCACCACGCCGACGAGATCCCCCGCGACGCGCCGGTCGCGGTCCACTGCGCGTCGGGCTACCGGGCCGGAATCGCCGCCAGCATCCTCGAACAGGCGGGCTTCACGCGGATCATCCACGTGGCGGGACGGTGGTCCGATTGGGATCGCCTCCACCTGGCGACGGACGCACCGGGATGAGGCGGAGGCTTGATCCTTGACGAGACGGCTCGTATCAGATAGTCTCGGGCCGTGACCGAGGACGCCGTCACCGTCGCGGGCGTCAGCAAGAGCTTCGGCAGCCTGAAGGTGCTCGACGACGTCTCCCTCCAGGTCCGGTCGGGCGAGGTCTACGGCCTGTTGGGACCTAACGGCTCCGGCAAGACGACCCTGATCCGGATGCTGGTCGGGCTGATCCTGCCCGATGCCGGCTCGGTGACGGTGCTGGGCACCCGGATGCCCAATGTGGGGATTCTCGGCAACGTCGGCTACATGACCCAGCAGGCCGCGCTCTACCCGGACCTCTCGGTCGAGGAGAACGTCCGCTTCTTCGCGGCCGTCAACGACGCCGAGGCGGGCGTCGACGAAGCCCTCCGCTTCGTGGAGCTCTGGGAGCGGCGGAAGAGCGTCATCACCGAGCTTTCGGGCGGAATGCGGCAGCGCGCATCGCTGGCCTGCGCGATCGTCCATGGGCCCCGTCTGCTGCTGCTCGACGAGCCGACCGTCGGCCTCGATCCGCAGCTGCGGATCCAGTTCTGGGACGGCTTTCGGGTGATGGTCCGGAGCGGCATCTCGATCGTCGTCTCGAGCCACGTGATGGACGAGGCCGAGCGCTGCGATCGCCTCGGCCTGGTCCGCTCCGGCAAGCTGCTGGCGGAGGGCTCGGCCGCGGAGCTCAAAGAGCGGGCCGGAGCCCCCGACCTGGAGCGAGCCTTCCTGACCCTCTCGGCGGCCGGGTCATGAAGCCGGAACGGGTTCGGGCGGTGACCCGGCGGATCCTCCGCCAGTTCCGCCACGATCGGCGCACCCTGGCGCTCCTCTTCCTCGTGCCCCTCGTGATCCTGGGCCTCCTCGGTTACCTGCTGAGGGGCGGCGCCGGCCACACCGCGATGGGCGTGGTGAACCTCGACCAGGGACCGCTGGGCGGGCGGATCGCCGACAGCCTGGTCCACTCCAGCCGGGTGGACGCAACGAAGATGGACGCTGCCACGGCACCCCAGAAGCTTGCGGACGGGGCGATCGCCGGCTACATCGTGATCCCCTCCGACCTCAGCGCCAGGGCACTGTCGGGCGGAACTCTGAGCCCGGAGGTGCACCTCGAAGGAACCCAGCCGGGACCTGCCGCCGATGTCCTGCAGGCGCTGAACCAGGCAATCATCGCGGCCCTCGCCGGCGCCGGGCCGAAGCTCAGCCCGAAGATCTTCTACCTTCACGGCGGCTCCAGCCTCGACACGCTCGACTACTTCGGCCCCGCCTTCATCGGGCTGATCGTCTTCTTCCTGGTCTTCGTGGTCACCTCCGTCTCGTTCCTGAGGGAGAGGAGCCAGGGCACGCTCGAGCGGCTGATGGCGAGCCCGCTCCGGCGGGGCGAGATCGTCCTCGGCTACATGCTCGGCTTCGGGCTGGTGGCGCTGGTCCAGAGCGTGCTGGTGCTCGTCTTCGCGCTGGCCGTGCTGCGCATCCACAACGAGGGCAACGTGCTCCTCGTCTTCCTCCTCGAAGCCCTCCTCGCCATCGGGGCGGTGAACCTCGGGATCTTCCTCAGCATGTTCGCGCGAACCGAGTTCCAGGCGGTCCAGTTCATCCCCATCGTCCTGCTCCCCCAGGTCCTGCTGAGCGGCATCCTCTTCCCCATCGCCAACGAGCCTCGACCTCTCCAGTACGTGTCAGACGTCCTGCCCCTGACCTACGCGGTCTACGGCATGCGGGACGTGATGCTGAAGGGGGCGGGCCTCGGTTCGGGCGGCCTGCTCCTCGACCTGGCCGTGGCGATCGTGTTCGCGGCCGCGATGATCGTGCTGGCGAGCACAACCCTTCGGCGGCGAGTCGCCTAGCGGGGGCTCAGCTCTCGTCGGTGGGGCGCAGCGACCAGCGCACGGCGCGGCCGTCGCGCGTGAGACCGGCGGGCAGGACGGAGTCCTCACCCCAGAAAGCCGCCGCGAGGACGAGGCCGAGGAAGGCGAGGAAGCCGAGCACCGGTGGGATCGTCTGAGAAAGCATCGCGATTGTCACCTCTTTACTGCCATAGTATGCCCTGTCAGGGGGCCGTTTCAACATAAAAACGACGGAACAAGGGGATTCTTGCCAGCGAAACGCGGTAAGATCACCCCCATGACCTTCGAATCGCAAATCGGACTGGATGACGTCGACTGGCGGCTGGTCGAGCTCCTCCAGGCTGATGCGCGGCTCTCCTACGCACAGCTCGGACGGCTCGTCTCGCTGAGCGCGCCGGCGGTCATCGAGCGGGTCCGGCGGCTCGAGCAGAGCGGCGTGCTGACCGGCTACCACGCAGAGGTCGACGTCGCCAAGCTCGGCTTCCCGATGCAGGCGGTGATCCGGATCATCGCCAGCGGAAAGCTCTCCGACCAGATCTTCCAGCAGGTCCGGGACATCCCCGAGGTGCTCGAATGCCACCGGGTGACCGGCCACGACAGCCACGTCGTCAGGGTTGCCATCCGCTCGGTCGAGCACCTCGAGGACATCCTCCGGAGGCTTGCGCCACACGAGGGCGACACGATCACCTCGGTGATCCTCAACACCCCGGTCAAGCACCGCGTGATAACGCGTGAGCTGGCTACCGTGTCACCGGGTTAGCTGCATCGCCCGTGGGCGGCTCCGGACCCCTGGGCCCGAGGAACGTCGGCGAACCGGCTCCGCTCGACGTCCGGGCGCTCGAACGGGCTAAAGAGCCTCGCATAATATAGTGACATTTCGAGGTGATCGTGGGATCATCTGGAGATGCGTTCCAGCCCACGTCTCAGTAACGGATCCCAAGGTCGCGCCGCAACTCGCCCGAGGCGAGACCGAAACGCGTTGGAGT
>DATCOZ010000223.1:0-17144 GCA_036564345.1 Candidatus Dormiibacterota bacterium | reverse complement strand
GGGCCGGCTTGCCTCGGTGATCCTCGCACTCGGTCTGGCGGCCTTCCTGGTCGCCATGGTCGCCGGCGTTGCCCTCAGCTGGCGGCGAGCGGATGCCGCCTACCGGCAGCGGCGGGCGTAACGCCGAACCAGGAGCAGCCTCCTAGCCGAGCAGCTTCCCGGTCCACTCCAGGAGAGGGCCTGCGTCGCGCCAGACGTCCGCCACCCGATCCTTGGCCTTGGCGGTCCCGAGCCAGGGCTGGAGGCCGAAGCTCCTCCACGTGTAGAGGCGCTTATGGCGCAGCAGCCGGGCGCGCGGATGATCGGCATGAAGTCCGGCCGGGGTGCGTTTCAGCTCTTCGCCGCCGATCTCGTAGCCGCTCGCCTCGAGCCTGTGGACGATGGCGAGGAGCTTGCTCCCGCTCCCATCCGCGACGATCGCCTTCCGGTAGGCGTCGAGCTGGTCGGGGTCCAGCTCGTAGTGGCCCGCGCCGGCGCTCAGGCCCTTCGCGTCCAGCCCCACGTAACCACCCCGCTCGGCGGTGCCGTAGATCCTCGTCTTGTAGGGCGACTTGTCGTTCGAGAACCTGATGTCGCGGTTGGGCCGGGTTATCTTTCCCTTCCCAAACTCCGGTTCGAGGTCGGCGAAGAGCGCCTCAAGCGGCGCCTTCACCCGATCCAGGTAGAGCTTCCGGTTCGCTTCGAAGTAGGACTTCGAGTTGTCCAGCTCGAGCCCGATGAAGAAGCGCTGGAAATCCTCCGTCCAGCCTCGGAACGCCCCACCCACGAAAACGAACCTTAGCGCGGCGGCATTCGTGCTGTTCCATCTCCACGGCGCGATCACGCCGGCTGCAGTTCGACTCATCGGCCGGAAGGGGTTGTCAGCGGACCCCCCGGTGAGTTACCGTGACGCGCGGGCTTCGGCGACCGGGGGGTCAGCCGTCAAGCCGTGCGGACAAGCGATCAAGGTAAACCGCGGAAGGATTCGGGGCGCCCGGATCCAAAGACGAGGTCGAGGTCGTCTCTTCATGAAAAAGATCACAGCACTGCTCGTTGCCGCCATTGCCGCTGGGGTTGTCAGCATGCCGGTTTCGCCCGCCTACGCGGCGAGCCCCGACGGCCCGGCGGCGCTCCTGGCCAAGGTCGACGCACTCAATAACCAGATCGAACAGGCCAACGGAAAGGTCGACGCCGCCAATCGCAAGCTCAGCCAGGACCAGAAGCTGGAGGCCGCCTTGAACGTGCAGATCGCCGCCCTGGCCCGGCTCCAGTACAAGCGGCCGGCGCTTGTCGTCCAGTTCTTCGAGGCGGGCAGCGTGAGCCAGGTGCTGGCAGACATCACGAACGACCGGCTGATGGCCGGCAAGCAGCGAAACTTTCTGCTCCAGGCCCGTGAGCTCCGGCACCAGGATCAGGTGGCTCGCGACTCGGCCGCGACCAGCCTTGCCAGCCTCGTCGTAAGCCGGGACGAGGCCAAGAAGGTGGCGGACCAGGCAGTCGCCCAGCGGAACGCGGAGCTGGCAGAGCGGGCACGCGCCATCGCGGCGGCGGCCGCAGCCTCACCCTCGACACCGATCAGCTGGAGCGGCAGCGGACCCTACCCCAACCGTTTCGCCTACGGGTACTGCACCTGGTACGTGGCCAACAGGCGGTTCATCCCCTGGCTGGGCAACGCGATCGACTGGTGGCCCAACGCTCGGGCCTACGGTCAGCCCGAGGGCCAGCTTCCGCGGGTCGGCGCCGTCATGGTCACCCGGGAGAGCAGCTACGGGCATGTCGCCTACGTCGAGTCGGTCAACGGCGATGGCTCCTGGGTGGTGTCCGAGATGAACTTCATCGGCTGGAACCGGGTGAGCACCCGGGTCATACATCCCGGCCAGGTACCTCTGGTTGGCTTCATTTACTGAATTTTTTGCGCACGGCCGCGGCACAGGCCTAAACTCGGGCCGGTCACGAAAAATGGCGGGCCCATTAGACGATCGAGCCAACCGTCCGCTCGAGGGCGAAGACCTCGAGACAACCCACTGGGAGGACGCTCGTCACTGGATGAGCGTTTACTCCGACCTGCTCCGCTTCAAGGTCGGCCTGCTGGAGAGGGTCCAGCGAGAGCTGCCCAAGCTGAAACCGGTGGCTCAGCACGCTGCGGCCGAGGACGTGGTGATAATCGAGCAGCAGATGATGGGCTACCAGGCACGCCTCGACCTGTGGTATGCGCGGGTGTGGGAGCTGCAGGGCCTCTGGCTTGACCCGCAGGGCCGGATGATCCGGCACCAGGGCCGCGAGGCATCGCTGACCAAGCGCGAGTTTCAGCTGCTGCAGTTCCTCCTCGACCATCCCCACCGCTTCTTCACCGCAACCCAGATCCTGGGTCAGGCCTGGGCCGATCCCGCTCTTTTCCCGGAGGAGGTCCGCAACTACGTCCGCCGGCTGCGCAAGCTGCTGTCGGCCCTCGAAGTCCCGACCGACATCGTCAACAAGCCAGGACGGGGTTACTCCCTGGTCTTTCGACCTTAGCTCCGACAGCGGGCCGGCGCCCGCTAACCTCCCGTGGGGTGCTGCTTGTCGTCGGTAGGCTGCTCGGGAGCCGGCTCACCGCCACTGTAAGGATCGTTGACCTGAACCGGCTCCTCGCCCGGCCGCTGGCCGCCCCGAGCGTCTTCCGGCTTCAGTTTCGGAGCCGTTCCTGATTCGCCCATCTGGCCTCCCATCCTAAGCCGGCAAATCAGTCCAGCGAGGCCATCACGTGCTTCAGCTGGGTGTACTCCTCGAGCGAGTAGATCGACATGTCCTTGCCATACCCGCTCTGCTTGTACCCGCCGTGGGGCATCTCGTTGACCAGCGGGATGTGGGTATTGATCCAGACGGTGCCGAACTGGAGGCGCCGTGCCATCCGCAGAGCCCGGCCCACGTCGCGGGTCCAGACCGACGCCGCCAGGCCGTAGTCGACGCTGTTCGCCCAGGCCAGGGCCTGCTCCTCGTCGCTGAAGCGCTGAACCGTGACGACCGGGCCGAACACCTCCCGCCTCACGATCTCGGCGTCGGGACCGGCCGGCAGGACGACCGTCGGCGAGTACCACGAGCCCGAGCGATCGATCCGAGAGCCACCGGTCAGGACCTTGCCGCCCGCCGCGCGGGCACGGTCGACGAAGCCCGAGACGCGCTCCAACTGCTCGGCGTGGACGAGCGGGCCCATCTCGGTGTCATCGCTGTTCGGGTCGCCGACGACGAGCGAGCTGACAGCCGGCACCAGGTCGGCCTGCAGCCTGTCGTGGATCGCCGGGCCCGCGATGACCCGGGTGGCCGCGGTGCAATCCTGGCCGGAGTTGAAGAAGCCGGCGATCTTGATTCCCTCGACCACGGCCGCGAGATCGGCGTCGTCGAAGACGATCACCGGCGCCTTCCCGCCAAGCTCGAGGTGGACCCGCTTCAGCGTGTCGGCCGCCGCCCTGGCGACCTCCTTGCCGGTGGCGACGTCACCGGTAAGGGAGACCATGCTCACCCCCGGGTGGCGGACCAGGCCCGCGCCTACCGGCTCGCCGTCGCCGGTGATCACGTTGAGGACGCCGGGCGGAAGGATGTCGGCCGCGAGCTCGGCCACCCGCAGCGCGGTGAGGGGCGTCCACTCGGAGGGCTTCAGGACCACCGTGTTGCCGGCTGCCAGGGCGGGCCCCAGCTTCCAGGCGGCCATCAGGAGCGGGTAGTTCCAGGGGGCGATCGACCCGACCACGCCGAGGGACTCTCGCCGCACCCAGCTCGTCATGCCCGCCATGTACTCGCCCGCGGCGCGGCCTTCCAAGGTGCGGGCGGCGCCGGCGAAGAAGCGGAAGCAGTCGGCGATCGGCGGGATCTCCTCGGAGAGCGTCGTGGCGAGCGGCTTGCCGACGTTCTCCGACTCGATTCGTGCCAGCTCCTCGCCGTTGGCCTCGATGAGGTCGGCGAGCTTCAGGAGCCGCTCGCTGCGGTCGCGCGGGGTGCTCTCGAACCAGGTCGCGTCGTATGCCTTGCGGGCGGCCGCGACGGCCTTGTCGACGTCCGCCGCCGTGCCCTTGGGCACCTGGGCGATCACCTGGCCGGTCGCCGGGTTGACGATGTCCTGCTGCTCCCCGCCGGAGCCGGCATGCCACTGGCCCCCGATGAACATCTGGCGCTGCTCGATGGCGGTCTTCATCTTGTCACTCCTTCCCGGAAACTTCAGCGAGTGCGGCCTCGAGGATATCGAGGCCGGCTTCGAGCTGGTCGTCGGGGATCGTCAGCGGCATCAGGGTCCGTATCACGTTGTGCTGGACGCCGGCCCGGAGCAGGATGAGGCCCCGCTCGCGGGCTTCGACCAGCACCTGGGCCGTCTCGGCCGCCGCGGGCGTCCGCGCCAGCCGGTCGGTGACGAGCTCGAGGGCGGCCATCGCGCCGAGCACGCGGACGTCGCCGATCAGGGAGTATTCGGAGGCCCAGCCTCGCATCCGTTCCTCCAGCACGGCGCCCATCTGGGCGGCGCGCTCGGGCAGACGTTCGTCGTGCATCACGTCGAGGACCGCGAGAGCGGCTGCGCAGGCGATGGGGTTCCCGGCGTAGGTCCCGCCCAGCCCGCCCGGGTTGGGGGCGTCCATCACGTCCGCCCGGCCGACGACCCCGGAGAGCGGGAAGCCCGCCGCCAGGCTCTTCGCCATCACGACGAGATCGGGCACCACGCCCGAGTGCTCGATCGCGAAGAAGCGTCCGGTGCGGCCGAAGCCGGTCTGCACCTCGTCGGCGATGAGCAGGATGCCGTGCCGCTCGGTCAGAGCCCGCAGCTCGCGCAGGAAGGCGGCCGGCGCCTGGACGAAGCCGCCCTCGCCGAGCACCGGCTCGATCAGCACGGCCGCCACCCGCTCGGGGGCCACCGCCGAGCTGAACACGTCCTCCAGGGCCGCCATCGCCTGCTCCGAGCTCCAGCCCCGGTATTCGTTGGGATAGGCGGCGTGGTAGATCTCGGGCGCATAGGGTCCGAAGTTCTGCTTGTAGGGCTGGACCTCGCCGGTGAGGGTAAGCGCCAGGAGGGTGCGGCCGTGGAAGCCGCCCCGGAAGCTGATCACGGCCGGCCGCCCGGTGTGGGCTCGGGCGATCTTGATCGCGTTCTCGATCGCCTCGGCCCCGGTGCTCAGGAAGATCGCCTTCTTGGCAAAGTCGCCCGGGACCAGGCCGCAGATCCGCTCCGCCAGGAGCAGGTAGGAGTCGTACATGGCGACCTGAAAGCAGGAGTGGGTCAACCGCTCGAGCTGGTCGCGCACCGCCTCCATCACGTGCGGATGCGCGTGGCCGACGTTCATGACCCCGATCCCGCCCGCGAAGTCGATGAAGTGGCGTCCCTCGACGTCCCAGACCTCAGCTCCCTTCGCCCGGTCGACGAAGAGAGGATGCGTCGTCGAAAGGCCTCGCGGTATGAAGCGCTCGCGCAGCTGTCCGAGCTCGGCGGCGGTCATGGTCAGGCCCTCAGGTCGCGGGCCATCGCCGCGAAGTTGTCGACGTAGCGCTGGACGTCTTCCTCGCTGTGCTGGACCGAGATGGTCCAGTTCTCCTCGGCGCCGGGGGCCATCAGCACCCCGCGGTTGCACTGGTAGAGCCAGGCGAGGTAGGCCGCCGGCTTGTCGATCTGCAGGTAATCCCGGTAGTTGCGGACCCGCTCCGCCCGGTAGCCGATGCCCCCGCGTGCGGCCATGGTGGTCACGTGGAAGGGCAGCCGGTGCTCCGCGATCACCGCGTCGAGGCCGCCCTGGAGGACCTCCGCCATGGCGTCGAAATGGGCATACGCGCTGGGCGTCAGGATTTCCTCCAGGGTGACCTTGGCGGCCGCGATGGTGAGCGGGTTGCCGTTGAAGGTCCCCATCTGGGCCACCCGCTTCTCCTCGATCAAAGCCATCACCTCCTCGCGTCCGCCGACGGCGCCGCAGGGCAGGCCGCCGCCGATCGCCTTGGCCAGGGCGACGATGTCGGGCGCCACGCCGAAGCGCTCGCTCGCACCGCCCGGCGCGATGGTGACCCCGGTCTTGACCTCGTCGAAGATGAGGAGGGCGCCGTGGCGGTGGACGATCTCCTTCGCCGCCTCCAGGTAGCCGGTGTCGGGCAGGACGATGCCGACGTTCATCATCGCCGGCTCCACGATCAGGGCCGCGACCCCGTCCGGATAGCGGCTGAATGCCGCCTCGAGCGCGGGCAGGTCGTTGAAGGGGACCACCGTCACCAGGTCGACCAGTGCCCGGGGGATGCCCTCGCTCTGCGGCACCGAGGCGGGTGCGTCGGCAGGTCCCATGAGCGCCGGGTCGGGCTCGACCGAGACCATCAGAGAGTCGTGATGTCCGTGGTAGGAGGCTTCGATCTTGAGGATCCGCTCCCGGCCGGTGAAGGCGCGCGCGAGGCGGACGGCGTCGAGGGTCGACTCCGTCCCGCTGTTGGTGAAGCGCCACTGCGGCTGCCCGAAGCGCCGGGCCAGCTCGCCCGCGACCGCCGCAACGTCGGGGCCCGGCTGCGCGAAATGGGATCCCCGCGCGATCCGCTCGCTCACCGCCTTGACGATCAACGGGTGGGCGTGGCCGACGACCATCACGCCGAACCCGTTGTGGAAGTCGACGTACTCGTTGCCGTCGACGTCCCAGATCCGGCTGCCCTTGCCGCGGTCGGCGAAGATCGGCTGCGGTGCCGCGTCCTGGAACGACGAGGGCACCCCCCGCGGCTCGAATCGCCGAGCCTCGCGCCACAGCTCGTCGGAGCGCCGCCGACCGGCGCGGAATGCCTCCTCCTCGGTCGCGATCAGGGTCTTGACGCGCTCGGCGTCGATGGCTAGCGCGGCGGTGTTGGTTGCCAAGGCCTATCCACTCCCTTTTTTGTCTTGCATCGTAAGCCCTCGAAAAAGTCGCGCCTTTTGACCTCTGGGCGCTACCGGTGCTACATACGGCGGGTGGTGCCGGCTGGGCTCAATCTCACCGAAAGGGCACTCTCCCCTGGTGCCCAGCGCAGCTGGTGGCTGCGGGAGGCGCTGGTGGCAGCGGGGGAGGCGCGCGAGTGCCCGCCCCTGAACGGGGATGTCAATGCCGACGTGGTGATCGTCGGCGGCGGCTATAGCGGGCTCTGGAGCGCTTACTTCCTGACCGAGCGCCAACCTGATCTCAAGATCGTCGTGCTCGAGCAGGACATCTGTGGCGGCGGGCCGAGCGGGCGCAACGGCGGGTTTGCCAGTGGCTGGTGGGACGAGCTCGATGGCCTCGTCGACCTTTATGGAGCGGAGGCAGCGGTCCGCGCATGTCGCGCAATCTCGTCCAGCATCGAGGCGATCGGCGAGTTCTGCGAGACGCACGCGATCGACGCCTGGTACCGGCGGGCGGGCTACCTGTTCGCGGCAACGGGGCCGCTGCAGGAGGCAGCCTGCCGGGAGATGGTCCGGATGGCCGGGGAGGTCGGCGCGCCGGAGGAGCTTCGGGAGCTCACGGCAGAGGAGGTCCAGCAGCGGTGTGCCTCCCCCGCCTTCCGCACCGGTGCGTTCATGGCCGACGGCGCCTCGGTCCAGCCGGCATCGCTCGCGCGAGGCCTGCGGCGGGTGGTCCTCGAGCGCGGCGTCTCGATCCACGAGGGCACCCCTGTAATCCGCCTCGAACCCGGACCGCCGCCGGTGGCGGTGACCCCGGGCGGCAGCGTGCGGGCGCCGAAGGCGGTCCTCGCGGTCAACGCCTGGGCGACCGGCTGGCGGCAGCTGAGCCGCCGGCTCGTGGCCTGGAGCAGCTACATCGTGCTGACCGCCCCGGCGCCCGAGCGGGTGGCCGCCGTCAACTGGACGGGGGGCGAGCTGGTGAGCGACCTCCGCACGTCAATCCGCTACTTCCGGACGACGCGGGACGGCCGGATCGCCTTCGGGGGCGGTGGTGGCCGGGCTGCGAAGTCGATCGGCGCCTCCTTCACTCAGGACTCACGTGCCGTGGCGGAGGCCGCGGAGGGCTTCCGGCGGCTCTTTCCCAGCTTCGCCGACGTCCCTCTCGAGGACGCCTGGGGAGGTCCCATCGACGTCTCACCGACCCATCTCCCGAGCTTTGGAAGGCTGGACCCGGGAAACCTCTTCTACGCCCTCGGCTACACCGGCAACGGCGTTGCGCCCTCGCACCTGGCGGGCCGGGTGCTGGCCGACCTGGTCACCGGCGCGGACACCGAAGTGACCCGGCTTCCGATGGTCGACCGGAAGCCGAGGCTGTTCCCGCCGGAGCCGTTCCGCTCGCTCGGAGCGGCTGCCGTCCGGCGGGCGATCATCGCCAAAGACGCGGCCGAGGAGCGCGGCGTTCGCGCCCATCCGGTGGCGGCCGCGATCGCCCACCTGCCCCGCCGGATGGGCTACCTTCTGGGACCTTGAGCAACCGGTTCACACGCGTGCCCGAAGGTCCGGTCCCACCGCTCCCGAGGCTGCTCCAGGTATTCATCCCGCCCGCCGACCTCTTCATGCTGGCGATGGTCTCCCGGCCCGCTACCGGCTCGCTGCGTACGACCTGGGTCACGCCGGCCACCCTCCAGCTCGGCCTGGCGGTGGGTGTCGTGGGCCTCGCGCTGGCCTTCTTCGCCCTTTACCGCGGCCTCGGCGGGGCCGGCGTGCTGGCCGTCGCCGGCGGTGTCCTGCTCCTCCTCCTGGGCATCGGCGCAGGCTCGGTGGCGATCGTGGGAGCCGCCCAGCGGCGTGCCGCCGGCCAGCGTTAGCTTGACTTTCCTCACTGTTATTGCGCCGCTTTTCGCTGCCCGAGGCGGCGCCGCCGCTGTGTGACAATTCGGCTGCCGGCCACGCCACCAGGAGTCGAAATGAGAGGCTTGCTCGTCGCATTAGGACTGCTGCTGGCCGTCACCTGGCTCGGCGGCGGATACGCCCTTTACTACGTCATCCGGCACGACGACGCGTCAGGCGGACCGGACAGGGATGGCACGACGTGACCACCCTTGACGTCGACATCCACGAGGGCGAGAGATGCGCCGACTACCTTCTCGTCTTCACCGCGGCCCGCGCCACGACAATCCATCCCAACGTCTCCGTCACCTACAACCCGGCCTCGGCGCCGACCGGCGCGTGCGCGGCCGCCTGAGCGTCAGATCGTGAGTTGAGCCGCCGCGTGGGAAGGGTGTCCGCGCTGGCGATCGCGGCCGTGCTGCTCGCCGGCTGCGGAGGTCCCGCCGCGCCGAGCCGATCGGCTTCGCCGCCATCGAGCTCGACCCCGGTGCCTGCCACCGATGCCTCCCCGGCCGGTGCGGCGCAGCTGGGGGTGCTGGTCCAGCGGGCGGGCGGCGCCGAGCCCTACGCCATCCAGCTGGTCCGACCCGATGGGCACGCCCTCCCCGCCGTCCACGCTCTGGCGCGCTCGCTCAAGACCTATCGCCCGACCGTGGCGCCCTGTCCGATCGGCGCCTGTCCGTCTCCCGCCGCCGCCACAGCCACCGCCAACTACCAGCTTCCCGAGACCAGCGTCTCAGCGACACACGTTTACTTCCTCGACGGCGAGGCGGACGTGAAGTCCCTTTCGCCCACCGGCAGCGTCGCCTTCGTCCGGCACCTCGAGCTCGAACCGAACTCGAACGTGGCGTTCGCCGTGAGCCCGGACGACCGGCGGATCGCGGTGGCCGTCATCACCTACCCAACCGAAGCCTCCGGCGTCCCCTACACACTCAGCCTCTCTGTCGAGGACCTCGCCGGCGGTGGCAACCGTACGGAGGTCTTCACCTCGAGCTCGATGGTCGCCTGGCCCGTCGGTTGGCGAGCGGGCAACGTGGTGCTGGCGATCGGTCAACCGGGCGTCTTCACCGCGTTCAACCCCTACGCCGCGGTCGAGTACCACCTGGTCGATCCGGCGTCGTGGACCCGCCAGGCGCTGGTGACCTGCAACTTCGGGCCGCTCGTCAACGCGGGCAGCGCCTGCTGGAAGGCGGGAACGCTCGGCCGGCAGGACTGGAGCGGAGGCACCCAGAGCTTCCGGCTCGACCCGTCCGGACCGGTGAGCCGCCTCCAGCCGGCATACCTCGCCCTGTCGCCGGACGGCGAACGCATCGCCGGAGCGGTGAGGGCCGGGGCGGCCGGTTCGTACGACACCGAGCTGTTCGAGGACGGATCGGAATCACTGCTCGCCCGCGGCGCCGAGCCACTCGGCTGGCTCGACGGGAGCCACCTCCTGGTGGTCGCGCCGACCGGACCCGCCATCGCGGCGGTCCCCGGCGGCGCCCTCACGCCGGTTACCGGCCTCACACGCCTCCCGGGCCAGGGGTTGCCGTCGCTGCTCGGCGTCCTGCCGGCGTCCCTCGGCTAGGGCGGCGAGTACTGCGCTTTGAGTCCCTTGGCCTTGGCCAGGAGTCCGCTGACCTCCTTCGCGTCGAAGAGCTCGTGGGACGACAGGTGGCCGAACGCCCCGCTGCTCGACACCGCCAGGCTCACCGCCGCCAACGCTGTCGAGTCGGGCATGTCGACGATCACGAAACCGTCGCGGTCACCCAGCATCCAGTAATACGCCTCGAGCTTGCCACCGGCTGCCTCGGCGGCCTTCGCCACCGCCGCCGAACGATCGCTTGGATGCTCCATCGCGTGGGCGACCGTCTCGCCCTTGAGCGTGAAGAAGATCGCGTACTTGGCCATATCCGCACCCCCTGGAAAGTGGTCCGAGCCGGCACAGTCGACGCGGATTATGGACCAACCTCGCCACCGAGACGCGCGCCCAGTGTCAATTTGGGCGCGCCGCCACGACTACGCCGGTGCGGCGGTGGGGGTTGGAAAGGAGACGCCCCGCGCCACCGCGGCCAGCCTTGTGAGCGGGATCGACGGATACAGCCGCTGGGTATCGGATGCGTCGAACCGCATGTCGATCGTGTCCATTACGACACCGGCCTGGATCTGACGGGCGAGGTCCGGCTTGAGCGGCCGGAGGAGCGCCGACGCCAGCCGCATCACCGGAAGTGGCACGTGACCGACCGAGGTTTCGCCCTCGACCAGCTTCGCGAAGACCTGGGCGACCTGGTTGGCGGTCAGGTTCTCGGGTCCGCCGACATCGATCGCGGTGCCACGGAGGTTGTGATCGACCACCGCCAGCTCGACATAGCGGGCCACGTCCTGGACCGAGACGAAGTTGATCGGGTTGTCGCCGCGGCCGAAGACCGTCGTCTTCCCGATCTTCAAGACCGGCCCACCGATCAAGTGGGCCCAGAGCTCCATGAAAGGGGTCGCCCGGATGATCGTCCAGGCGATGCGGCCGGCCCGCAGCTCCTGCTCCGCCCGGTGCTTCATTCGATGCAGCTCCATCGGGTGATGGGGGCCCGCGCCCACGACCGAGATGAGCACCAGGTGGCCCACCCCGTTCAGCTCCGCCGCCCGCAGCAGGTTGCGGTTGCCGAGATGGTCAACCGATTCGGGGCTGACGGCGCCCGGGCCGGCGAAGCCGTGGACAGCTGAGACCACCGTCTCGACGCCGGCGGTCGCGCGCTCGGTCGCCGCGGCATCGCGGACGTCGCCGACAACGACCTCGATCCCTTCGGCCCGGAGGTGGTCGGCCCGCAGCGCGTCCCGGGTGAGGACTCGCACGGCAAGTCCACGCGAACGCAGCAGGCGGACGACCTCGCTGCCCAGCAGTCCCGTGCCGCCGGCTACCAGGATCATCGCCCGACCGCCTCCCGGACGGCGGCGTCGATACGGGAGCCGCCCTCCTCCACCGGCTCGAGGTAGAAGCGGACCGAGGCGATGACGTCGTCATCGACCTGGAAGACGCTGACGCCGCGCATCAGGTGCCGGCCACCGTCCACCCGGATGCCGCTCATCTCCCACTCCGTCCAGACCGTGTCGCCGACGCAGGCGGAGCGGACCAGCTCGGCCTCGATGTCGGGGACGGCGGCGAAGATCTGCGCCCAGTTCCTGCGGACCTGCTCGCGCCCCACGAAGGAGCGGGCTGGATGAAGCGGTGTCTCGTTCACGAACCCGGGAGCGAAGCAGCCGGCGAGGCCATCAAGGTCGTGCCGGTTGACCGCCTGGCGAAGTCGTTCCGCAACCGGGCTGACCGATGATGTGCCTGTCGACATGACGCCCTCCCACATTCATAATACAGTTAATCGAATCGTTCGACTCATAATCTAATCAAAGGAGCAAGGGAAGTCAAGCGGCCATACCAATCGGCTCTCCGCGAGGCGCAGGCCCGGTCGACCCGCCTGGCCGTGCTCGAGGCGGCGGCCCGGCTCTTCGGTGAGCGGGGCTATGCGGCGACGTCGATCGAGGACATCGCGGCCGCCGCCGGGGTCAGCCGGGCGACGGTTTTCACGTCCGTCGGCGGCAAGCCTCTGCTCCTGAAGACCGCTTTCGACGTGGCCATCGTGGGCGACGACGAACCGGTGTCACTGCCCGACCGGCCGCGCTCCAGGGTGATCAACGAAGAGCAGGACCCGCGCCTGTACCTGGCCCTTTACGCCGAATTGGTGACCGAGATCGGGAGCCGCCTGGCGGCCATCTATGGGGCGTTGCGGGCGGCGGCCGGCGACGACGCCGAGGTCAGCGAGCTCTGGGAATCGCACCAGGCCCAGCGACGGCAGGGAGCGGCCAACGTGGTTCGCGCCGTCGTCGCTCGAGGTGCCCTGCGAGAGGGGGTCGACATCGAGACCGCCGCCGACATCGTGTGGGTGCTGAACGATCCTGGGCTTTACGACCAGCTCGTGCGCCGCAGGGGATGGACGGCGGAGCGCTTCGGGACCTGGCTCGCCCGGACGATGCAGCAGCAACTTCTCGACGGCTGAGCCGCGCCGTTCGCCGGCAGCCTCAGGGAAAGATGCCGCCCTTGAAGTCGCCGAGTGTCTCGTTCGCGGGGCGCGCCCTCCTCCGCCTCGCGGCGCGAGGATTCGCTGGACGCGTAGCGTGTCGAGCCGATCGTGAGTCGCGAGAAGGGGACCGACCCTGAGCATGAGGTGCTCCAGGCCGACTCGGTCGGTCTCGCACTTCTCGTGGTGCTCGAAACCTGGCGCAAGATCGTGGGAATCGACTTGCTCGCCGACCCCGACCGTCTCAGCCGGCTCGACCTGGCAATCCTCAAGGATTGACCACGTCGTACGGCCTACCGTGCTTGACGCCGCCGTGCCCAAAGTAAGATCGACCGGACCTTGTCGGACAACCAAGTCGTTGTCGTCGGTGGCGGACAGGCGGGCCTGGCGCTCAGCTATGCGCTCACCCAGGCGGGACTCGACCACGTGGTACTGGAACGCGAGCGCGTCGGCAGCACCTGGCGCAAGCGCTGGGACTCTTTCTGCCTCGTCACCCCGAATTGGACGATGGACCTGCCGGGCTTTCCGTACCAGGGCGATGACCCGCAGGGATTCGTCCCTCGCGACGACATCGTCGCCTACCTGGAGCGGTACGCGACTTCTTTCCACGCTCCGCTCCACACCAGCGTCGAGGTCCACCGGCTGGACGCGCCCGCTGGCGGAGGATTCCTGCTTCAGACCTCATCCGGCGAGATTCGTGCCCGCCAGGTGGTGCTGGCAACCGGCGCCTATCAGCGACCGCACCGTCCGGCTTTGGCCTCGGCGTTCCCCTCCCGCCTGCTCGTCATCGACGCCGAGGGCTACACGCACCCCGACGCGCTGCCGGCGGGCCGCGTCCTCGTCGTCGGAAGCGGCCAGACGGGCTGCCAGCTCGCCGAAGACCTGCACCTGGCGGGCCGCGACGTGTCGCTTGCCTGCGGCCGAGCTCCCTGGGGCCCCCGCCGCATTGCCGGCCTTGACTTCGTGGACTGGTTGCAGAGGACCAACTGGTTCGACTCTCCGCTGAGCGCCCTGCCGTCGCCCCAGGCGCGGCTCGTCGCGAACATCCAGTTCACCGGTCGGGACGGAGGCCACGATCTCAACTACCGAGTTCTCCAGGCGATGGGCGTCCAGCTCCTTGGCCACCTCCGGGCCCTGGAGGGGGGAAAAGCGCTCTTCGCCCCGGACCTGGCCGATTCCGTGGCCTTCGGCGACCAGCGCTATGCGGACATCTGCAAGATGCTGCGAGAGCAACTGCCGGCCGCGGGCTTCGACGTTCCCGAGCTACCGGTGCCACCGCCGTTCGTGGCCGATCCGCCACTGGAGGTCGACCTGGACGGCTTCGGGACGGTGATCTTCACCGCGGGCTTTCGGCCCGACTATGCAAGGTGGGTTCACGTGCCGGCCTTCGATCCGTGGGGCTTTCCCCTCACCATCGACGGCGCCAGCACCGTGGTGTCCGGGCTCTATTTTGTCGGCGTGCACTTCCTGCGCACCCGCAAGTCGTCCCTCCTCTTCGGTGTCGGCCAAGACGCGGCGATCGTGGCGCGCAGCCTGGTTCGGCTCCACTGACCTGGAATGTGCCGGTTTGGTCATTTGTCCTATTGCTTTCCCGTCCTGACGGTTCGAAAATCCTCGCTTACGACTAGTTCACGAGATACCACCACCGCTTTCGCCGACCGACTTGGACAAATCACCCCGAGGATTGAGGCATGACAAGCGTGACCCAACGATCCCCGCTCGGCCGGCTCAGCGCCGAGGGCAGGTCGATCCTGTTCACCGACGCTCGGACTGCCAACACGTTCAGCGACACGCCGGTGAGCAGCGAAGAGCTCACCGAGATCTGGGAGCTGGCGAAGTGGGCGCCCACGTCGGCAAATGGACAGCCGATGCGCATCGTGTTCCTCCTCACGCCTGAGGGCCGTGAGCGACTGCTGCCTCACATGCTCGACAAGAACCGCGCCAAGACGGGCAGTGCGCCGGCGGTGGCGATCCTGGCCATGGATCTCGAGTTCCATGAGCATCTTCCGAGGCTGGTCCCCTTTCGGCCGGAGATCAAGGATGCGTTCGCCGAGGAAACCATGCGGCGCGAGTCCGCCCGTTTCAACACGATCCTGCAGGCGGGCTACTTCATCCTCGCCATAAGAGCCACTGGACTGGCCGCTGGTCCGATGATCGGCTTCAACAATGCCGGCGTCGACGCCGAGTTCTTCGAGGGGACCACCTACCGCTCCGTGCTGGTCGTCAACATCGGCCATCCCGGCGAGAACCCCTGGTTCGGCCGGCTTCCCAGGCTCGAAAACGAGGAAGTCATCACCTGGGCCTAGGGCTGTTCTGAGGGAAGCAAGACTCAGAAACCAAACGCGGGCCGCACGATCGTAACGAGGGCCGGATGGCTAGCCAGCCGGCAAGTCGCTGAGTGACGACCATCTCGGTGGCAGCGGGGGAATCGCCTTCCACCTGCCGGCCTGAGTCCGGAACAGCTGCCAACCGCCGTGCCTGAGCTTGTGGTGGCGGCCACAGAGGAGAGCTGTCATCGCGCTCTAGCGGCAACGCCTCAACCTGGAACTGCAGATCTCAGGAGGGCTTGCGCAGTGCCTCGCATCAGGGCAGTGGCCTCCTCGCGAGATAACTCCGCCACGTCTGTGAGCCAAACCAGTGCCTCGATCCCAGTCGCACTCCTGATCGCCAATACCAGGCGCGTCAACTCCTCTTCCGGCAACACCCCTTGCAGCGGCGACAGGGCTTCGCCTATCCATCCGACCGCGCGACCCTGGCGCAGCGGATGGTCTCCATGCTGAGATCCCGGCTCCAGCGACAGTCTCAGCGCGGTGCGCTGTTGGAGCTCGGTCTCGAGGATCATCCGGTGGAACTCGTGGAGGACCGCGTCAAGGCGACTCTGCGGGTCCTGGGGAGGGTTTGGAGGGAGCATCGAGGTCATCTCGATTTCCGGGTGGGCTGCGATCAGGAGGGCCCGTTGACTCGAGAAATAGCGGTACGCCGTCGTCCTTGATATGAGTGCGGCCGCAGCGGCAGCTTCGACGGTGGGGGTCGCGCCCTGGGCTATGAGTTCGCGCGCCGCCGAAATCAAGGCGCTGCGAGTGCGTCCCTTCTGGCCCACTCGGCCATGCGCTTCATATGGCATTGACATCAGGTCTATGGTACTGTTGTGCGGTAATGGGACGGTCGTCCCATATAACGGTAGACCAAGAGGAGACATGACGTGGCATCAACCAGCACGGCGGTACCCGTTGTTCGCCAGGACGGCGAAGGAGAGCGACTCTGGTTCTATGGCGGCGGAGTGCATGTCTGGAAGGCCACGGAGCGCGAGACCGGGGGCGCCTTCATCCTTTTTGAAGCCGTGATGTCTCGCGGCAAGGTCACCCCGCTGCACACGCATCCCTGCGACGAGACCATGATCGTCCTGGAAGGCGAGCTGCTTATCCACGTGCAGGGCGAGGAGTATCTGGTGGGTCGGCAGGGGGTGCTGATGGCGCCGCGCGGAGTGCCGCACGCCTTCATGGTCACGTCGGAGACGGCAAGAATGCTCGTGTTGGAAACGCCGGGTGGCAGCGAGGCGTTCTACCGGGGCGCCAGCGTAACCGCGACCGAGGAGATAGTGGCTGCAGCCCCGGTGGACATGGCCCGCATCCAGCGGTCCGCCAAGGAAAACGGCGGTATCGAAATCGTTGGACCTCCACCCTTCGCGGCGAAGTAACCCGGTCGTGGGCGCGGGATCAGACAGAATTGTGGTGCCAATCCCGTCCCGCGACTGGGCGCTTTGCGCTATCGAGGATCTCCGCCGCGAAGGTCTGGCCGCCGAGCTCGAGGGCCGCAATGCCCTCGGCAGTTGGCTGGTCAGGATTGAGGGCCCCGCCGGGACCATCGCGGAAATCCGCTACTCGCTCCATCCACCGCCCGAGCCCGTGTGCTGGGAGGCCTTCGTCAACGCCGCTATACGCGCGTAGCGACCTCGACTATTCCGGTTCGCGATATGGATCGGCGGTGGTGGACCCAGGCTTACAGCGGTCGAACCAATTAACCGAACTTAACGGCCGGGAGATCCCGCTCAGGTCCTAGCCGAGGGCCTCCAAGGACGTGCCCTCGGGGGGTCGAAGCGAAAGAGCACCAGGTGGTCCAGGGCCGCCTCGAACTAATCGGGCCGGCTGGCTGTGCAACGAGATGGAGGCCAGGTGCGCCGGCACGCCGGGTCAGACAAGGCCCGACTCGTAGGCGAAGATTACGGCCTGGACCCGATCGCGGACCTCGAGCTTCATCAGCAGCCGCGCGACGTGTGTCTTCACGGTTGCTTCGCCGATCCCGAGGGTCGTTGCGATCTCGGCGTTGGTCAGGCCTTTGGCCACGAGCTTGAGAACCTCGGTCTCACGGGCGGTGAGCTCGGAGAGGCTCGAGCT
>DATCOZ010000219.1:0-17336 GCA_036564345.1 Candidatus Dormiibacterota bacterium | reverse complement strand
GCCCCATCCCCTGCCCCGGCCGCCCCGGTCGCGGCGGAGCCGCGCCGCTCCTGGGAGGAGCGAACCCTCCGCCCGATGCCGGCGGACTACGTGGAGGAACGCGGCGATGGGCCGAACTGGATGCTGATCGGGGGCGTCCTCGCGATCGTCCTGCTGCTCGCCCTGGGCGGCTGGTTCGCCCGCGGCCTCGTCCTCGGCGGGAGCTCCGGCACCGCGACCGCGCAGCCCACGGCGACGCCCTCCGGCGCGGCCTCCGCCTCGCCCAAGGCTTCCCCCAAGGCTTCCCCCAAGGCCTCCCCCTCCGCCGTCGCCTCCGTGCCACCCGGCCAGGTCCCGGTCTTCGCCCCCGCCGCCGCCGGCTCGGTCAAGAGTGTCGCCCTCAAGGCGAACAGCGCCAGCTGCGCCCCCGGCGCGTCCTGCACCTTCAATGTCGTGATCACCTTCGCCGTCGCCGGGAGCCCCCACGACGTCACCTGGAGGTTCAAGACGGTCGACCTCTGCACGGCGGCCGTCACCGACTTCAATGGCGGCCTGATCACTGCCGACGGGACCTGGAACACGACCGACGGCAACTCGACCCTCTCCGTGCCGCCGGCGAAGGGACAGGTGGCGGTGGTCGCTCTCAGCGGCCCCGACGTGGCGGCATCGACTCCTCTCCTGTTGGGCACTGCCGGCGGCTGCTGAGGCGGCTGGTCAGGCCTCGATCTCGGAGCCGTCCTGGGCCCAGCGGGTGTGGAACGACCCCTCCCGATCGAGCCGGCGGTAGGTGTGGGCACCGAAGTAGTCGCGGAGGCCCTGGATGAGGTTGGCCGGGCTCCGCTCCCGCCGGTAGCCGTCGTAGTAGGCCAGCGACGAGGCGAAGGCAGGGACCGGCACCCCGATCTCGACGGCCACGGTAACTACTCTTCGCCAGGCGTCCTGGGCGCCGGCGACCGCGTCGCGAAAGTAGGGCGCCAGGAGCAGGTTGGCGAGCTCGGGATCATCGGCGTAGGCCTGCTTGATCCGATCCAGGAAGCGCGCCCGGATGATGCAGCCGCCCCGCCAGATCGTCGAGATGGCGCCGAGGTCCAGCTTCCAGCCGTACTCGGCCGCGGCCAGGGTCATCTGCTCGTAGCCCTGGGCGTAGGCGACCACCTTGGACGCGAAGAGCGCGTCCCGGATGGCATCCACCAGCTGAGCGTCACCCCGGCGGTGTCCGTTCGGCCCCGCGAGCACCCGGGAGGCGTGGATGCGCTGCTTGCGCTGTGCGCTCAGAAAGCGGGCGAAGACCGCCTCGGTGATGCCCGTGAGCGGGATCCCGATGTCGAGCGCCGATTGCGACGTCCACTTCCCGGTGCCTTTCTGGGCCGCCTCGTCGACGATCGAGTCGACCAGCGGCGCGCCGCCGGCGTCGCGCTTGTCGAGGACCTCGGCGGTGATCTGGATCAGGTAGGAGTCGAGGTCGCCGCGGTTCCACTCCCGGAAGATCGCCGCCTGCTCGGCGGGGCCGAGGCCGAGCGCCTGCGCCATCAGGTCGTAGCTCTCCGCGATGAGCTGGATGTCGGCGTACTCGATGCCGTTGTGGACCATCTTCACGTAGTGGCCCGCGCCGTCGGCGCCGATGTAGGTGCAGCAGGGCGTGCCATCGACGTCGGCCGCGATCGAGGTGAGGATCGCCTCCACCTGCCCGTATGCTTCGGCGGTCCCGCCGGGCATGATGCTGGGGCCCTTCAGCGCCCCCTCCTCCCCACCTGACACTCCGGTGCCCAGGTAGCGGAAGCCACGGTCCTCGAGCTCCCGGCAGCGGCGCCGCGTGTCCTCGAAGAAGGAGTTGCCGCCGTCGATCAGAATGTCGCCCGCCTCGAGGTGGGGTGAGATCTCGGCGATCGCCTCGTCGACCGGCGAGCCGGCCTTGACCATGACCAGGATCGCGCGGGGCCGGTCGATGGCCGCGACGAACTCGGGCACGCTGTGGGCGGGGGTGAATCGTCCCTCCGCCCCGTGCTCGGCCATGAAGGCGTCGGTCCGCGCCGCGGTGCGGTTGTAGACGGCGACCGGGACGCCACGAGAGGCGACGTTGCGAGCCAGGTTCGCGCCCATCACGGCCAATCCCATGACCCCGAATCGAGCTCCCGCCATCAGCGAGTCAGTCTAGGGTTAACGATATGAGTGACGATTTCAACGAGACGGGCGAGGCCCAGACGACACTCTCGGGCCTCCAGTACATCGAGACGCAGTTGGGCAGCGGCGCCGAAGCGGCGGCCGGCAAGAGCGTGACGGTCCACTACACCGGGTGGCTCACCGACGGCAAGAAATTCGACAGCTCGCGCGACCGCGGCCAGCCCTTTCGCTTCGGCCTCGGCGCCGGCCAGGTGATCAAGGGCTGGGACGAGGGTGTGGCCGGAATGAAGGTCGGCGGCCGGCGGAAGCTGGTCATCCCGGCCGGCCTCGGCTACGGCGAACGCGGGGTCGGACCGATCCCGGCCGGTGCGACGCTGGTGTTCGCGGTCGAGCTGCTGGAAGTCGGTTAAGGGCTCGCGACCGCCTTCACCGCCGGATGATCTTCGTCGGCCGCGCGCTGCCGGCGCATCTCGGGCATCGCCATGGCGAGCAGGGCGATGCCAGCGATGCAGGCGACGCCACCGGACACGACTGAGAAGACCGGGTTGACGAGCGCGGCCACCGCGCCCGCCTCGAGGTCGCCCAGGCGGGGGCCCGTCGTCACCACCATGAGCTGGAACGCGCTCATCCGCCCCCGCAGGTTGTCCGGTATGGAGAGCTGCAGGATGGTGCTCCGGAAGATGGCGCTGACCAGGTCGGCGCCACCGGCCAGGGCGAGCAGCGGCAGGCCGATCCAGAGCGCCCGTCCCGCCAGCCCGAACCCGGCGATCGCCGCCCCCCAGACCGCGATGGCCACGAAGACGGCAAGACCCTGCCGGCGCACGCCTCGCACCCAGCCCGAGAAGAGCGAGCCGATCAGGGCCCCCGCCGCCGGGGCGGCGTAGAGAAGGCCCAGCCCGCCGGCGCCGATCCGGAACACGCTGAGAGCCAACGCCGGGAACACCGCCGTGGGCATCCCGAAGATCATCGCGATCAGGTCGGCGGAGAAGATCCCGAGCAGGAGCCGGTTGCGGCGGACGTGACGGAGCGCTTCGGCGGGCGCACGCCAGTCGAGCACCACGCCGTGGTCGGCGAGGGGCGGCTGGGGCGTGATCCGGCTGACCAGGAGCACGCCGGGGAGGAAGCAGGCGACGTCGACCAGGTACGCCCAGGTGACTCCGGCCCGGGCCAGGATGAGACCCGCAAGCGCGGGCCCGACGATCGCGGAGGTCTGGAACAGCACCTGGCCGAGCGACATCGCCGAGGGCAGCAAGCGCCGCGAGACGAGCCGCGGCACCGTCGCCGCGCGGGCTGACTGGTCGACCGTCGAGGCCGCCGCGGCGAAGGCGACGACGAGGAAGACGAACCAAACCGGCGCCCGGAGCCCGATGGCGCCGACCGCCAGCAGGAGCGAGGAGAGGGCGACCAGGCACTTCCCGATCAGCTGCAGGCGGCGACGGTCGAAACGGTCCGCCAGCGCCCCGCCGTAGAGGCCGGCGACGACGATCGGGACCGCCTGGAACAGGCCCAGGAGGCCGACCGCGAGCGATGAATGGGTCAGCAGGTAGACCTGGTACGGAACCGCGACGATGACGATCTGGCGACCGCCGCTCGTCGCCAGCTGGGACAGCCAGAGCAGCCGGTAGTCGCGCGACTCCCGGAGCGGCGTGATGTCGACGAAGAGCCTCCGGGAAGCCACCGACTGGAAAGCTTGCAATAATTCCCCGCCGGCTCGGCGGGGTGGCCCGGGCGATCTCTGGTTAGGAGCGGCTCTGGGTTGGGATCAGCGCCACCTGGCGGTGGCCGCGACCGGCGTCACAGGTAGGGCAGTAGGCGACCGCGTCGAGATTGCCGGGCAGGATGCCGGGGATCAGGATCGTCCAGGTTGTCCTGTGAAACAGCCAGCAGCGGATGAAGTCCATGCCCGGCCGACGTTAAGGGCGATCGAGGACAAGCCGGCCGCGAAGCGGTAAACGTCCCGGTCTAGTGATTCAACCTGGTACTGGCCGGTTGATCATCGCCCGCGAGGCGTCCTCGAAGTACTCGAGGAGGGCGTCGCGGACTCCTCTCGGCAGGTCGAGCGAATCGACGGCGGCCGTCATCCGGGCGAGCCATGCGTCGCGCTCCCGCTGCCCGATCGCGAAGGGCATGTGCCGCATCCGCAGCCGGGGATGCCCCCGAAGGTCGTTGTAGGTGGTGGGCCCGCCCCAGTACTGGATCAGGAAGAGCCGCAGCCGCAGCTCGGCATTGGCGAGGTCCTCCTCCGGGTAGATCGGGCGCAGGATCGGGTCCTCGGCAACGCCCGCATAGAACCTTTCGACGAGCAACCGGAAGGTTGCCTCGCCGCCGGCCGCCTCATAGACGTTGCTTAACACCGCCGGAGCCCAGAGTACCCAGCAAAAAAATTTACCGAGAATTGCAAAAGTCCGCGCAAAAGACCTGTAGGATCTGGTGGGGCGACCTGGTCACCACCACACCGTCCGGGCCGCCCCACCTGTTCACTTAACGGTAAGAGGCGCCCGACCCGGTGCCGGCTAACCCTCGAGCCCGATCACCACCTCGACCAGCGGGCTCTGGCGGACCATCAGCTCGACGTCGTCGCGACCCCAGTTGCGCGCCACGTGGGGAAGCACGGCTAGCCTCTCGGCCTCGCTGTCGATGATCCGCGCGGTCGCCGCCACATCCGTCGGGACCGGCTGCCTGAGATGAAGCGTGAGCGCCGGGTTGGCGAGCCAGGCGCGCCGGGTCGGCCTTGGAATGCCGCTGATGTAGAGACGGCTGTCGATGACGTGATAGCCGATCTCGAGGCGGCGCGGCTCACCCGACCTGCGCCCGGTGGTCGTGATGTCGAACACGCCGCCCTTGCCGAGACCGGCGATGACGTCCTGGCTCCCAGTCGTCATAGCGTCGTGCCCTCCGGGTTGAATGTCACGGTGAAGCTCTTCAACGATCGCCCGTCGACGCCCAGCTCGAGGTTGTAGCCGCCCGCGCGAGAAACCACGACCCCGCGGAGGTCGAAGAGGAGGTTCATGTTGAGCCGGGCGCCGAGCGTGGAAGGCGGCTCGATCGGCATGCTGATCCGCGGCACCATCGCGTTGCCGTCGGCGTCGACGATGTCCAGCTCGACGTTGTGGGCATGGCTCATCTCCTGCCGCGTCAGCGTCAGCCGGGCCACCAGGTAGCCGCTGAAGGGCGCCGGGTAGGAGGCACGCCAGGCGTTGTCCCAGCCGGCGCCGACAGCGGTGACCAGGCCATTGGGCGACGCCTCAGCGTAGTTGGCAAGGAAGGCAAAGTCGATCTCCACTTCCCCGGCATGATCGCATTTTGACCGGGGGCTAAAGGGTGTCCTTACTCCCTCGCCCGGATTAGTGGAAGCCGCGGTAATTCCAGGTGTCGCAGAACACCGAGTTGTGCACCGCGATCTTCTCTCCGCCGAAGAGCAGGAGCGCCTGGTGGTCGGGGTCATAGGCCAACGAGAAGTCGAAGCGGCCAGCTGGCCCCGGCCCAGGCAGCGCTCTCCAGGCCTTGCCGTCCCAGCTCCAGGTGTCGTCGAAGAGCTTGCCGGTCGTCTCGCCACCGAACAGGATGGCGCCCGAGCCGGGCTCCAGCGCCATCGCCGCCTGCTGGCGTGCCGGTGGCCGCGGCGTCACCTGTAACTCGGTCCACAGCTTGCCGTCCCAGGCCAGCATCTGGTCGCCGTCGCTCGGCGGCCAGTAGCCGCTGAAGAGGATCGGCCTCCCGTCCAGTGGATCGTTGGCCGCGGCCCGGCCGAGGCTGGCTAGCGCGGCGGTGGTAGCGGCCGCGAGACGCCAGTCGGATCCATCCCAGGTCCACCTGTCGTAGTACCAGGTTTCCTGGGAGAGCTCACCACCCTCCAGTACCAGGCCGCCGCCAGGGAGGCTGACCATGGAGGCCCCCAGCCGCGGAGGAGGGCTGTTCAGCGGATGGAGCGCGGCCCAGGTGTGGCCGTCCCAGGTCCACGTGTCGCCCAGCGGGTTGGGCGCGTTGGTGCCGCCGCCGAAAAGCACCGGCTGGCCACTCTGGAGGTCGACGGCCACCGAGGAGGAGTACCGGCCCGGCGGGCTTGTGGCCGGGTGCTCGTGAGTCCAACGCTTGCCATCCCAGGTCCAGGTGTCTGCCAGCGGCGTGGTCCCGTCGGTCGTACCCCCGAAAAGCACCATCCCCTTGCTGACGGGATCATGGAAGAGAGCGGCTCCGGCCCATGGGGTCGGGCCTGCAGTAGCGACCCGGCTCCAGCCGGCGCCATTTCCCGACGGGCCGGCGGGTGCGCAGGCGGGGCCATGCGCAGTGGCCGCAGGCGACGGCGAGGAGTGCTGCAATGGTGGCGACGATCGCTGGGTTGCAACCAGGCCGACGGATGACGAGCGCTCGAGGGCGGCATGAGTAATCGGGCTCAGTCGCAGATCCGCTCCGGGAGCCAAGTCGTCCTCGTGAAATCGGCTTGAACTCCATCAAGGGTTTACCCGAACTGGCAGGCTCTCGTGGCCACTTTTGAACCTTTCGCGGGCGTCACAGCCCGGGTCGGGTGTGGCACCTCTACTACTTTAGGGCCGTAAAGCGTCAAGTTCAGTGAGCAGCACCAGAGCCTTGTAGTTCTTCCACTGCGCTCAGCGGCGACCTCCCTTCCGCCGCCACGGCGTACGCGGATGCCGCGTACCCAGCTATGACCCGATTGAGCCGAGCAACTCATCGCTGGTCTGTTCAGACCAAATGGGCGGCGCGTTCCCACCAGCCGATCGGCAACCGAGGGGACGCTGTAGCTGGGGCCGTCGTGTCGCTACCATCCAGCGCATGACGATCCAACGCATGGAGCACGTCGGCATCGTGGTCGACGACCTCGCGGCTGCGACGGCGTTCTTCGTCGAGCTCGGACTCAAGCTGCAGGGCGAGGGGCCGGTCGAGGGCGGTTGGGTGGACCGCGTTGTGGGGCTCAAGGGCGTCCGGGCGGAGGTCGCGATGGTGGAGACCCCGGACGGCCACGGACGGCTCGAGCTGACGAAGTTTCACGCCCCGATGGGCCGGGGCGGCGACCGGCACGCACCGGCGAACACCCCGGGCATCCGCCATCTCGCATTCGCAGTCGACGATATCGACGCCGTCGTCGCTAGCTTGCGAGCCCGCGGCGCGGAGCTCGTTGGCGAGGTGGAGCGCTACGAAGACAGTTATCGGCTCTGCTACGTCCGCGGCCCAGAGGGGATCATCGTCGAGCTGGCGGAGCAGATCGGCTGAGGGCTCCGGCCGCCAGCGGGGGCAAGTCTAACGGCCTCCGGCCGGATCCCGTGTAAGCCTTCAAAATTCGACCCGCAATCGATTAGGGTGGCCGGGTGACGGCGCGGGAAAGGGCGGCGAGGCGGGGCGGCCACGGCTCGCCGGTTTCGTTTGCTAAAGCTCCGGAGACAGTCGTGGCAGCAGGGTCGCGGCTCGAGTTGGGCACGATCGTACTCTTTAGCGCCGCGGCCTTTCTCGGCGCGTCGGTCCTCTTCGTCGTCGAGCCGATGATGGCCAAGATGCTTCTGCCGCCGTCCGGGGGGACCGCCGGCGTCTGGACCACCTCGGTGCTCTTCTTCCAACTCCTGCTGACGGCGGGCTACGCGTATACACACGGACTCTCGCGCCGCTGGCCTCCGCGGACGCAGGTGGTCGCCCATCTGGGCCTCATGCTGGCCGTGCTGCTCGCACTGCCCGTCCAGCTGCGCATGGCCGGGCCGCCGCCGGTAGGAACCGGCCTGGTTCCCTGGATCCTCGTCGTCCTCGGCCTCTCCGTAGGGCTTCCCTTTTTCGTGGTCTCGACCACGTCGCCGTTGCTTCAACGCTGGCTCTCGATGTCCGGGCACCGCCTTTCGGGAGACCCATACTTTCTCTATCAGGCGAGCAACCTCGGCAGCCTGGTCGCCCTCCTCGCCTACCCGGCAATCATTGAGTTCCGACTTGGGCTGACAGCGCAGCGCCAACTGTGGACGATCGGCTACCTCGCCCTCGTCGGCCTCGCAGCCCTCTGCGGTCGCCGCCTTTGGGCCGCAGGCGCCCGCCATAAAGCCACCGCGGAGCAGGGGGACTCAGTGCCTGCAGCACCAATCAGCCGGCTGCGGCGTGTGCGCTGGGTCATGCTCGCAGCCATCCCCTCGACCTGGATGCTTGGCGTGACCTCCTACTTCACGACCATGATCCGGCCGCTGCCACTGCTCTGGGTCGCTCCTCTTGCCATCTACCTGCTGTCGTTCGCGCTGGTCTTCGGAAGGCGGCCGTTTCCGAGCCGCCTTCTGCAGCGTGCCTTTCCCTTCATCGCACTTCCCCTGCTCGGTTTCATCGTCCTCGGCGGTAGCGGTCCTTTCTGGTTCCTCGCCATCCTCCACCTGGGCGCGTTCTTGGTGGGCGCCCTCCTTTGCCATGGCCTTCTTGCCGCCGACCGGCCACCACCAGGACACCTGACCGACTTCTACGTGTGGCTTAGCGTCGGAGGAGCGCTGGGCGGCGTATTCACGGCTGTGGCCGCTCCCCTCATCTTCAACGACTATTTCGAATATCCACTCGCGATCGTGGCCGCCTGCTTCGCGCGTCCGGGTCTCCTCCTCGCGCTGGATCGGCGCGCCATCTCGAGAGACTTCGCGGCAGCCGCGCTTCTCTTGGTCGGCCTGGTTCTGATCGTGGCCGTGGGGATCGCGGCGGGTCTCTTCGCTGCGGCTGAACGCCTTCCGCTGTCGGCAAACGGGACCGCCGCCGACCTGATCCGGATTCTGGTCGTCTTCGCCGCACCGGCAGTGGCCGGAATCGCCTTCTCCCGCCGTCAGCTTCGTTTCGGCCTGGCGGCGGCCGTGATCGTGCTGTTGAGCCTCCTGCCGATCGGAAGTCGAGGAACGGTGCTGTTTCAGTCCCGCGACTTCTACGGCATCCATTCCGTCGTCTCCGACCCCGCCGCAACGCGACACCTTCTGATCGATGGCGTGACCATTCACGGCGTTCAGATGAACGATCCCGCCTTCCGTGACCAGCCGGGCGCGTACTACTCACCTTCCGGCCCCGCGGGCGATGTGTTCCGGTCGCTGGCAGACCGGTCAGCCGCGTGGCACGTCGCCGTGATCGGCCTCGGCTCGGGCGCCTTGAGCTGCTACTCGGAACCCGGTCAGCGATGGACCTATTACGAGCTCGATCCGGCCGTCGTCGCGATCGCTCGCAACCCAGATCTGTTCACGTACCTCCGCGATTGCCCAGCCGGCGGCACGGATTTCGTGACCGGCGACGGGCGCCTCTCGCTCCAGTCCGCGCACAACGCGCGGTACGACCTTTTAGTGGTGGATGCGTTCGGCTCCGACGCGGTGCCTACCCACCTCCTGACCAGGGAGGCGATCCAGCTCTACCTTGACCGCCTCGCTCCGGGCGGCATCCTTCTCTTCAATGTCTCTAACAAGTACCTGAACTTGAGCCCGATCCTCGCCGCGCAGGCGTCGAACCTTGGCCTCAATGCGCTCGAGAAGGTGGACATCACGGTCAGCGAAGCGGAGCAGGCCGCCGGCAAGTTTCCGTCCGACTGGGTGGTGCTGGCCCCGCCGCCTGGGAGGTTGGCCGGCCTGGCGGCAGTTTCGGGCTGGAAACCCCCGCGGTCCGATCCCAACATTCCGCTCTGGACTGACGACTACTCCGACGTCCTGAGCGTGACCAGGTTCGGCTGAACAGCAGTCGAATGGCGGGCCGCCCGCGGCGGGCCAATGCGCCCCGATCGCTGGCGCAAGGTTCTGGCACGAAGCGGTCCCTGACAGCCCGACCTCCGAATTCATCAACGCGATCGCGCGTAATGATGTGGTATTTTGTGAGGGTCTCAATGTTGGTGCGATTGACATCGGCCCTGATGGTCGTCGCGCTCGCCCTGGTGTCCCTGCCAGTTACCGTCAGCGCATCCGGCATGTCAATCTCGATTCCTTCCACGATGACCCTTGCGACGTCAACGGTCGAAGTCGAGTTTGTCGTGGGTGTTACCTGTGACGACCTGAACGCAAGCGACTCCGGCGTTTACGTGCACCTTACCCAAGCCAAGTCCGGCGCCACCGGCTCGGAGTCGACCGGACCCCTCGTCTGCGATTCCACCGAGCACACGTACACCCTCCACGTCTTCGCTGACCAAGTCCCCTTCGCGCCGGGCGCCGTCGCTGCCTCGAGCAACGCCGTCGAGTACGGGCAGTACAACCAGACGGTTACCGCCTCCGGCTCGGCCACGGTGAAGCTCGTGCAGGGCCAGGTGGACGTGCCGGCTGCGGTCACCACCCCCTTCACCCAAAACAGCTATCAGGTCGAGATAGGGTCAAGCGGGACGCTCCAGTACCGCTACGCCCAGGGACCCGGCTTTGGCCAGGCGACCATCCCGATCACCATCAACTGCACCCTGGGCCCGGGCGGTTACTCCCCATACGTCACTGTGGACCTCGAGGCCGCGCATGGTAACGGTGTCGCCACCGGCTACTCGCCCCAGCAGTTCAACGACTTCCCCTACCCGACCTGCGACGGTGTGGCGCGAACCTACTACTTCCGTCTCGCGCTGCAGGCCGGGATCAACCCTGGCCTGTCGAGCGTATGCGTCTACGTCGAGACCTGGGACTACTCGCCGCAGTGGCCGACGCGCAACTCCGACGGGGTCAGGACGGTGACGCTGACCCAAGGCTGAAGCCCCGGCTGCGGTTGCGGCTGGCCCAGATTGGCGGGAGTCGTGGACACTTTTCGAACTTTGCTCGCCGTCTATGCGCAGGTTCTTTACGGCCACTTCAATGACTACCTGAAAGCAACCGACGAGCTCAATGCCATAGCTCGCAAACGTGGCTGGCCAGAATCAACCGTCTGGACCCCTGTCGTGGGCAGAGGGAACGATGTGGTACTGGAGGAGGAGTATGCGGACCTCGCCACCTTCGCCAAGGTGGCTGAGGCCTTTTCATCCGACGCCGAGGCGATGAAGATCTTCCGAAACACCGCCAGCCTTGTCGTTCAAGGGTCGATTCGAGGTGAACTCTTCGAGGAAGTGAAGAACCCACTCGCCTGACGCACCTAAAAGAGTCTCTCCGTCAGCCGCAGCAGGGTTGGCGCGCGAGGCGCGCCGAGGGGGGAGTTGTCGCGCAGCGACGGCGAGGCGAACGCCCGATTTAATGAGTCTCTCCGTCAGCCCGCCTGGGGCGGGCTGGCGGGGTGTCGTGGCACTTTTCGAACCGCAGTAGTCGAGAGGGCAAAGGCACCCAAGCCAGCGTTGCCTAACGCAGGTGATCGCCTACGTGAAGTCCCTGGAGCTGCTGCTAACACCGCGCGGATTCAAGGACAATCCCTGGCTGCTTTGAGGAGACAACGCCAGCTCTGCTAGCCAGAACCACTCCGAGCTCGACCGCCTGCGCCGGCAGCGCGACATCTACCTAGAGGGTCTTTCTCACGATCACGGTATTGCCGGCCTCCCGGTAAGGTTCGAAGCCAGCGCTGAGATACATCCTCAGGGGGCCGCGGTAGCTGCCCTGCGGAGTGCCGTCGCCCTCCTTCGGTGGGTAAGCCTCGACCGCGCGCAAGCCCTTGGTGCGCAGTCGCTCCAGAGCCTCCTCAAGCAGGCGAGTGGCCACCCCGTGCCCGCGGTACTGCGACGCGATCACGAAGCACGCCACCGAGCCGACCCCCTGGTGATCGGCCACTTCAAGTGCATATCGGCGCGCCAGCCCGGCCAGCGCCGTCGACTCGCCGTAGTGGCACCAGGCGACCGGCCGCTCGCCGTCGAAGGCGAGCAGTGCAGTGACGCGACCGGCGCTGACCAGCTCCGACATCTCCTGACGGTTGTCAGCGGCGGTGCGGGGCGCACTCTCGTCGTCCGTGCCGTCCCAGAGAGGTTCAATGCAGTAGCAGGACTGCCAAGCAGGGTAATCGCGAAACGCCTCCTCGTCGAAGAACCTTTGGTAGGCGGCCAGACTCTTCAGGGTGAGATCCCGAATTTCCAGCGGGCCAATCTCGGGCAGGCGTTCCAGAGCTGCGCGCGCCACCGGGTCGACGGCGAGGGCAAGCCCGTCCAGAATGGCGCCGCCCTCACTTTCGAGCAGGCGCAGGGCCGGGCCGGAACCGTCCCAGGAGAGTGTCACCCGGGTGCCGTCCTGCTCGGGGCTCAGCTCCCAGGTCACCTCATGAGCCGGCGCTGCGGCGAAGGGCGGGGTGAAGACAAAGCGCGTGCGCATCCTAAGGAGCAGTGGCGCTGCCAGCTCCAGCACCTCGGACTCCTCGGCGGGCTCGCCGCGTGTATCCAGCCAGTGCACTTTGGCGCCGGGCTCGAAGGTCCCGTCTGGGGTGAGGCGGTAATACCAGTCGCGGCGACCGGTCCCAACCAGATGTTCCCAGATCGCCTCGGCGGGAACGGCCAGGTGCTTGGTCTTCACGGTTACCAACGTAGCGGTTGGTGGAAGGTCACGATCCATCGCGGAACCTGGACCTTCGGCTCAGCTAAAAACTCGGGAGGGTCCCTAGACACCGCTGCCAGTGACTCTCCTCGTCGACCGCCTCATGACCGACCAAGAGCCCATACGCCTCGACACGAGTCAGAAAGCGGCCGCTGCCCAAGATCGGGTGGCGACCATTTGGCGTTTGAGACTGGCGGGAAGGGAGGTGCGGAGAGGGAGGGATTTGAACCCTCGAGGCGGTTGCCCGCCTACGGCATTTCCAGTGCCGCGCCCTCAACCGGACTAGGCGACCTCTCCACGCGGGGATCTAGTCTACCGACGGCCCTGCTGCCCGCTTATTCGAGGTGACCCAGCGTCCGGACCCCACCCTCGCCGCCGATGATCGCCGCCGTGGCGATCCCGATGAAGAGGCCGTGCTCGCAGACGCCGGGGATCAGCTTGATCTCGCCCGCCAGCTGGAGCGGGTTCTCGATCCCGCCCTGCAGCGTCAGGTCGAGGACCAGGTTGCCGTTGTCGGTGACGAAGGGCTTCTCCTCCCCGCCTCGCAGCTGCCAGGCGATGCCTCGATCGGTGAAGTGGCGGGCGGTCTGCCGCCAGAGGAAGGGCAGGATCTCGACCGGCAGGACGCCGGCGCCGAGGCGGCTGACGAGCTTCGACTCGTCAGCCACCACCACGAAGCGTTCGGAGTTGATCGCCAGCAGCTTCTCGCGGAAGAGCGCGCCCCCCCGGCCCTTGATGAGGCCGAGCTCGGGGTCGATCTCGTCGGCTCCGTCGACGGCCAGGTCGCAGGGCCGCTCGAGCTCGTCTACGACGCGCAGGCCGATCGCTCGCGCCTGCTCGGCGCTGGCGAGCGAGGAAGCGATGCAGGTGACGTCCCGGCCCGCCAGGCCGGCGATGAAATGGCGGGCCGTCGAGCCCGTGCCGAGGCCCAGCAGCATCCCCGGCCGGACCAGCTCGAGCGCCGCCTCGGCCGCCAGCCGCTTGGCGGCCTCAGGTTCGATCGGCCGCCTCCCGGAGGGCCTCGATACCGGCCGCCACCCCGCCTTCGAAGCCAAACACCGAGCTGCCCGCCACCAGGAGGTTGGCGCCCGCCTCCACCGCGATCCGTGCCGTCGCGGCGTCGATCCCGCCGTCGACCTCGAGGTCATGGTCGGGCGCCAGCTCGCGGACGCGGCGGATCTTCTCGGCTGAGTGGGGCACGAAGACCTGGCCGCCGAAACCGGGCTCGACCGTCATCACGAGGACCTGGTCGACGTAGGGGAGGATCTCGCGGATGGACTCGACCGGCGTCGCCGGGTTGAGGACGACCCCCGGCCGTGCGCCTGCCGCCTTGATCGCTGTGACGGTCCGGTAGAGGGAGTACGTCGACTCCACCTGGACCAGGATCAGGTCGGCGCCGGCAGCCACGAAAAGGTCGATCCAGCGCTCCGGCGACTCCACCATCAGGTGCGCCTCGAGCGGCAATCGGGTGGCGCCGCGGACGGCTTTGAAGATCCCCGGGCCCATCGTGAGGTTGGGGACGAAGTGGCCGTCCATGACGTCGACCTGGATCCGGTCGGCGCCGGCCACCTCGGCCTCGCGGACCTGGTCGCCGAGACGCAGGAAGTCCGCCGAGAGGATCGAAGGGACGATCTCGACCCGGCGCGTCATGACGCCGCCGCCGCGAAGTCCACGATCCACTCAGCACCCGGGACCATTCCCGCCGGCACCTCGCCCGCCAGCGCGCGGCGAAAAGCCTCCGCCTTCCCTTTCCCGGTGGCGAGGAAGATCACCCGGCGGGCGTTGCGGAGGCATCCCAGAGTGAGCGAAACCCTGTCCGGCGGCGGTTTGGGGGCGTTGTGCACGGGCACCGCCCAGCCCGTCGCGTTGAGCGCCGGGTGGCCTGGGAAGAGTGACGCGCAGTGGCCGTCCTCGCCGAGCCCGAGCAGCACCAGGTCGAGGGGCTGCATGCGTCCCATGGCCGCGTCATAAAGCTCGGCCGCCTCCTCCGCGCCAAGCTCGCCGGGGATGCGGAGAACGGCGCCCGCGTCAATCCGGGCAAGCAGCGTCTCCTTCGCCATCCGGTAGTTGCTCTCCGGGTCGGTCGGGGGAACGCAGCGCTCGTCCCCGAAGAGGAGGCTCACCCTCCCCCATTCCACCGGCATGCCGGCGAGCAGGCCGTACATCTGCCGGGGCGTCGTGCCGCCGGTCAGCACAACAGAGCGCGCGCCGCCCGCGATGGCCGCGGCCACCCTCTCGGCAGCCACACGGGCAACCTCGTCGGCGTCGGCGAGGGCGGTCAGGTGCGTGCCGATCTCAGCAGCTCCGCTCCCGACTGGAGAGCACGGGGATAGGTGGGGTCGGCGCGCGCGTCGCGGAGCAGCCGGCCCAGGACGGCCTCGACCGCCATCGCCGGAACCGGCAGGACCAGCCGCGGGAATGGACTTCCGCGGAGCTCGCCCTCGACCACCACGTGGCCATTGTCGGCCTCGTCCCGAAGGGCGTGAAGCCGGCAGAGATCGCCCTGCCAGACGGCGTCGATGCGAACGCCGCTGATCTCGCCGTCGGCAAACCCCTCCATCGCCACCGGCCGCAGGTCGAGCTCCACCGGGTGTCCGTCGGGAGAGACGAAGTGGGCCGCCAGCACCCCTCCCCTCCCCGCCGCCGCGGCCTTGAGCCGCCAGCCGAGCGCCGATCCCAGCCAGCCGGCGAGGAGGACGGCCGCGCAGCGGTTGCCGCGGCCCTCGACCATGTAGTCGACGCCGACCGTGCCGATCCCGCGGAGGAAGCCACGCCGCTCGATCGGGTTGAAGAACTGTGCCAGCACCTCACGCCAGGGCCCCAGGCGCGTCCAGTGAAAGTCGCCGAAGGTGGTCGTGGAAGAGCCGGCGACGACCTCGGCGAACGCCGTGAAGGACTCGTAGGGGTTCTCGAAACGGGCGGAATCCACGAGCAGCACGTCCGCCGCCTCGAGGGCGGCGAGGAAGCGGGTTCCGCGCAGGGCCGGCGAGCCGGTCCACCAGACGTAAGTCGGGACATCGGTCAGCAGAAGTGAGTCGACGAGGCTCGGGATGTGGTCCGCCGCCGGCCCCCGGACGCGAAGGAAGACCAGCTCCTGGCCGGAGGCCGGGCCGTCCGGCCCTGATCTGCCTCGCTCGGTGATCGTGCCGTCGATCCGGCTCGGGCCCGCACCCGGCTCGTCGAGGACGACCAGCACCCGGCAGGGATGGTGGGTCAGCAGCCGCTCCACCGCGGCGGCGGCACCTTCGGCCTCGCTGGCAGCTGAGGCGATGATGATGAGGTCGAGGACGCTGCTGCGAGGCGCGCCGGCCGCGCCGGCCCGAAGGATCTTCAGCTGCCGGAGCACCTCCTCGATGCTGACATCCGCTCCGCTCCAGGCCGGTGCGGCTGTGGTCACGGCCGGTACCAATGAAAGCCGGATCGTTCGATCAGCTCGTCAGCCGCGCTCGGCCCCCAGCTGCCCGCGCCGTAGTTGGGGAACCTGACCCGCTTGTCGGCCCACCTCTCCTCGATGGGATCGATGATGGACCACGCCGCCTCCACCTCATCCTTCCGGGTGAAGAGGGTCGCGTCGCCGACCATGCAGTCGGCGAGCAGCCTCTCGTACGCGTCGGGCGCCTCGGTCAGGAAGGAGGATGAGTACAGGAAGTCCATGTTGACGCTTCGCATGACGATCCCGGCCGCCGGCACCTTGGCGGCGAAGCGGAGCGAGATTCCCTCTTCGGGCTGGATGTGCAGGGTCAGCGCGTTGGGTTCCACCTCGCGCATCGCCTGCCGGCCGAAGGTGAGATGCGGCGGGCGCTTGAACTGGACCCGGATCGTCGTCGAACGCTTCGGCATCCGCTTGCCGGCGCGGACGAAGAAGGGGACGCCCGCCCAGCGCCAGTTGTCGATCGCCAGCTTGAGGGCCGCGAAGGTCTCGGTCCTCGAATGCGGGTCGACCGACTTCTCCTGCCGGTAGCCGAGCACCTTCTGCCCGAGCGCCCAGCCGGGACCGTACTGGCCGCGGACCGTATCGCGATCCACGGCCTCGCCGGCGACCGGGCAGACCGCCCTCAGCACCTTGACCTTCTCGTCCCGGACCGAGCCCTGGTCGAAGCTGACCGGCGGCTCCATGGCAACCAGCGTCAGCAGCTGCAGCTCGTGGTTCTGGACGATGTCCCGGAGCTCGCCGGCACCCTCGTAGTAGCCGCCGCGGCCCTCCACGCCGAGCTCCTCCGCGACCGTGATCTGGACGCAGTCGACGAACTGGTTGTTCCAGACCGGTTCGAAGATCGAGTTCGCGAACCGGAACGCGACGATGTTCTGGACCGTCTCCTTGCCGAGGTAGTGGTCGATCCGGAACACCTGGTCCTCGTGGAAGACGCTCTCCAGCTCCTCGTTGAGGGCTCTCGCCGACTTGAGGTCGGTCCCGAACGGCTTCTCGATCAGGATCCGTCGCGCGCTGCCCTTGGGCGCCTTGGCCATGACGGCCGCGCCGAGGTTGCGCACGATCAGGGGGAAGGTCGGCGGCGGTGTGGCGCAGTAATAGATCCGGTTGCCGCCGGCGTGGCGCTCCACCGCGACCTCGTCGAGGAACCGATCGAGCTTTTTGAACCCTGCCGCATCGTCGAATTTGAGCTGCTGATAGCGCATGCCGTCGAGGAGGGACTTGAGGACCGGCTCGTTCACGGGCTGGGTGCGCGAGTGGAGCCGGATCGATTCACCCACCAGCTTGCGGAAGGCGGAGTCGGAGCGATCGTCCCGGGCCACCCCGATGACCGCGAAGCCCGCCGGCAGGATCCGCTGGACGGCGAGGTTGTAGATCGCCGGCAGCAGCTTGCGGTTGGCGAGGTC
>DATCOZ010000218.1:0-33479 GCA_036564345.1 Candidatus Dormiibacterota bacterium | reverse complement strand
GGCCGGGAAGGTCCGGCAGGATGTTGTACCAGCGCTCCGGGATGTCGCTCTCGCTGAGCAGGATCTTCTTCGGCATCGGCAAAAGCCTCCTCGATTCCGGGTCCTCGATTTGTGGTGCTCGGCAAAGCGTATCGCGCCGCGCGACCTTCTACGTCGAGAGAGCTCGGTCGAGGAGATCCCGGATCAACTGCGAGGCGCTGACTCGTTTCCGCTTCCGCAGAGCGTCGATCTGCTGTTCCCGGATCCACTCCGTCTGCGCCGGCGTCAGGTAGACGACAACTCTCTCTACCCGGTTCTTGGAGGCCGGCGGCGCCGGCGCCTCCGCCTTGCGAGGGACCGATCTCCTCGGGGCGGGCCGGTCCACCTTGGCCGGCTCAACGATAGCGGCGGGTCGCTGGGGAGCGGTCTGCGGCCTCGGCCGCCCGGTCCAGCGCCCCCTCCGCTCGAGGTCGTCGAGCCCGTCAGACGGCATGCTGCCTTACCGCCTCCGCCACCGCGGTGAGCTCTTCCGCGGCCCTCGCCACGCGGCGACCGGGGTTGGGCACCAGCACCAGGGCCGACCGAAGCCGCCGGCGAGACCACCACGGATGAAAGCTCACCGGGGGAGCGACCGGCAAGCCCTCGAAGGGTCTCAGCAGCGCCTTCAGGCGCTTCAGCTGCGCGCGCGGCGTGACCGCCGGGACCATGTTCGGAACCAGGAGGACCCGGTTCTCGGTGAGTCCCTCCTGCAGCATGCGGTCAAGCGCGTTCAGCTCTTTCTCGCGCAGCAGGAGGGGGACCACGAGGAGGTCGGCGGCCGCTATCGCGGCGCTTGTCAGCCCGTTGAAGCCGGGATGCGTGTCAACGACAACCGGGAGTCCCCAGGTTTCAGACCAGGCGCGGAGCCGGTTTGCCACCAGGGCCTGGGCGAGGGCTGCCGACGGCTCGATGTCGACCAGATCGGGATGGCTGGGCACCAGCGGCGGGCGGTAGCGATGGCGAAGGTAATGAGGCGGCCGGCCCGACGCCAGGCTGTCGAGAAGGGGGCGTCGCGTACGCTGCCGATGGTCGAAGCCCCAGCTCGCCGAGACTCCGCCACCCGACCAGTCGAGGTCGATCAGGACTGCCCCAAGCGCCGCGGCAAGCTCGTATGCGAGCGTCGACTTGCCGACCCCACCCTTGTCGCTGACGACCCCGATCACCATTGCAGCAGCTCAGTGTAGGCCCATGGGCCCTAAGTGAGTAATGCTCGTGTGCACTTATGACCAACTGTCTGAGCAGGACTAACCCGGTCTCCGACCGGGTTGTAAAGCCTGTCGCTGAACAATGATTAGCCGCTAGCGTGGAATCGGGTGTGGAACTCACTTTGAGCGAGCGGCCGGACGCCCTGTGAGCGCCCGGGGGCGCCGGCAGATGGACCAGGTGCTGGAGACGGCCCCGATGCTGCTCTTCGTGATCGACCTTGCCGGTAACGTCGTCTTCCTCGAAGCCCAGCGATCGGTGCTGGGGGTCGATCCCCGCCGGTCAGTCGGAAGGCCGGTCTATGAGTGCTTCCAGCAAGCGCCCGAGATCGTCGAGCGGCTGCGCTCGATTGCGGCTGCGGGCGAACCCTTCTCGGGGGTGATCTGGGTCGCCGAAACGCGCAATTTCATCGAACTCACCTGTCATCCGGTGCGCGACGACAGCGGCGCGCTCACCGGGGCGTCGGGGGTCATGATCGACGCAACCGAGCGGATCCTCGCCGAGGAAGCACGGCGCCAGGCGGAGTCCAAGTCGCTCCTCATCGCGACGATGAACCACGAGGCGCGAACGCCGCTCAACGCCATCCTCGGCTTCACCGAGCTGCTCGGCAGCGGGCGAGATGGCGAGCTGAACGAGGGCCAGCGCCGTTACGTCGCCAACATCGACACCGCCGGCCGCCAGCTTCTCTCGCTCGTCAGCGATGCCATCGACCTCACTCGGATCCAGGGCGGAACCCTGGTCCTGGATCCCGCCAACCTGGGCGCGGCGGCGGTGATCGACGAAGTGATCGAGCAGCTCGAGCCCCTCGCCGCCCCCAGGGGCGTGCGGCTCAAGGCGAGCTGTCCCGCCGGACTGACCGTTCACGCGGACCACGCCCGCCTCGTGCAGGTGGTCTGGAGCCTTGGCTCCAACGCGATCCGCTTCACGCCGCACGGCGGGACCGTGTCGATCTCAGCTTCTCACGCGGGGAGCCATACCCAGATCGACGTGGCGGACACCGGTCCCGGCATTCCCGCCGACCGGCTCTCCCGCATCTACCTCGAATTGGTCGGGGCTGGTTCTCCCGACGACGGCGCCGGGCTGGGCCTCTCCCTGACCCGCCAGCTGGTCGTCCTGATGGGAGGTCGCCTCACCGTCAGCAGCCGCTTGGGTGCGGGAACCACATTCACGCTGCGGCTGCCAACGCTCGGTTTAGAGATCGCACGCGCGCGCGAGGCCGACCGCGCGTGACGTTCGTCACAGGCCGAATCCGCGGCTAGCCGCTTCCCAAAACGTTCGCTTGATTTCACCCCTCCGAGGCAGCACTATTGACCGGCTCAAGCCGCCAGCTGGTTGTTGGGACACGAGAGGCCCTGCGTGGAGACCGCCAGGACGATCCTGGTCAAGGCCGATCACACCCTCCCCGTGGTGGTCATCCACGGCGTGGTCGACGGCGCCCGCTACATGATTGGGACCCTGCTCCACCCGACCTTCACCGCGAGTGACACGGGCTCGGGCGTCGCCTCGTCCTCGAGCACGCTCACACCGCCGGCGACGGCGAGCGGCGCGGGCGCATACACCTTCAGCGCCACCGCGACCGACCGGGCGGGCAACTCGACGACGGTGACCGCCCACTACACAGTGGACTACTTCTTCGCCTTCGTCAGGCCGCTGCCTCCCGGGCCGTCGATCAGCACGGGTACGACGCTTCAGGTGCGGATCCAACTCTACGACGTCAACAGCAACCCGGTCACCAATGGCGTTGCCCGGCTTCTCGTCGACGGTGCTCCCGCCTCGCCATCCGGCAACTTCAACACCGGCAACCTGTTCGGCTACCAGCCGATGTCACAGAACTACCTCTACCGGTTGAGCACGACGGGCCTCGCTAACGGCCAGCACCTCCTTACCGTCGTGCTCGATGACGGGACGAAGCGCGAGGAGAGCTTCTCGATCGGTGTCGCCGCGCCGCTGCTGCTCGGCGTCTCCCCGACCTCGACCCTGGCCGGCCAGGTGGTGACGGTGTCCGGCACGAGCTACACGCCGGGCAGCATCGTGACCATCCAGCTCAACGGCCTCGTGGTCGCGCACGCCACGGCAAGCGGCACCGGCGCCTTCACGGTGGCGGTGACGATCCCGCCCAACACGCCGCTCGGGACCGCGTCCTTGGCAGCCGTCGGTACCGCCGCCGGCGGCGCACTGCGGCTGGAATCCGGGCTGATCCAGCTGACGGGCTGACACCGGGTCGCGGTTTCCTTTCCGCGCCCACTGAGGGCTTTGTTTTCGAACTCTCCGCCCCTGCTTCCCGCGACGATCTAGTTACAGTCACGGTATGGCTTCCGACCCGAGCTGGCCCGGCGTTGCCGGCAAGCAGGTGCTGATCACCGGGGCGACTGGCGGAATCGGACTGGCCGCGGCCGTCGAGCTGGCCCGCCGCGGTGCGAAGCTGGCGATCGTCGCCCGGAGCCGGGAGCGAGCCGAAGAGGCCGTTCGCCGCATCAAGGCGGCGGCCGCTGGGGCGATGGTCGACGTGCTGGAGGCCGACCTCGCGTCGCAGTCCTCGGTGCGCAAGCTCGCCGCAGATGCGCTTGCTCGCTACCCGAGGCTGGATGTGCTGGTCAACAACGCCGGAGCCATCTACGCCAGCCGCCGGCTGACCGACGACGGCATCGAGCTGACCTGGGCCGTCAACCACCTCGCGCCCTTCCTGCTCACCACGCTGCTCGAGGACCGTCTCAAGGAGAGCGCGCCGGCCCGCGTGATAACCACCTCGTCGGATGCCCACCAGGGCGGGCACATCCCCTTCGACGACCTGGCGGCCGAGAAGTCCTACGGCTTGAGGGGCTTCGAGCGCTACGGCCAGACCAAGCTGGCCAACATCCTCTTCACGCTCGACCTGGCACGCCGCCTCCAGGGCACCGGCGTGAGCGCGTTCTGCTTTCACCCGGGCCTTGTCAACACCGGTTTCAACCACAACAACGGGCTCCTGATGGGGATTGGGATGGCCATCGTCAGGCCTTTCTCCCGGACGGCGGAAAAGGGGGCCGAGACACTCGTCTGGCTGGCCGATTCGGCCGAGGCGGGGCCGAGCGGCGCCTACTTCACCGACCGCCGACCCATCAAGCCGACGGCAGCAGGCCAGGATGCGGAGGCGGCGCGCAGGCTGTGGGAGGTCAGCGAGAAGCAGACGGCGCCGAAGGGTTAGCGCCCGCGGCCCGATCAGGCGGGGTCGGCGGGCTCCTCGCGGCCTGGCCGGCGGGTTCGTTTCGCCCGCGCTCGCTTCGGCTTGGCGGCGTCCTCGTCGCCAACCGCGACGGCGCCCTCGTACTTCCGCTCCAGGTCGCTGACCAGCCGCTTGGCAGTCAGGCTCATGCTGTCCGGGACGTCCTCGTCCGGCTCCATCGCCGGGCGGGAGGGCGCTGATGAGGGAGAGGGCAGGGGTGGCCCGCCGAACAGCCACCAGGTGACGCCGGCGCCGATTGCGAGGCCGAGCAGGAAGACGAAGACGATCCAGAACGCCACAGCGACAAGGTAACCCGCCAGGCCTCACCCGAACAGTGCCGGAACCGCCGGCGTCCGCGGCCATGGTTCGTCTCCGTGCTCGTCGCTGCGTTACTATCCAGCACCTGCTCTACGAATACCGGCGCTACGAGGCGATGCCGGGGCGGCTGCCCGAGCTCCAGCACCGTTTCGAGAACCACACGATCCGCTTGTGGGCCCGCCACGGCATCGAGCCGGTGGGCTTCTGGCTGGCCGAGGTCGGGACGAGCAACGTACTTCACTACCTGCTCCGCTGGGCCTCCATGGCCGACCGCGAGAAGCGGTGGGCGGCATTCCAGGCCGACGAGGAGTGGATCAGCACACGTGCCGGCACCGAAGCCGACGGCCCACTGGTGGCACGCGTCCTGAACGAGTTCTGGAAGCCGACGAGCTTCTCGCCCCTCAAGTAGGTTCCCCGGGAATTCGAAGGGCCCGAAAGGGGGTATTGCCTCCCGACATGACTACCTCCGCGGAGGCCGAACGCCCATGAGCAGGCGAGGCTGGCTGCTCTTCATTGCGATGGGCGTGATCTGGGGCATCCCCTACCTGCTGATCAAGGTCGCCGTTGCCGACCTCCACCCGACCGCGCTGGTGCTCTTCCGGACGGTCATCGGCGCCCTGCTGCTGATCCCCTGGGCGGCTGCACAGGGTTGGCTCCGGCCGCTGCTTCCCCACTGGCGGGCGATCATCGTCTACACCGCGGTCGAGGTGGCCCTTCCATGGTTTCTGATCTCCGACGCCGAGCGCCGGCTCTCCAGCTCGCTGACCGGGCTACTGCTGGCGGTGGTGCCGTCGGTCGGCGCCGTCCTGGTATGGCTCAGCGCGACCGGCGACCGGATCGACTCCCGCAGGATCGCGGGGCTCGGCCTCGGCTTCCTGGGCGTCGCCGCGCTGGTCGGCCTGGACGTCTCCTTCCGCGACCTCGGCGCCGTCGGCGAGGTGCTCCTGGTGGCGGTGGGCTACGCGGTCGGGCCGATGATCATCGCGCGCAGGCTGAACGACCTGCCACCGGTCGGCGTCGTCGCCGCCTCGCTGGGCCTGACCACGCTTGCCTACCTGCACTTCGGCCTGCTCCAGTTCCCTTCCGCGCTGCCACCTGTCCAGGTAGTGGTGTCGGTGGCGATCCTGGGCGTAGTCTGCACGGCGCTCGCCTTCCTCCTCTTCTTCGCGCTGATCGCGGAGGTCGGACCGGCGCGGGCCACCGTCATCACCTACGTGAACCCGGCGGTGGCGCTCCTGCTCGGGGTGCTGATCCTGGGCGAGCCCTTCACCCTCGGGGCGGGTGCCGGCTTCCTCCTGATCGTGCTCGGCTCCTATCTCGCGACGAAGCGAAGCCAGATGACCGCGGCCGCTCTTTAGGGAGGGCTCTCGACCGGCGGGTCCTGGGTCGGCGGAGGGGCGTCCTCGATCATTGGCGGGTCGCTCGGAAGCACGCTGGGTCCAGCCGCCGCGCCGGCAACCGCTGCTCCGGCCCCGCCGAACATCATGAATCCAAACCAGAGAAGGGCGAGCGGGATCAGGAAGCAGAGGGCTTCCGCCGCGAGCGTTGGCGGTGTGAGGAAACCGAGCGGCCGTGACGGCGTACTCGTCGACCCGCCGCTTGGCGTCGGCGTTCCCACGCCGGCGACTGGGCCTGGCGTCAGCGTCTCGCTTGGCGATGGACTCGGGCTCGGCGACGGCGTTGGGGTCGGAGTCGCCGGCGGAGTGGGCGTGGCCCTTGCGATGGCGGTTGGCGTCGAAGTGGGTCGCCTCGTGGGCGTCGCGGTTGGTGTCGGCGTAGACGATGTGGGTGTTGGAGGTGCGTCAATCGTGTAGTCCACTTGCGCGAAGTTGAGGTACGCAGCGGGTTTTACTCCAGCGTTGTAGAAGTCCGCATCCAGCGTGTAGATGCCCGGGACATTGGTGGGTGGAACAATCGACTGGACGAGTTCAAATAGGAACTTGGCATTGCAGCTCATGCGGTAGGCGCCAAGGAGCGTCCCCGAAGCATGTTGCCCCTTGACAGCGCCCCAATAGAACCAAACGTCTAGGGGCGGGGGCGGAGCTGTTGCAGGCGCGCAACTCACTTGATATATGGCATCCGCCGTGAAGGGCGTTCGCGCTTGACCGTGACCGGGCGCCAAGATGGTGAGCGATGCGGGGTTGAATGAGGCCGCGACTGCAGTTTCGACGCCTGCGCTGAAGTACGCTGCCAATAGCGCGAGAACGAGTACGGCCCTCCAACGAACCATCCCCCTCAAACCCCCGGAGCACTCTATCTCGTCCGAGGCCGCCTGAACCATTGAAATCGCCCACGGCCCAAAGCGTCTGCCGTCCCTTAAGCCTCGGCTAATCCCGCCATAATGGGGATGACCCTAGCCTGTCCTGTGTCGTCGGTTCATCTGCTGTCCATGGGCGCTCCGAGCGCTTCTGCAACGTGGGGGATAACGCCATATGAGGGGTAAGTTGAGGCTCGCGATCCCGGTCGCCGTGCTGCTCTTACAGCTGGTCCCGGTCCAACCGGCTCTCGCGAAGGCACCGCCGGCGACGGCGTCCTGCCAGCTGAGCAACGGGATCCAGCACGTTATCTACCTGCAGTTCGACAACACCCACCTGGCCCGCGACCGGGCGAACGTTCCGTCCGACCTCGAGCAGATGCCCAACCTGCTCAACTTCCTGACCGACAACGGGACCGTGAGCAGCAACGAGCACACGATCCTGATCTCGCACACGGCCGGCGGAATCCTGTCCTCGCTGACCGGTCTCTACCCGGATCGGCAGGGCATCACCGTCTCCAACTCCTACCGCTACTTCAACCCGAACGGCACCTCCAGCTCGGTTTCCGCGTTCAAGTACTGGACCGACCTGGTCGACGACGCCACCGGCACGACCGACCCGCTGCCGAACATGGTCACGACCGGCGGCAAGACCACCCCGGCGCCCTGGGTACCGTTCACCCGCGCCGGCTGCGACTACGGGGCGGCCTCGACCGCGAACGTCGTCCTCGAGAACACCAAGACGACGGCTTTCGGCGACATGACCAAGGTCTTCGGGGCGGGCTCGCCGGAGTGGAACGAGGCGGTCGTCTCGAACGGCGCGCCCTTCAATACCGCGGTGGGCGCCAAGGCACAGACCGACTTCGTCGGCATTGCGATCCACTGCGCCCAGACCGCCGGCGTCTGTACAGGCAATGCCAACGCCCGCGCCGACAGCCTTCCCGATGAGACGGGCGGCTACGCCGGGTTCAAGGCCCTCTACGGCGCCAAGTACGTGAACCCGGCCATCACCGGCGGCCAGCCGGTCGTCTACAACACCGACGGGCAGCCGATCCAGGATCCGTTCCAGCAGCCTGGCTTCCCCGGCTTCGACGGTATGAGCGCCGCCAACAGCCTGGGCTACGTCGCCCAGATGCAGGAGGCCGGCGTGCCGATCACCTTCGGCTACATCTCCGACGCGCACGACAACCACACCCTCGTAAGGGCGTCGGGGCCGGGCGAGGCCGACTACGTGGCCCAGCTGCAGAGCTACGACAGGGCCTTCGGCGACTTCTTCACCCGACTGAACCGCGACGGCATCAACAAGTCCAACACCCTCTTCGTGTTCACCGCCGACGAGAACGATCACTACGCCGGAGGGACATCCGCCGACGGAACCTGGAGCCACACCTTCTGCAATGTCAGCGCGGGCCAGACCTGCCCCGCGAACCAGATCGGCGAGGTGAGCCAGAACCTCAACGCGCTTCTACCGCTCGGCTACACGCCGCCCCCGTATTCGGTGCACTCGGACTCCGCGCCGACCGCCTACATGACCGGCAACCCGGCTCGCACCGACCCCGCCCTCCGGCAGCTGGAGCGCAACCTGGCGGCGGGCAAGGCGATCGACCCCTACCTCAGCAGCAGCCCCGCGCCCGTCATGCTCTACATGGCCGACACAGTCGGTGAGCAGGCGCTCCACATGGTCAACGCCGATCCCCGGCGCACGCCGAGCTTCACCTACTTCGGTCTTCCCGATTACTTCCTCTCGACCTTCAACACCAACTGCCCCGCCTCGGCGGCCACCTGCGTGGACTATCACTTCGCGTGGAGCCACGGCGATGCGACGGCCGACATCGGGAACACCTGGCTCGGCATCGTCGGCCCTGGTGTGAAAAACCTCGGCCGGACCGGGCAGACGTGGTCCGACCACACCGACCTGCGGCCGACCATCCTCGCCTTGACCGGCCTCAGGGACACCTATGAGGAAGACGGCGTCGTGCTCACCGACTTCCTGAACCCGTCGGCCTTCGCCCAGGATCTGCGCCAGCACAGCGAGAAGATCCGGGAGCTGAGCGCGGTCTACAAGCAGGTGACAGCGCCCTTCGGTGACTTCGCCCACAACACGCTGCTCGCCTCGACGTCCGCCGTCGCCGGCGGCAGCACCGCTGACGACAGTCACTACGTCGCAGTCGAGAACCAGATCGCCTCACTGACCGGCGACCGGGACGCGCTCGTCGCCAAGATGCGGACGGCTCTCAACGAGGCCGCTTTCGGAAGCGGCGACGGGGCATCCAACCAGGACCTCAAGACGCTGATCGACCAGGGCCGCGAGATTCTCAACCGCGCGGAGGCTCTCGCCAACAACTCCTGACGGAACCGGCGATCGATTCGGGGAGGGCGTCTCGTAGGCGCCCTCCCCGCTCCTCTCTCCCGCGGCGCCCAGCAGCCGGGGTGGTCATTGCCCGGTTGCCGGCGCCTCTGGCGGCAGCGAGCGCAGCAATTCGCCGGCGACCACTTCCAGGGGCCCGGTGTCACCTTCGGCGCGACACAGGATGAGGGCTCCTTCCATGCCGGCCAACGTCGCCAGGGCCAGGTGGGAGGCTCGATCAGCGGGAACTCCGACCGCTTCGAGCTGTTCCGCCAGCAGGTCGACCCAGGACCTGAAGGTTGCGCGGACGACGTCGATCAGGCCCCGCGCGCCGGCGGCGGTGTCGATCGCGACGCCGGCAACCACGCAACCGGCTGCCCCGCCCGAAGCCAGCACGGTCTGGCGCCACATGTCGATGAAACAGCTCAGCACGCCCGACGGCGTGGTCGCGGCGCAGGAACGCTGGCGCGCGATCACCCGCTCGGAGGTCCATCGGATCGCGTCCTCGGCGAGCTGCTCCTTTCCGTTCGGAAAGTGGTGATAGATCGAACCGCGGGGCGCGCCGCTATCGGCCAGCACATCCGAGAGCGACGTCGCGTTGACGCCCCGGGTGCGGATCAGCGAGGCGGCGCTCCGCACCATGCTCGCCCGACTGTCCTTGGTCATTCGCTTCCCTTGACTATGACGATCATCATAGGTTAGGGTGTCCTTGCCGCTATGACGACCATCATAATCCGCCAAGGAGAAAACCGATGCCGATGATCGACGTGTACGCCGCGCAAGGTACGTTCGCCGACAGGAAGGCGCTGGCCAAGGACCTCGCCACGGCCGTGATGCGGTGGGAGGGCGTTCCCCCGATCTCGCTGTTCAAGGACAACACCGCCGCCTTCGTCCACGACCTGGCGCCCGACGCGTTTTCCAACGTGACGGGCGACAGCAACTACGTTCGCGTCCAGATCCTCACCCCGGTCGGGGTGCTCGACCGCGACAAGCAGCTCGGCGTGGTCAGGGAGTTGACCGACATCGTCGCGGCCGCTGCCGGTGACGCCACGCTCACCGAACGCACCTGGGTCCTCCTCGTCGAGTCGCCCGATGGTGGCTGGGGCATCGACGGCGATGCCCTCACCAACGCCGAGATCGCACAGGCCGCCCGCCGCGAGCTCGCCGGATCGTAGGAACCGGCTTCGGATTTCCCGTGGAGCCGTCGCCCAGGCGGCGGCTCCTAGGCGAGGTTGGTGTAGCGCTCGGTGCCTGCCGGCAGCGGCTGAAGCGCAGCCAGGCGCAGGCGGTGATAGTCGGGGATGTCGGTGAAGCGGAGGCCCGACTCACATCCGGTGAGGTCGTCGCGACTCGGGTCGGTCCAGGCGACCTCGGCCCACACCTCGATCGAAGCGCCATCGGGCATCTTCAGCTCGAGCGGCAGCCGCTCCCCTGTCTCGAGGCAGTCGGGCGCGAGGACGCGCATCCCTCCGGCGCTGATGTCGAGCACCTTTCTGGAAACGCGACTGGGTCGGCGGCCGGCAGGTGACCGGCGGCGACTGGATGCGCCGGTGCTGCCTTCGGTTGAACGCCATGCGCGCAAGCTTATGCGGAATTTCCCTAAATGAGAATGAAGATCAACGCGCAGGACCGACCCAGACCGTCTGGATGTTCATGAACTCCTTGATCCCGAACTCCGACAGCTCGCGCCCGTAGCCGCTCCGTTTGATACCGCCGAAGGGGATCCGAGCGTCGGACGCCACCAGGCCGTTGACGAAGACCATGCCGGCCTCGATCCGCCCGGCAAGAGCCTTGCCCCGTTCCGGGTCGCGGGTCCAGACCGCGGCGCCGAGTCCGAACTCGCAGTCGTTGGCCACCGCGACCGCCTCATCCTCGCCGTCCACCCGGATCAGGGCAGCGACCGGGCCGAAGGTCTCCTCCCGGAAGACCGGCATGTCGCGGGTGATGCCGGCCATCACCGTCGGCTCGAAGTAGTAGCCGGGGCCGGCCTGGCGACTGCCGCCGGTCAGGACGCGACCTCCCATCGCCAGGGTCCGGGCGACCTGGTCCGCCAGGTCGTCGACGAGGTCCTCGCGGGCCAGCGGGCCAACGTTGGTGGCGGGGTCGTTTGGGTCGCCGACCTTGAGCGCCTTGACGGCGGCGACGAACAGCTCTTCGAACTCGTCGGCCACGTTGCGGTCGACGATGAAGCGCTTTGCGGCGATGCAGCTCTGGCCGTTGTTCTGGTTGCGCGCCCGGCAGCCGACGGTGGCCGCGAGCTGGAGGTCGGCGTCCTCGAGGACGATGAACGGGTCGGATCCGCCCAGCTCGAGGACGCACTTCTTGAGCACCTTGCCGGCCGCCTCCGCCACCTTCGCGCCCGCCACGTCCGAGCCGGTGAGCGTGACCGCCGCGATTCGCGGATCGGCGATCAGGCCCGCGACGGCGGAGGATCCGACCAGCAGCGAGGCGGCCACGCCGGTGGGGACGCTTGCCCGCACGAACAGCTCCTCGATGGCGAGCGAGCAGCGGGGCACGTTGGAGGCGTGCTTGAGGACGATCGTGTTGCCGGCCATCAAGGCCGGTGCACCGGCGCGGAAGAACTGCCAGTAGGGGAAGTTCCAGGGCATCACGGCCAGGAGGACGCCGAGCGGCCGGAACTGCACATAGCTCTGCGTCGCATTGGAGGCCATCTCCCTGGGCGCGAGCAGCTCGGCGCTGTTCTCCGCGTACCACTCGATGCTCCAGGCGCACTTCTCCACCTCGGCGGCGGCCTCCACCAGCGGCTTGCCCATCTCCTCGGTGGCGAGGGCGGCGAGCCGCGCCTTGTCCTCCCGGAGCAGCCGCGCGACCTGCGCCAGGTGCGCGCCCCGCGTCTCGAAGCTGAGGTCACACCATTCGCGCTGCGCGTCATGGGCCCGCTGCAGCACGGCATCGATGTGCTCGCGGGAATGCTCGTCGAAGCGTGCCACCTCCTGCTCGGTGGCGGGGTTCACGGAAGTTATCGCCATACGGAAACGGTAGCCGCTTGGGGTTCAGCGCGGGGCCTGGACCCTGACCATGCCGCTGCCGCCGGTGAGCCGGGCAGCGATCGCCACCGGGACGATCGTCACGAGGATCACGAACGACACCACCACGTTGACCTCGGGCAGGCGCTGTCCGAAGCGGATGGCGCCGAAGATCCAGAGGGGCAGCGTGTTCTGGGCGCCGGCGGTGAAGGTCGTCACGATCACCTCGTCGAAGGAGAGCGCGAAGGCGAGCATCGCACCCGCCACGACGGAGGTGGAGATGAGGGGCAGGGTAATGTCCCGGAAGACCTGCCAGCCGTTGGCTCCGAGGTCCATCGCCGCTTCGATCAGGGAGCCCTGGGTTCGCCGGAGACGGGCGAGGACGTTGTTGTAGACGACCACCAGGCAGAAGGTGGTGTGGCCGATCACGATCGTCCAGATCGAGAGAGGGATCCCGTTGAAATTGAAGAAGGCGTTGAGGGCGACGGCGGTGATGATCCCGGGCAGCGCCAGCGGGAGGATGAAGAGCAGGTTCACGGCGTCACGGCCGAAGAACGACGTGCGGTGGATCGCGAAGGCCGCGCAGGAGCCGAGCAGGAGCGCGATGCCGGTCGCGGTCAGCCCGGCCTGGACTGAGAGGAGGAGCGAGGTGCGGACCTGGTCGTCGTTCCAGGTCACGCTGAGCCAGCGGAAGGTGAGCCCGGGGAGCGGCCAGCTCTCGATGTTGGAGCTGTTGAACGCATAGAGAAAGATCAGGACGAGGGGGAAGAAGAGAAAAGCGAGGACGAGCAAGGTCAAGGCCTGGAGCACCAGTCGCGTCTTTGGGCCGTCCACGCTCAGTGTCCTCGGTTTCGGGACACTAAAGTGCCTCGAAAGCGCCCAGCCGCTGGGCCGCCAGCAGGTAGACCGCCATGATCGCGATCGGAACGGTCGCGACCGCGGCAGCGAAGGGGACATTGCCGGCGACCCCGATGTTCGCGTAGGCGACGTTGCCGATGAAGCTCGAGCCGGCTCCGCCGACCAGGATCGGCGTGATGTAGTCGCCCAGGGTGAGCGAGAAGGTGAAGATCGACCCCGCCGCGAGGCCGGGCAGTGCGAGCGGCAAGAGCACGTCGAGCAGGCTTCGCCAGCGGCGCGCCCCGAGGTCCGCGGCCGCCTCCAGCAGGGACTCGGGCACTCGCTCGAGGGCGGAGTAGACGGGCACGATCATGAAGGGCAGCCACACGTAGGAGAAGACGACCCACATCGCCACGTTGGTGTAGCCGATGTTGGCGGCGGGCAGGTGAAGCGCCAGCAGGGTGGAGTTGAGGATGCCGTTGTGGGCGAGGATCAGGATCCAGGCATAGACGCGCGCGAGGTAGCTCGCCCAGAGGGGGAGGAGGACCGCCGCGAAGAGCAGCGTCTGGGTGCGCCGGGATGCGACGCGCGCCATGTAGTAGGCGATTGGAAAGGCGAGCAGAGCGTCGGTCAGGGTCACCGCCGCGGCCATCCCGAGGGTCCGGCCGACGATGACCCGGTAGGTGGGATCGGTGAGCAGGGTCTGGAAGTTGTCGAGCGTCCAGACCTGCTCGATCTTGCTCGTGAAGGAGTTGATCTGCCAGAAGGCGGCGACGAGCAGAACAGCCAGCGAGGCCAGGTAGATGAAGGCGAACCAGGCCATCGGCGGCGTCAGGAGAGCCGCCGTCCGCAGCCACGGCCGGCGCCAGAACGCGACCTGGATGCGGGCGACCCCGCCGGCATCCGGCCGGGGCCGCTCTAGAAGGGGGGACGTCCCCCCTGTCGGCAGTGCTCGGCGCAGCCTGCGCGCGGCCTACCCCCCTGTCGCTACCGCCATCGGATGTGGAGCATCTGGCATCAGGCCGTTATTCCAGTCCACGCCGTCTGCCACTTGGCGTAGGGGATGCATTTGTTGCTCCCGTCGTCGCAGGTCGCGATCGGCGTCTTCCAGAACTTGATGGTCGCGAAGTAGGAGGCCGGGGCGTCGGCGTGGTACTGGGCGCAGGAGCCGGCCTGGATGGCGTCCATCTCCTTGCACGCCAGGCTGTTGACCGGGGTCTCGCCGTAGTTGACGGCCTGCATCGCCTGGACCTTCGGGGTGCTGATGTACTTGGTCCAGAGATAGGCGCAGTTCGGGTGGGGAGCCTTGGTGGCCATCATCCAGGTGTCGGCCCAGCCGGTGGCGCCCTCCGCCGGGATCGTGTCCTTGACCGGCGCGTTGGCCGCCAAGAGCGTGCTGGTCTGGTAGGGCCAGGCGGCGCCGACCTCGACGTCGCCGTTCTGGAAGAGCGAGATCTCCTGCGATGCGAGGCCCCAGTACTTCTTGACCAGCGGCCGCTGGGTCTTGAGCAGGTTGACCGCGGCGTCGAACTGGGCCTGGGTGAGCTCGTAGGGGTCGGTGATCTTGAGGTTGGGCTGAGTCTTCATCAGGTAGAGCGCCGCGTCGGCGATCTGGATCGGGTTGTCAGGCACCGTGATCAGGCCCGAGTACTTCGGGTCGTAGAGCACCTGCCAGCTGGTCGGCGGAACGGTGAAGGTGTGGAGGTTGTAGAGCAGCACGTTCGGGCCCCACTGCAGCGAGATGCCGTAGTGGATGCTGTCGATGGTGTTGAAGGAGGGCGACCTGAACTGGGGCTGGAAGTTGGCGTAATCGGGGATCAGGGCAGTGTTCATCGGTCGCACGTCGCCGCCGTAGATCAGCCGGAGGTCGGCGTCGCCGGAGGCCGAGACCATGTCCCACTGTCCGCCGCCGCCGTTCGCCATCAGGGTGACCATCTCGTCCGACGACCCGGCGAACTTTGCGTTCACCTTGCAGCCGGTCTGCTGCGTGAAGGGATCGACCCAGGACGCGTCGGTGTAGCCCTCCCAGGCGATCAGGTTGAGCTGGCCTTCGCCGGCGCCGATCGCGCTGGGAGGCTTCATCCCGGCGGTCGGCGGCTGGTTGCCGGTGGTGCTCGCCGGCGAGGTACCGCCGCAGCCGGCGAGTACCAGCAGAGCCGTCGCTGCCGCCCCGACGACCCGGGCTCGGATGTCCGATCTGACTCCGTCGACGTTCATGTCTCCTCCTTTCCTGTGCCGATGACGAATCGATGACCTGGAGCCCAGGCGACCCGGACCGGGCGCCCGACGAGGCCCTCCGGCCGGCCTGCCGAATCGCTGTTCTGACGCATCACGACGAGCTGCTCGCCACCTTCCAGGCGGACCAGGTAGCGCGTCGCCACGCCGACGTAGACGACCTCGTCGACGGTGCCCGGCTCGGCATCGTACCCGGTCGGCGGTTCCTCTCCGGGGAGCAGCAGGACCAGCTTCTCCGGCCTGACGACGAACCGGACACCGTCGCGCACGAGCAGGTTGGAGATCCCGATGAAGCCGGCCACGAACTCGCTCGCGGGCCGCTCGTAGACCTCGACCGGGGGGCCCACCTGCTCGATCTGGCCCTGGGCCATGACGGCGATCCGGTCGCTCATGGTGAGCGCCTCCTCCTGGTCGTGGGTGACGTACACGAAGGTGATGCCGACCTCCTTCTGGATCCGCTTGAGCTCGAGCTGCATCTCCTGCCGCAGCTTCAGGTCGAGGGCGCCGAGCGGCTCGTCGAGGAGGAGGACGCCGGGGCGGTTGACGATCGCCCGAGCCAGTGCCACGCGCTGCCGCTGGCCGCCTGAGAGCTGGTTCGGCCGGCGCGCCCCGAGACCCTCGAGGCGGACCATGGCCAGGGCGTCAGCCACCCTCGGCACTCGCTCGGCCTTGCCGACGCCCTTGATGCGGAGCCCGTAGCCGATGTTCTCCGCCACCGTCATGTGCGGAAAAAGAGCGTAGTCCTGGAAGACGGTGTTGGTCTCCCGCAGGTAGGGCGGCAGCCCGGTGACATCGCGGCCGTCGAGCTCGATCCGCCCCTCGTCGGGGCGTTCGAAGCCGGCGATCAGCCGGAGCAGGGTGGTCTTGCCCGAGCCCGACGGCCCGAGCAGCGTGAAGAACTCCCCGCGCTCGACTGCCAGCTCGACCCCTGCGACGGCGACCACGGCGCCGTAGCTCTTCCGGACGCCCTTCAGCCGGAGCGCCGGCGGCAGGTGTTTGGGGGCTGCCGGTGAGCTGGCGTCAGAGGTTTCTACTTCCACCATTCCATTTCGTGCGGTACGGCGACATTCAAGCACGCTCGCAGCGGGGCCGATAGGATCGGGCCGTGGTGGAGGCCGCTGCCGCCCTCGAGCGCCTCTGGCCGGGACGGGCGGTTCGCTGCGAGCCGCTGACGGGCGGTATCACCAATCGCAACTTCCGGGTCGACGTCGACGGCGCCAGCTACGTGCTTCGGATCGGCGGAAACAACACCCGCCTGCTCGGCATCGACCGGAGGGTGGAGCACGCGGCCGGCCTCCGGGCCGCCGAGGTCGGCGTCGGCCCCGAGGTGATCGCCTTCGTCGAACCCGAGGCCTGGCTGGTCACCCGCTTCATCGCTGCCCCGCCGCTGCCGCCCGAGCAGTTGCGGGTTCCGGAGAACATCGCGCGGGTCGCGGTCGCCTTACACCGCTTCCACGACGCGGCGCCGATTCCCGGCCACTTCGACGCCTTCGCCGTGGTCGACGACTACCGCCGCGTCGCCGAGGAGCGCGGCGTGACGCTCCCGGAAGCCTTCGCGGCCTCGCGCGCCCTGGCGGAGCGGATCCGCACCGCCCGGGGCCCGCAGCCGGCGGTCCCCTGCCACAACGACCTGCTCAACGCCAACTTCCTCGACGACGGCCAGGTCCGGATCGTGGACTGGGAGTACGCGGGGATGGGGGACCGCTTCTTCGACCTCGGCAACCTCTCCGTCAACCACGAGTTCGGCGTCGACGAAGATCGGCTGCTGCTGACCGCGTACTTCGGCGAGGACCGGCCCGCCGACCTGGCCTCGCTGCGTTTGATGCGGTTCATGTCCGACTTTCGGGAAGCGATGTGGGGCGTCGTCCAGGGCGGCGTCTCGGAGCTCGACTTCGACTTCGACGGCTATGCCCGCGAGCATTTCGAGCGGATGTCACGAACCGCCTCCGGCACTCGTTTCGAGGGCTACCTCGAGCTGCTCGCCGAGTCCCCTCCCGGCTCCATGGGAGCGTCTTAGGAGCGCACTCTTTTCGCCTCGGGGTCGAAGAGCGGCTCCTCCGACACCTGTCCCGCGACCCAGGTGCCGAAGATGTCGATCTCGACTCTCGTGCCGGGGACGCAGGTGGCCGGGACGTAGGCGTAGGCGATCGAGCGGCCGACGGTGTAGCCGAAGCCACCGCTGGTTACCCGGCCCGCGATCTCCCCCTCGATCCGGACCGGCTCCGACCCGAGGGCGACTGAGCGGGGATCGTCGAGCACCAGGCAGGCCAGGCGGGTCGAGGCGGGCGTCTCGCGGAGCACCAGCAGCGCATCCCGACCAATGAAGTCGCCCTTCTCGAGCTTGACGCAGAAGCCCAGTCCGCTCGCGTAGGGGTCCGCCTCGGGACCGATGTCGGATCCCCAGACTCGGTAGCCCTTCTCCAGGCGCAGCGAATCGACGGCCTTGTAGCCTCCCGCCGCGATGCCGTGCGCCTGGCCAGCCTCCCAGATCGTGTCCCAGAGCCGGAGGCCGAACTCGGAGGGGCAGTAGAGCTCCCAGCCCAGCTCGCCCACGTAGGTGACGCGCAGCGCCAGGCAGGGGACCGAGCCGACCACCAGCTCGCGGGCGTTCATGTATGGAAATGCCGGGTTGCCGAGGTCCGTGGGGGTGAGCGGCTGGAGCACCTCGCGGGCGAGCGGGCCCCAGAGGCCGACGCAGGCGTGGGCCGAGGTGACGTCCTCGACGACGACCGAACCGTCGCTGGGAGCGTGGTCGCGGATCCAGGCCAGGTCGTGGCGGCCGAAGGCGGTGCCGGTCACGATCCGGAAGCGGTCGTCGGCCAGGCGCGTGACGGTGAAATCGCACTCGATTCCGCCGTCTTCGTTGAGCATCTGGGTGTAGGTGATCGCCCCGACTCCACGGGCGACCCGGTTGTCGGCGAGCCGCTCCAGGAACGCGGCCGACCCCGGTCCGCGGACCTCGATCTTGGCAAAGGAGGTGAAGTCGAAGAGCGCGGCGGCCTCCCGGCAGGCGCGTTGCTCCTCCTCGATCGCCGGCGACCACAGGCGGCCCGCCCAGCCGCGGGGCCGGAGCGATTCGTCACCGCGGGCCGCGTTCGGCTCGAACCAGTTGGCGCGCTCCCAGCCCGACTTCTCGCCGAACGCGGCCCCGAGCTCGGCCAGCCTGCCGTAGGTGGGGGAGACGCGGAGCGGCCTCCCGGCGCTCCGCTCATGGCCGGGGTACTTGACGTCGTAGTAGGTCGAGTAGACCTCGTAGGTGCGAGCCAGCGTGTACTCGCGGCTGGCGTAATGGCGGCCGAAGCGGCGCGAGTCCATCTCCCAGGCGTCGAGGTCGGGGCGCCCGTCCACGATCCATTCGGCGACCAGCCGGCCCATGCCGCCCGCGCCCGCGATGCCGTGGGCGTTGAAGCCCGCCGCGACCCATAGCCCGGGCACCTCGGTGGGCCCGAGGATGAACTCGCCGTCGGGTGTGAACGCCTCCGGCCCGTTGATCAGCTTGACGACGTCCGCCTCCCGGATCGACGGGGTGCGGGCGATCGCGTTCTCCATCAAGGGCGCGAAGCGATCCCAATCCTCCGCCAGCAGGCGCCCGTTGAAGTCGGCCTCGATCCCGTCCAGGCCCCAGGGCTGAGGGTTGCGCTCGTAGCCGCCCATGACGAGCCCGCCCGACTCCGGGCGGTAGTAGACGAGCAGGGAGGGGTCCCGCATCGTCGGCATCTCGCGGGGGAGGCCGGAGGGCTTGGTGATGAGGTACTGGTGAGCCATCGGGACGATCGGCACCACGACGCCTGCGAGGCGGCCGATCTCGGGCGCGAACATGCCGCCCGCGTTGACGACAAGGTCGGTCTCGATCGTGCCTTTGTCGGTGACGACACGGCGGACCCGGCCCGACTCCAGCTCGATCGCCACGACCCGGGTTTCCTCGCAGATCTCGGCGCCACGGTTGCGCGCGCCGGCGGCGAGCGCGAAGGTCAGCTGGCTCGGGTCGAGATAGCCGTCGGTGGGGAGGTGGGCCGCGCCCAGCACGCCCTCGACCGACATCGGGGGGAACAGCCGCCGCGCCTCCTCCGCCGAGATCAGCTCGAGGGGCAGCCCGAAGGTCTTCGCCCAGCCGGCCTGCCGCGAGAGCTCTTCCATCCGCTCCTGGCTCGATGCGAGGCGGAGCGATCCGACCTCGTGCCAGCCGGTCTCAAGGCCGACCTCGGCGCCCAGCTCCCGGTAGAGGTCGACCGAGTTCATCATCATCCGGGTGAGGCTCAGCGAGCCCCGCAGCTGGCCGACGAGGCCGGCCGAGTGGAAGGTCGAGCCGCTGGTGAGCTTCGACCGCTCGACCAGGACCGTGTCCGACCAGCCCAGGCGTGCGAGCCAGTACAGCACCGCGCAGCCGCCAACCCCGCCGCCGATGACGACGGCGCGGGCGTGGGACCTCAACTCGGATCAGGCAGGGGCGGCGACCCCGGATGCGGGCAGGACCTCGGGGGTGTCGGGAGAGCCGCGCAGCGCCGCGAAGTAATAGATGGCGCCCACTACGACAATGACCCCGAGCGTCGCTTCGAAGATCGGGATGTCGCCGATCGGCCCGAGGCTCGGGAAGCCCGGCAGCGCGCTGAGGGGCGGGTTGGTCGCCGAGCGCGGCCAGAGGAAGTTGATCAGCATGCTGCCGCCCCAGACCAGGGCGAGGATGTTGACGACCATGCCCCAGCCTCCGAGCTGAAAAGGCGTCCTCTCGGTCGGCCAGCCGCGGAGGCGGGCCCTCAGGACGGCGATGTTGCCGAGCAGGTAGGAGATGTAGATCATCCCCGTGGCCGCGATGGCGATGATGCCGGCGCCCGAGTAGTAGAGGAGGGGGATCGCCGCCAGGACGCCGATCACGATCGAGGTGCCGATGGGGGTGTGAAGGGTCGGGCTCACCTTGTTGAAGAGGCGGCCGAAGGGCAGCTTGCCGTCCCGCGCCATGCCGAATGCGAGCCGGATCGTCGCGGTCTGGATGGCGAGGCAGCAGACGTAGATCGCGGCTGCAACGACAAGCAGGTAGAGGTTGGCCGCCCAGCTCGGCAGGTTGCCGGTGATGATGTCCACCGGCGGCGCGGCCTTGCCGGCGCCGATGTCGGCGACGTACTTGTGGATGTCGCCGGGGATGGCGAGCAGGGTCGCGAAAAGGAAGATCGCGCCGATTATCGCGGCGCCCGCGATGGCCATCAGGATCGCGCGGGGAGCCTCCTTGCGCGGGTTGTTGGTCTCCTCGGCGAGGGTGCTCGCGGTGTCGAAGCCGTAGATCACGAAGAGCGACATGAACATCGCGATCGCGAAGGTCCCCGCCTGGTTGGTGAAGCCGGAACCGAGGGCGCTGGTGTCGAATACGACGTTGGGCGATTGGTGCCGGTAGAAGATCAGCAGGATGATCGCGAAGACGACCATCCCGAGGATCTCGAACACAACGCCGGTGTTGTTGACGATGGATACCAGCCGCACCCCGAAGATGTTGAGGAGCGTGGTGCTGATGAGGATGATGGCCGCGATCGTTATCTGCGTCGGCCGGTCATTCGCCAGGGGGATGCCGAGCCCATTGAGCAGCGGGATCAGCACGATCGGCACCGTCACGTCGACTGCGGTGACGGTGAGCACCCCCGCGAACAGGTAGATCCAGCCGGTGAACCAGGCGTAGGTTCGGTTGGACAGGTACTTCGTCCACTGGTAGACAGACCCCGCCACCGGGAAGTGCGAGCTGACCTCGGCGAAGTTGAGGCCAACGATCGCCTGCCCGATGACGACGAGGGGCCAGCTCCAGATGAAGAATGGCCCGCCGAAGCCGAGCCCGAGCGCATAGAGGGTGAAGATGCCGGTCGAGGGCGAGATGTAGGAGAAGGCGACCGCGAAGCTGGAGTAGGCGCCGAGGGTGCGCCTCAGCTCCTGCCGGTAACCGAAGCGCGCGAGGTCGTTGACATCGGCGTGCGAGGCGACTTCGTCTGTCGTGCTCAACTGAAAAATGTTCCCCCTTTTACTCCGGCGAGGCCGCAGCCGCGTACGAGTGGGCCGACCGTAACATCGGCGCTCAGCACGCGTCAATCGGCCGCGTCAGCGAAGCAAGGTTTCCCCCGGCCTCGCGTTATTCAGAACGAGGGGAAGAGTGGACGACAAGAGGCGGGACATCTATGCCCATGGCTCGGGCACGCGCTCGTGGGGCCGCCGGCGGACGCGGATGGCCTCGGCCACCGGCTCCCTGGTGCTGGCCGTCGCCGCGACCATCTTCATGCTCCAGGGCGGGCCGAGCGGAGTGACCTGGCTGAACGGTTCCCGTCCCTCCTGGCTCCCCTTCGGCGGCAGCGTGAGCTGGCTTCCCTTCGGCCACGAGACAGCGGCCGTCCCCTCCACTCACGCCTCGCCGAAGCCGTCGCCGACCCCGGTCCCGGTGGTCGTCGCCCCGACTCCGACCCCGACGCCGCAGGTTGTGCATACGCCGGTCCCAACGGCCAAGCCGACCCCGACGCCGACGCCCAAGCCGACGGCTGTGGCGACCCCAACGCCCACCCCGACACGGACCCCCACACCCACGCCCACGCCGACCCCGACGGGGCCTGCGCCGGGCACCATCCTGCTCTCCGACAACTTCGAGAGGGATGCGGTGGGGCCGACCGTCGCCTACTGGAGCCTGTCACCGGCAGGCGATTGGTCGATCACCGAGGACACCTCGCACGTGCTGACCGAGACGGGCACCGCGTTCCCGACCGCCATCACCGGTTCGCAGAGTTGGACCAACTACCGGGTCAGCGCCGACGTCAAGGTCAACCCGGTCAACGGCCATGCGCGGCTGATCGCGCGCCACTACGGCGACGGCTACTTCTACGCCTGTGGCCTCGACCACCCTGGAACCCTGTTCCTGGGCAAGGAGTACGGCAGCACCTGGTACGAGTTCAAGAACACCCCGTACACCTACGTCGACACCGCCTGGTACCACATCGACTTCTCGGTCGTGGGCACCAGCCTGACCTGCACCGTCACCGACCCCGTGGGCCACACGACAGCCACCCTTACCGACACCGAGAGCTACTACCCGAGCGGCGCCGCCGGCGTGACCGGCGATACCTCAGCCGAGTTCGACAACTTCGTTGTGACCGCTCTCTAAGCAGCTTGCCGCCGGTGTCTAGCGCGTCACGGTGACGTTCAGCTGGATGCATTGGCTGAGGTCGGTGGTGTGCTTGGCGTCCGTGAAGTTGCAGGCGACCACCGCCCTGGCGTGAGGTCGGCGGGAACGTTGCCGTCGATCGAAAAGGAGCCGTTGTCCTGCACCTGGAGGCTGGCGCCGATCGGGTGCACGGCATTTCCCTGGAGGACGCCGGCCCCTGCGTCACGCCTTGGATCGAGGCCCCGTCCGCTGACGGTGATCGGGCTCCCCATCTTGAGGGGTGAGGGCGGGTTGACGGCGACCGATCTGACGGCGGCCGGCGAATGGGACGCGCCCGGCGTCGGGATGATCCCTCCTCCTCCGATGGTCCCGCCGCGCGCGAGCTGGGCGTAGCCGGCGCCGGCGGCGATCAGCAGCACGACGACGCCTGCGACCATCGCCCAGAGCCGCCGCCGTGACGGCCTCGGCTCGTCGTCTTCGTGGGCAGGCGTCTTCACCGGCGCCGCGGGAGCGGCGGGCGACTCCGGCGCAGGCGCCGCCACGGCGGCGATCTCCACGCTGGGAGGCCGCTTGCGTTCGTCGACCCTGCCCGCCGCCGCCGCCTCGAGCGCGCCCATCAGCTCGCCGGCCGACCCGTAACGATCGCGTGGGCTCTTCGCCAGGGCCCGCACCATCACCGCGTCGATCGGCGCCGGAAGGGCCGGGTTGAAGGTTGTGGGGGGCGGCACGTCGGTGTGGACGTGCGCGTAGAGCAGGTCCATCATCCCTTCGCCCTGGAAGGGCAGCCGCGCCGCCAGCAGCTGGTAGCCGATGACCGCGAGCGAGTAGAGGTCGCTCTGCGCGTCGAGCGGCTTGCCCATCGTCTGCTCGGGGGAGATGTGGGTGGGAGTGCCCGAGATCAACCCGCTCGCCGTCAGGGACTGCTCGCCGAGCATCTTGGCGAGCCCGAAGTCGGCCAGGACCGGCTGCAGCTCCGCGTCCAGGAAGACGTTGGCCGGCTTGACGTCCCGGTGCAAGACGCCCTGCTGGTGGGCGTAGTCGAGGGCCTCGCCAAGCGGGCGGAGGAGGGCGAGGGCCTGGCTGGCGGTCAGCGGCGCCTTCGGCATCCGACGATCGAGCGCACCGTTCGGCATGTATTCGACGACCATGTAAGGCTGCCCCGCGTACTCGCCGAAATCGAACACCGACAGGATGTGGCGGTGGCGCAGCCGGGCAACCGCGCGCGCCTCGCGCTCGAACCGATCCCGCGCGTCAGCGGACGACCCGATCGGCGGCAGCAGCTTGATCGCGGCCCAGCGCTCGAGGCGGGGATGGAAGGCGCGGTAGACGATGCCCATGCCGCCCCGGCCGAGGAAGGAGTCGATGACGTAGCTGCCGATCTGGGTTCCGCGAGGGATTTCGCCTTCCATTTGGCCCGCTGGGACTATACGTGACGAATCTCTCGCCTAACCCTTCGGCGGAGCGCCTCCGGCACGCATGACGATTGTCAAAGCGCTTAAATGCGCGGCGTGGGGGAAGGCAAGGGGGAGCCGATCGTCGGTCCGGTCGACGCCCTCGCCGTCCCCCGCTTCGCCGGCCCCGCCACCTTTGCCCGGCTGCCCACCCTCGAGCAGGTCGGCCGCGCCGCCGTGGCGATCGTCGGCGTCCCCTTCGACAGCGGCGTCGTCTACCGGCCCGGCGCCCGCTTCGGGCCGGCTGCGATCCGGGCCGGGTCGAAGCTGCTCCGCCCCTATAACGCGTGGACCGGCGTGCTCCCCTTCAGCAGCCGCCAGGTCGCGGACGCGGGCGACATCGCCTGCACGCCGTTCGGCATCGAGCAGGCGATCGGCGAGATCGAGCGCGCGGCCACGGCAACGCTCGCCAATGCCGACCACCTGATCGCACTGGGCGGGGACCACACCATCGCGCTGCCGCTCCTCCGCGCCGCTGCCGCTCGCTTCGGGCCGGTTGCGATCGTCCACTTCGACGCCCACCTCGACACCTGGGACACCTACTTCGGGGGCGCCCGCTACACCCATGGCACGCCCTTCCGGCGGGCCGCCGAGGAGGGCTTGCTCGACCTCGCCCGCGCTGTTCACGTCGGAACCCGGGGCCCTCAGTTTTCGGACGACGATCTCGCCGCCGACGCGCGCCTCGGCTTCCACCTGGTGGACGGGCGGGCGATCGACGACCGCGGCGTCGCCGCGATCGCGAAGGAGGTGCGGCAGCTGGTTGGCGACGCGGCGGTCTACCTCTCCTTCGACATCGACCTGCTCGACCCCGCTTTCGCGCCCGGCACCGGCACACCGGAGGCCGGCGGTTGGAGCAGCCGTGAGGCGATAGCGGTCATCCGCGGCCTCCAGGGCCTACGACTGGTCGGCGGTGACGTCGTGGAAGTGGCGCCGGCCTACGACCATGCCGAGATCACCGCGATAGCGGCGGCGCACATCGTCTACGAGATGCTCTGCCTCTTCGGCTAACCTCGCGGCAGTGATCTCGAACGAGCAGGGTGCGGCAGGCCGGCTCAAGGACGACGCCTGCGAGCGGGATTGGATCTGGGATCGCGAAGTCGAGACCGCGTCACCCGAGGCGACCTTCGCGCTGGCCGCCAGGGCCTGGGAGAAGCAGCTGGCGCACCTGCTCGACGGTTCCTCCTTCTACCGACGAAAGCTCCGCGAGGCGGCCCCCGGCTCGAACGCGCCGGGCCTGGCCGACCTCCACCGGCTCCCTTTCACGACCAAGGACGAGCTGAAACAGGCGATCGACGAGGGGCCGCCGTTCGGCAGCAACCTGGGCGTTCCCACGGAGCTCGTCAAACGCGTCTACCAGACCAGCGGCTCGACCGGTGCGCCGAGCGTTATCGCCCTCACCCGCGCCGACATCGACACCTGGACCTCGATCGGCACCCGCACCTATTTCGCGACCGGCATCCACGACCACAGCTCGGTCCTCGCAACCTTCGGCGCCGGCCCTTTCGTCGCCGGGCACACCCACTTCGTCCTCAGCCGGATCGGCGCCCGCTCCGTGCCGGTGGCGCCGGGCGACACCGACCGGGTGCTCTTCGGGCTCCGGGCCGGCCTCGCCGACACCCTGATGGGGACGCCCTCCTTCGCCCAGTACCTGGCGAACCGGCTCGAGCAGGGCGACTCCGATCCCCGCTCGATGGCGCTCTCCCACATCGTCACCGGCGGCGAGCCGGGCGGTGGCATCCCGGCGATCCGCGACCACATCCAGGACGTGCTCGGGGTGACCGTCAACGAGGTGATGGGGATCGGCGACGTCGCGCCCTCCCTTTTCGGCGAGTGCCCCCGTCAGCAGGGCATGCACTTCTGCGGGACCGGCTACATCTGGCCGGAGCTCGTCGACCCTGAGACCCGCGAAGCGATCCCGATCGAGGAGGGCGCCGTGGGTGAGCTGGCCTACACCAGCCTTGCCCGCGAGGCGATGCCCGTGGTCCGCTTCCTGAGCGCCGACATCGTCCGGATCGAGGGGACGTCCTGCGAGTGCGGCCGGACCAGCTTCCGGATGCGCTGCATCGGGCGGCGCGACGACCTGTTCATCGTCCGCGGCGTCAACGTCTATCCGACCGCGATCCTGGCGGTCGTCGGCGACTTCCGGCCGGCCGTGACCGGTCGCGCACGTGTCATCCGCAGTGGCGGCGGCGTCGCCGTGACGCCACCGATCCCGATCGAGGTGGAGATCCCGAATGACGCGACGGTCGGCTCTGACCTCGCTGCCCGGATCGAGGCCGAGATCCGCGCCCGCCTGACCTTCCGCTCCCTGGTCACCCTCATCCCGGAGGCGAAGTTCGGCGACAGTGGCTACAAGACCAGGCTGACCGAGACCCGGCCGTGACCGGGGGCGGCAGGCGCAGGCTGCGCAGCGACCTCGGCTGGAGCACGCCGGACCGAATCGTGGTCCGTGGCCACGACCTCGCCGAGGACCTGATCGGTAAGGTCTCGCTGGGGGACATGGCGTTCCTCGAGCTCAAGGGCCGCCTCCCGACCGCGCCCGAGTCTGCCGTCTTCAACGCCATCGCGATCACCCTCGTCGAGCACGGCATGACACCCAGCGCGATCGCCGCCCGGCTCACCTACCTGGGCGCTCCGGAATCCCTCCAGGGCGCCGTCGCGGCGGGGCTGCTCGGCCTCGGCGACCGCTTCGGCGGGCCGGTGGACGACGCCGCCCGGATGCTCCAGGAAGCGCTCGCCGGCGCGCCGCCGGACGCCGACCTTGGCGCCATCGCGGAGCGTGTCGTCGCCGAGCGGCGTTCAGCCGGCCGGCTGGTCGCCGGGCTTGGGCACCCCATCCACAAGCCGATCGACCCGCGGGTGCCAAAGCTCTTCTCGGTGGCCGACGAGAACGGCTTCGCGGGTCGCTACGTGCAGCTGATGGAGCTGATCGGGGAGGCCACGTCGAGGGCCGGCGGGAAGCCGCTGCCGGTCAATGCGACGGGCGCGATCGGGGCCATCGCGAGCGAGCTCGAGCTGCCCTGGCAGGTCTGCCGCGGGCTGGCCGTGATGGCCCGGGCGATCGGGCTCGTCGCGCACCTCCAGGAGGAGCTGGCGGAGCCGATGGCAGCCGAGATCTGGTCGCGGGTCGAGGAGGAAGCCTCAGAACACCTCCGACCCCATTAGTTCCCCTGTCGACACTGCTTCCGCGCGCAACTAAGATGGCCGCAAAGCCAGCGGGCCGGGGTTAAGGGAGAAGATCCAAGCATTGCCGGATAACGTCCCGGGCATCCACCACGTCACCGCCATCACCGGCGATGTCCAGAAGTGCGTCGACTTCTACGTCACCGTGCTCGGGCTCCGCTTCATCAAGCAGACGGTGAACTTCGACGTCCCCGACACCTACCACATCTACTTCGGCGATCGGCTCGGCACCCCGGGAACCGCGATGACCTTCTTCGGCTGGCATCACCTGCCCTGGCGGCCCGTGGGCAACGGGCAGGTCGGGGTGGTCGCCTTCGCCGTACCCGAGCGATCCCTCGACTTCTGGTCCGGCCTCCTCCGGGAGCTCGGCGTCGAAGCTTCACGATCGGAGCGCTTCGGCGCCGGGGTCATAGCCTTCCGCGACCCCGACCAGATCCAGCTCGAGCTGGTGGGTGAGGCCTCCGACCAGCGCTGGAATGTCTGGCCGGACAGCCCGGTCGGCGCCGAGCACCAGGTTCGCGGCTTCCATTCCGTCCACCTCATGGTCGCGGAAGAGGAACCGACGGCGCGCTTCGTCAGCCAGACGATGGGCTTTCGGGAGGTGGCCCGCGAGGGAAGCCGGGTGCGCTTCGAGACCGGGCCCGGCGGCCCCAACGCGGTCCTCGACCTGCTCGTCGACCCGGCCGCCGCGGCGGGCGAGGAGGCCGCCGGCACCGTGCACCACGTGGCCTGGCGGGCGTTCGACGACGAGCACGAGAAGGCATGGCGCGAGACCCTTGTCGCTGCCGGCCGCACCGTCACCCCGGTCATCGAGCGGAAGTACTTTCGGTCGATCTACTCCCGAGAGCCGGGTGGGGTCCTCTTCGAGATCGCCACCGACAAGCCGGGCTTCACGGTCGACGAGCCCGAGGACTCGCTCGGTTCCGGCCTCCAGCTGCCACCCCAGCACGAGCACCGCCGCGAATCGCTGAAGGTCAACCTGCCGCCGCTGGCGGTGCCGGTCACGACCGCGCCCGGCAGCGGTCGCTGAATGGCGGGTCCCCACGACGGCCAGCCGGTGCTCCTCGCGGGCGAGCCCCTCGACCGCGCCTCGGCTGCCATGATCCTGGTCCACGGCCGGGGCGCCTCGGCGCACGACATCATGACCATCGCCGCCGAGGTCGCCGAGCCCGGCTTCGCCTTCCTGGCGCCCGAGGCGGCCGGCGGCGCCTGGTACCCGAACCGCTTCATGGAGCCCATGGCAAGCAACGAGCCCTGGCTCTCCTCGGCGCTGGAGACGGTCGGTCGGGTACTTGCGCTGGTCGAGGAGCAGATGCCCGCCGAGAGCATGATCCTGCTTGGCTTCTCCCAGGGCGCCTGCCTGACGCTCGAGTTCGCGGCCCGCAACGCGCGCCGCTACGGTGGGCTGGTCGGGTTGAGCGGAGGCCTGATCGGGCCCGACGACACGCCTCGCGACTACCCGGGGTCGCTCGAAGGGACGCCGGTCTTCCTCGGCTGCAGCGACGTCGATCCCCACATACCGGCGCAGCGTGTGCTGGATACCGGCAAGGTCCTCGAGGCGCTCGGCGGCAAGGTGACGGTCAAGCTTTATCCCGGTATGGGCCACGAGGTGAACGCGGATGGGCTGGACCACGTCCGGCGGTTGATGGCGGCGCTGCCGCGCCGCGACCAGGTTGGGAAAACGGCAAACCGTTGAGTTCCTTCTAAAGGAGGGTGTCAGTCGAATGAGCACTGTCATTGCGCCGGTCAACCCGATGGCGGCGGAAGGGAAAGAGGTCGTCATGGACGTCATGCGGCGTGACCGCAAGAAGTTCTTCGAGCTCGCCGAGGACCCGAAGAACTGGAACGTCCAGACCCGCTGCACGGAGTGGGAGGTGCGCGACCTCGTCGGTCACATGATCGATGTGACCGAGGGCTACCTGGGTCGCTGGGAGGCCGCCAAGAAGGGCGAGGCGCCCGGTGCGCTCGGCCTCCAGGTGATGGGCGAGACCCTCAACGACCACGCCCTCGACTTCCGCAAGCTGTCCCGCGAAGAGGCGATCGCCCGCCTCAAAGAGGACGCGGCCAAGATGGACGCGATCTTCGAGAAGCTGACGCCCGAGGAATGGACCAGCATGATGGTGACCCACCCCTACATGGGCCCGGTGCCGGCCGGCTTCTACCCCGCCTTCCACATCATGGATTACGGCATCCATCCCTACGACATCGAGTACGGCCTCGGCGACAAGCTGGCCGAGATCGATGAGGCGTCGGCCGGGATCCTCATCCCCTACTGCTTCATCATCATGCAGTACACCGTCGACCAGGACTCGGCGAAGGGTGTCGACGCCGTCTACGGCATCGACATCTCGGGGCCCTGGGGCGGCAAGTGGCGCGCCAGCGTCAAGGACGGCGCGTGGGCGGTGGCGCCCGAGACGAGCGACTTCAAAGGCGCCGATGCAGTCTTTCGCTACACTCCGTCGGACTTCGTCCTGACCGTCTTCGGGCGTTTCCCGGGCGGGTCGGCGACGGGCGACCCGGAGGTCATCGAGAAGGTCCGCGGCCTCTTCTTCCGGTTCTGAGCAGGATCACCCTGTGGGCGGCGGACCTCGCCGGCTGGAGGCCGCCGCCCGAACCCGTCGAACTCGAGGTCCGCGAGGTGTTGCCGGGCGCGGCCGGCGAGCTGGTGGCGGCAATGGGCGGCGAGGGCGAGCTGGCAGGGCTCAGGTTCGACCGGGGCTGCCGTTGCTTCGCGGTCTTCGCGGGCGAGGAGGTCGCCGGCTACGGCTGGCTCTCGAACCGTGCCGAGTGGATCGGCGAGATCCGCCTCGAGATCAGGCCGAAGCCGGCGGAGGCTTACATCTGGAACTGCCTCACCCTGCCTGCACACCGGCGGAAGGGGATGTTCCGCGCGGTGGTCGTCAGCATCAGCACCGTCCTCCAGGCGGAGGGCATCGAAAGGCTCTGGATCGCGAGCGGTGGGGGTGGCGCGGAAAAGGCGCTGTCCGACGCTGGCTTCCAGCCGGTGCTGCTGGTCGAGGAGTCGCGGCTGGGTTTCGCCGGCCTGCGTGTCCTGCGGGCGGACGAGATCCCCGCGGCGGATCGCAGCCTGGCGTCCGCCGCCCGGCAGGTGCTGGAGGACGGCGGCCGGCCTCTCCGGCCGCCGGCGCTGGCTCGGCGGCCGGGCGTCCGCCGGCACTGAGCCGGTGAACGCCGAAGGCATCCTGCTGACGACGGTCGTCGGCAGCTACCCACAGCCGGATTGGCTCGTCGATCGTGACATCCTGGGCGCCCGTCTCCCGCCTCGGACGCGCGCCCCTGAGATCTGGCGAATCCCGCTCGAGCACCGGGAGGAGGCCCAGGACGATGCGACGCTGGTCGCCATCCGCGACCTGGAGCGAGCGGGGATCGACATCATCACGGACGGCGAGATCCGCCGGGAGAGCTACTCGAACCGCTTCGCCGCGGCGCTCCAGGGCATGGACGTGGACAACCCCGGGGTGGCGCTCGACCGTACCGGCCACCCCAATCCCGTTCCCCGGGTGACCGGCCCGATCCGCCGCAGCCAACCCGTCCTCCTCCGCGACGCGCGCTTTCTGCGGGCGAACACCAGTCGGCCGATCAAGGTGACCATCCCCGGCCCCTTCACGATGTCGCAGCAGGCGCAGGACGACCACTACGGCGATGAGGAGGCGCTCGCCTTCGACCTCGCGGTCGCCGTCAACGAGGAGATTCGGGACCTGTTCGCGGTCGGTGTCGACGTCGTCCAGCTGGACGAGCCCTACCTGCAGGCTCGGCCGGAGAAGGCGAAGCGCTTCGCGATCGGGGCCATCAACCGCGCGGTTGGCGGGGCGACCGGCACCACGGCCCTCCACACCTGCTTCGGCTACGCCCACGTCGTCCACACCCGCCCCCACGGTTATCCCTTCATGGCCGAGCTCGCCGAGGCCGCCGTCGACCAGATCTCTCTCGAGTCGGCCCAGCAGGGCGTCGACCTGGCGATTCTCGACGCCGTGCCGGGCAAGCGCTTCATCGTGGGGGTCATCGACCTCGCCGACGACAGCCCGGTTGAGGATGTCGCAACGGTCGAGAAGCGGATCCGTGCCGCCCTCCGTCACGTGTCCCCTGATCGGCTCCTCCTTGCACCCGACTGCGGCATGAAGTACCTGCCGCGGCAGAAGGCGTTCGACAAGCTGAGGGTGATGGTCGAAGCCGCCGCCCTCGTCAGGGCGTCTCTCTGACCGGGATCTTCAGGCGGGTCGGTCGGGCTTTCGTTTGGACGGCGCGGCGTCGGGACCCGGGCGCTGGCGGCGGGGAGCCAGCGAGGGGCTCTCCCGCGACCTCATGACAAGCGCGGTCCAATCGGCCGGCACGGGCGGTGCCTTTGCCGCCCGCCTTGGCTTCGCTTGCGGTTTCGGTTGGGGTCGCTCGGGTTCCATGGGTACCTCCGGGGGAAACCGAATTATCGCTCACCTTTCGAGCAATAACTTCGTTTGCTGCGCGATCGAAGGGGGCATACTTTAGTTGCTGCCAGCCGACAGCCGCTTGCGCCTGCGCGAAACCCGGTACCCGCCCGGACATGCAACCGGCGAACACCGAGGTTACGAATTTGGAGAACAGCCGCATCGTCAGAGCGCTCGTCGTCGACGCAGACCCCAGCTCAGGACCTGCCCACCGCAAGCGGCTCGAGGAAGAGGGTTATCGAGTCGTCCTCGCCACCGATCCCGCCGCGGCCTCGCTCCTCGCCAAGAAGGCGCCACCCTCGATCATCTTCATCAACCCCGGCGGCCAGGCGAACGCCGCTTCCAACCTGATCGAGGCTCTCAAGGCCGACACCTACACCCGGCACATCCCGGTCCGGCTCCTGACCCACTCCTACGACCAGGGCCCGGGGAAGAAGGCCCTGACCACCATCGCCCGCAACGCCTGGTAAGCAGCGCGAGCCGAGAGTTTCAGCGCCGGCGGTCGCGGCGCCCCTGGCAGGTGACGCAGGTCGTCGTCTCGGGCGCGAACTCCATCCGCTCGGCGGCGATCGCCTCGCCACAGTCCTCGCAGAACCCGTAGCGGCCCAGGTCGAGCCGGTCAAGAGCCCTGGCCAGCTGTTCCTGGAGCGATGCCCGCAGGTCGGCGACCCGCTGGGCGATCTCCCCGTCGATGACAACCTGTGCGATGTCGCCCTCGTCGCCATCCGCCCGCAGCTCGGGGAGGACGATGGTCGAGGTTGCGGCGGGCATGCCTTGCAGAGCCAGTTGCCTCAGGCGCAACTCACTCGCCGCGATCCGGTTGCTCCAGTTGGTCTTCACCCTCTCACAGCCTCCAATTTGGACTAACGAAAGTTAGTGAAGCGACTATAACATTTACGATTTTTGCGTTGGGCAATTAAATCGGCAAAAGTTCCGACGCGGCGACGTGGACCGCCTTTGGAAGAGCCCGGTGGCCGGGCACGATCCTGCCCGCGGTCCGGCCTCGGGCGGGAGCCTGACCGGCGCCCCACCCTTCCCACAGGAAGGGAGGGGCTTCTTTCAGCCCTTGGCCTTGCCGCCCTCCAGCAGCTCGAGGACGACCGTGTCGGGCTCGCCGTAGTCGGTGCGGTCGGCAGCCGCGGCGCCGTCATGGAGCGGAGCGTTCCGCTCCAGGATGGCCATCAGCGCCTCGCTGCTGACCGATTTCGAGTAGTAGTAACCCTGGCCCCGGCAGCCGAGCGGCTCCAGAATCCGGGCCTGCTGGCGGGTCTCGATGCCCTCGGCGACGATCTCCACGCCGAGGCTGTGACCGAGGCCGACGATGGCCCGCAGAAGGGAGGAGTTCTTGGCGCCCCGCCCGGAGGCCTTGACGAAGGCCTTGTCGATCTTGATCACGTCGATGGGGAAGCGAGCCAGGTAGCTGAGCGAGGAGTAGCCGGTGCCGAAGTCGTCGATCGCCACCTTCATCCCCGCGACGCGCAGCTTCTGGAGAACCAGGGAGGTCTCCTCGCCCTCCCGGATGACGGCGCTCTCGGTGATCTCCAGCGTGAGCCTGTCGGGCGTGAAGCCGGTCTTCTTCAGGAGCTGCCGGATCTCGTTCACGATGTGCTTGCGCTGCAGCTGCCGAACCGAGAGGTTGACCCCCAGCCGCAGCTGCCGGCCCGGGTAGGCGACGTCCCAGCGGCGGACCTCCAGGCAGGCCTGCTCGAGGACCCAGGCGCCGATCGTCCCGATCATGCCGGTCTCCTCCGCCAGCGGGATGAAGCGGTCGGGTCCGATCATCCCCTTGGTCGGGTGCTTCCAGCGGACCAGGGCCTCCACGCCGGAGACTTCTTCGGTCGCGATCTCGACGATCGGCTGGTACTCGACGACCAGCTCGTTC
>DATCOZ010000213.1:0-2290 GCA_036564345.1 Candidatus Dormiibacterota bacterium | reverse complement strand
CAGCCGCAGGTTCTCTTCCACCGTGAGGCGGCGGTAGAGGGCCGCCTGCTGGGGCACCCAGCCGACCTCGCCGCGCGGGAGGTGGACCTCTCCCTCGTCAGCCTTCACGATCCCGGCAAGGATCGAGAGCAGCGTCGTCTTACCGGCCCCGTTCGGACCGATCACCGCCAGCAGCTCTCCCGGATCGGCTTCGAAGTCGACCCCTCGCAGCGCCGGCTGGCGCCCGTAGCGCTTGACGATCCCGCGCGCCTCCAGCGCGGCCCCGGCGCCGGCCCTGCCGCTCACCGGAGTACTCCCGGGTCCCGTCGCTGCCATCGCCGACAAGCTAGACGATCGCTCGCCTATGACACGGGGGTACGCTCCGCGCTGTGCGCGTTCTCTTCATCGGAGACGTAGTCGGCAGCCCCGGGCGTCGTGGGCTCCAGAAGGCGATGCCCGGCCTGCGCGAGCGCCACGCTCCCGACCTGGTGATCGTCAACGGTGAGAACTCAGCCGGTGGGCTGGGCATCACCGAGGGAACCGCCGACGAGCTGTTCGCCGCCGGCGCGAACGTGATCACGACCGGCAACCACGTCTACAAGCACCGGGAGGTCTACGAGTACCTGGATCGCTCCGACCGCGTGATCCGGCCGGCCAACTACCCACACGGCAACCCGGGGAATGGCCACACGGTGGTCGAGGTCGGGGGCCGGCCCGTCGCAGTGGTCAACCTGAGCGGGGCCGTCGGGCTGAAGGTGGCGCGCTCGCCGTTCGCCGAGATCGACGCGGTCCTGCAGCGCCTCGAGGGCGAGGCCGATGCCGTAATCGTCGATTTCCACGCCGAGGTGACGAGCGAGAAGGTGGCGATGGGCTGGCATCTCGACGGTCGTGTGGCGGCCGTCTTCGGCACCCACACCCATGTGCCGACCGCCGACGCCCGGGTGCTGCCAGGGGGCACCGCCTACATCAGCGACGCCGGGATGACGGGTTCCCGCGCGGGCGTGATCGGCGTCAAGCGAGAGCAGGCGCTCGAGGCCTTCCTCACGCAGATGCCGGTTCGCTTCGAGACCGCCGAGGAGGACGTTTGGGTGATGGGGGCGATCGTCGAGCTAGGTCCGAACGGGCTGGCGGAGTCGATCGAGCAGGTTCTGGTGCCTGCCGGGGACTGAGGGCTCCGAGCGCCACCAGGACCAGCGGCACGAACCAGACCAGGTAGAGATAGAACCAGTGCTGGGCGATCAGCTGGGTGCCGATCAGCAACGCCGCCCCCAGCGCCGCCACCTGCGCCGCCGACTTGCGGCGGGGACGGAAGGCGACGAGCAACGCAAGTGCCCCTACCGCGGCCATCACCGCGACACGCAGCGGCTCCAGCGAATGGACCTGGCCCCAGACGCTGAACGGGGAGTCGCGGTCGATCTGGGTGGCGACTGTGCGCTGCCAGAAGGTGGCCAGGCCGGGGTCGAAGATCGTCTGCGCCATCACCAACGCCGCTGCCACTAAGAACCCCAGCCCAAACCGCAGTACCACGGGTCCTGTCGCGGAGGTCGCGCTCGCGGCCGTGCTCGAACTCTGCGCGCGGTCCGCGACCGCGACCTCCACACCACCCGTGGAAGATTTGGCTCGGTCCTCCCCTTCCTCAAGGCCGGGTGGGGAATGCTCCAAAGCCGGATCGGCGCGGTACGTCGCTAGCAAGGGGGTGAGGATGAAGGGGGAGAACTTCGTCAATCCCGCTAACGCCAGGGTGGCGCCGCGGGCCGCCGGCCGGGTGAGGACGAGGAGGGTCGCGACGAGCAGCATCGCGACCAGGCTGTCGTTGGCGTTCGACTCGAGCGCGAAGGCGGCGTAGGGATAGGCCGCCCAGCCGAACCCGAGCACGGCGCCGAGCTGGCGACCCTCCGCCCCGGGGCGAAGGCGCCGCCCAAGCAGCACCAGGCCGGCGAATGTCGCGAGGTCGAAGAAGATCGCGGCGGCATGGGCGGCGGGGAGGTCGTCCCAGCTACCGCTCCAGGGCAGCGCCTGCTCGAAGGGAACGTAGGCGTAGTAGTTGGCCGGCCCGTAGGTGTCGCCCGAGCCGACGTCGTTTGGGAACGCCCCCTCTCCGTAGATCGGCTTGCCGTCCCCGATCCGATCGGCGCCCACGACACCCGCGTAGCCGACGTCGATCACCCCGGAGTCGGCGACGTTCAGGCCGCCGCGGAACCCGAGCAGGAACAGCGCCGCGATGATCAGCCAGGCGGCCGGCCAGACCGGCCGCAGGCCCTCTCCCCTGCCGCGGAAGCCGACCCAGAGCATGCGGCCCATCAGGTAGAGC
>DATCOZ010000186.1:0-6897 GCA_036564345.1 Candidatus Dormiibacterota bacterium | reverse complement strand
ACGATGGTGCCGACGAACCCGGTCAGCGCGGCGGCCACCGCCTCCGCCGTCAGGCCGCTCGGGTCGCCGACGGCCTCCGGCTCGCCCTCGGCGTCGTCGGTGTTGGTCCGGAAGCCGAGCCGGATCTCGGCCAGGTAGGTCTTCGGCAGCTGGTGAGCGAAGTCGGCCAGCCGGGTTGCCGACTCGAAGAGGATCGGGAGCACGCCGGTCGCCAGCGGGTCGAGGGTGCCCGCGTGGCCGACCCGCTTTGCCCCCGTGATCGCCCGCAGCCGGCGGACCATCGTGAACGAGGTCTCGCCGGGCGGCTTATCGAGGTTGAGGACGCCCGCTTTCAAGCGACCTAGCCCAATTTGGAGGGGGGAAGCATCCCCCCTGTCGGCCGTGCTCGGCAAAGCCTCCGCGCGGCCTACCCCCCACGGGATTCCATCCTCAACGCGTTGTGAGCGGCCGCGATCACGAGCTTGATCGCCACCTCCATCGGCTCCCCGATCTCGGCGCCCGCGGCCCGCAGGTGGCCGCCGCCGCCGAAGTCGGCGGTCAGCGCCGCCGCATCCACCGCACCCCGGCTGCGGACGCTGATCTTGGTCATCCGGTCGCTGACCTCTTTGAAAAGGATGGCCAGGTCGAGGCCGCCGATCGAGTTCAGGTTGTCGATGATGCCCTCCGCCTCCGCCATCTCGGCGCCCGCCTCCTTCAGCATCTGCCGGGTCACCGTCGACCAGACCAGCCTGCCCTCGGCCTCCACCCGCATCTCGGCCAGGCTGAGCGCGTTGAGCTTGAGCGTCGTCAGCGGGCGGGACTTGTAAACCATCGACGCGATCTGGCCGGGTTTGGCGCCGAGCCGCGCCAGCCGGGCTGCGTACTCGAGCGCGTGCGCCGTCGTGTTCTCGTGCCGGAAGCCGCCGGTGTCGGTCATGATCGCAACGTAGAGATTGGTCGCGATCGAGGGCGTGATCTCATAGCCGTAGGCGTCCAGCATGTCGACCACCATCTCCCCCACCGCCGCCGCGTCGGGGTCGATCACGTTGATGTCACCGAACATCGCGTTGGTCAGGTGGTGGTCGATGTTGACGATCGTCGCGTGGGTGGCGATGTGCCTGACGGAGGTGCCCGACCGCTCCATGTTGCCGGCGTCGAAGAAGAGGACCAGCTGCGGGTCGGCACCCGCCGGCGGCCGGTCGACGATGTTGTCGTAGCCGGGCAGCCACTCGTACATCTGGGGCACCGGCGGCGGGATTATCACCCAGACCTTCTTGCCCACCGTGCGGAGGGCCTCGGCGAAGGCGAGCGAGCAGCCGAGGGTGTCGCCGTCGGCGTCCTTGTGGCCGAAGATGAGGATCTCCTCGTGCGCGTCGATCAGGCCGCCGACCTGTCCGAAGAGCTCTTTGAGGCCGTCCATTCGTCAGGAGCCCTCCTCTTCCTTGGGCGGCAGAACCTCGCGCAGACGCTGCGAGATATGAACGCTGTACTCGATCGACGGATCGAGCTCGAAGTGTATGTCAGGGGAGAACTTCAGATTGCTCAGGCGCCGGCCCAGCTCATGGCGGATGAGGCCCTTGGCGCTGATCAAGCCCTTCAGGCTGGCCTTCTGCTCGTCCGGCGTGCCGAGCACGCTGACGCGAACGCGGGCCGACCGGAAGTCGGGGGACATGCGGACTTCGGTGATGCTGACGAAGCCGATCCGGGGATCCTTCAGGTCGTGCTGGATGATCTCCATGACCTCCTGCCGGACCTGGCCCGCGACCTGTGTCTGGCGATAGCCCATTTACTTGGCGCAGAGGCCGGGTTCATCCCGGCCGTTTGAGTTGTCTTCATCGCCTCCCCCGCGTCGCGCCACGGGGGGAGTTTTGGAAGAGGGGGCCTGCCCCCTCTTGCCCGTTTTCCGGACCTGGCCCGCGACCTGTGTCTGGCGATAGCCCATTTACTAGGCGTGGGCGAGGCTAGAGCTCTTCGCGCTCGAGGCGGAAGGTCTCCATCGTGTCGCCGGGTTCGAAGGTCTCGAAGCCGTCGAGGCCGATGCCGCACTCCTGGCCGGCGGTCATCTCGCGAACGTCCTCCTTGAAGTGCTTCAGGGAGGTGATCCGGCCCTCGAAGATCTGGTTGCCGCCGCGGCTGAGCTTCACCCAGCCGCCCCGGCTGACCTTGCCATCGACGACCCGGGAGCCGGCGATGACGCCGAGGCGCGGGATCTTGATCGGCATCAGCACCTCGACGCGGCCCTCGTGGACCTGGCGGTAAGTGGGCTCGCGGAGGCCCTTGGCCGCGCGCTCGACGTCCTCGGTCAGCTTGTAGATGACGTCGTAGTAGCGGACCTCGACCTTCTCCCGCTCGGCCGCCTTCTCGGCAGCCGGCGTGGGCTTCAGGTTGAAGCAGACGATGATCGCGTTCGAGACGCTCGCCAGCAGTACGTCCGAATCGGTGACGGCGCCGACGCCCTCGCCCACGATCTTGATCGCAACAACGGGGTCCTCGATCTTCTGGAGGGCGCCGCGGAGCGCTTCCAGGCTGCCCTGGGCGTCGGCCTTGATGACGAGGTTGAGCTCCTTGACCTCGCCCTCGGTGGCCCGCCGGGCGAGCTCCTCGAGGGTGATCCGCGGTGTTCCCGTCGCGGCCGCCTCGTTGGTCCGCTTCTCCTGCAGCTTCGCGAGAGCGATGCTGCGGGCCGACTTCTCCGAGTTGACGACCTGGAAGATGTCGCCGGCGGTGGCGACCTCCTCGAGGCCGGAAACCACGACCGGGGTGGCCGGACCGGCCTCCATGACCGGACGGCCGCGGTCGTCGGCGAGCGCCCGAACGCGGCCGTAGATGTGGCCGACCACGAAGTAGTCGCCGACGCGGAGCGTCCCGGACTGGACGAGCACGGTGGCGACCGGGCCGCGGCCGCGCTCGATGTGGGCGTCGACGATGGTCCCGATCGCGTTGCGGTCGGGGTTCGCCTTGAGGTCCTCGATCTCGGTCGTCAGGACGATGGTCGTGAGCAGGTCGTCGAGGTGCTCGCCGGTGCGGGCGGAGACGTGGACGCACTCGAACTCGCCGCCGTAATGGACGGTGACGATGCCCTGCTCGGCGAGCTCGGCGTGGACGCGGTCGATATTGGCGTTGTCCTTGTCGATCTTGTTGATCGCCACGATGATCGGCACCTTGGCGGCCTTCGCGTGCTGGATCGCCTCGATCGTCTGCGGCATCACGCCGTCGTCGGCGGCGACCACCAGGACCACGACGTCGGTGACCTGGGCGCCGCGGGCCCGCATGGCGGTGAACGCCTCGTGGCCCGGCGTGTCGATGAACACGATCGGCTTGCCGTCGGCGGTCTCGATCTTGTAGGCGCCGATCCGCTGGGTGATGCCGCCGGCCTCGCCGGCCGCCACCCGGGTCTGCCGGATCGCGTCCAGGATCGAGGTCTTGCCGTGGTCGACGTGGCCGAGGACGGTGACGATAGGCGGTCGCGAGATCAGCTTGCTGGCGTCTTCCCTGCCGAGGGAGCTGAAGAACTCCTCGCGGCTGGTGACGGTGACCTTGCCGTCGCCGGTGCCGCCGTCCTGCTCGATCGCGACCGTCTCGCCGGCGGCGATTGGCTCGACGGTGACGCCGAACTCGTCAGCGACGATCGAGGCGGTGTCGAAGTCGATGACCTGGTTGATGGTCGCCATCAGCCCGTTCTGCATCAGCTTCTTGATCACCTCGACGGCGCCCACGCCGAGCTGGTCGGAGAGGTCCTTGACCGACACATTGGGCGGCAGCTGGATCTTTCGGTCGGTCGGCGCGATCTTGGTCGCGACGGCGGTGCTGCTGAGCGCGTGGCGGGCGGCCTCGATCGCGGCAGGCGAAAGCGGAGCCGAGGGGTTGCGCGTCAGCCTCCTCTGGGTGAGGAAGTTGACAAGCTCCTTCTGGCTGATGTTCAACTCGCGTGCTAGTTCGTGCGCTCTCATGGGATTGGGATCCAGGCCGCCGAGCCCGAATTTAGGATTATCCCCTTTTTGCCGATTTTGAAGCGGCGGGGGCTGCCTCTGCCCGGTGCTTCAGCGCCCGTTCCAGGCTTCGCTTCTTCAGCGCCAGCGCACGGCATTCGGGATCGTCATGGAGATAGGCGCCGCGTCCGGGGGCGCGCCCGGTCGGGTCCTCCACGACCACTCCCTCCGGGTTTCGGGTGAAGCGCAGCAGCGCCCGTTTATCTGCTTCCCGACGGCAGGCGACGCAGGTCCGGGCCGGCTCATGTGCGGTTTTCGGCATCGACCTCGGCCTGGGCGGGCTTGATGTCTATCCGCCAGCCGGTCAGCTTGGCGGCCAGCCGGGCGTTCTGCCCGTCCTTCCCGATCGCCAGGGACAGCTGGCCCGGGGGGACCAGGAGCAAGGCGGTGTTGGTGGTGCGGTCGAGGAGCACGTCGACGACGGTGGCCGGGCCCACCGCCGCCGCGGCGAAGGCGGCGGGGTCCTCCGACCAGGGGACGAAGTCGATGTGCTCGCGGCCGAGCTCGGCGAGGAGGGAGCGGTGGCGCACGCCCTTGGGGCCCACGCAGGCGCCGACGGCGTCGATGGCGGGATCCTCGGCGGCGACCGCCACCTTGCTCCGGAGCCCCGGCTCGCGGGCGATCGCCTTGATCGACACGGCGCCGCTCTTGACCTCGGGAACCTCTGCTTCGAGCAGCCGGCGGACGAATAGCCGGCTCGCCCGGGAGACCTGGACCTGGGGCTGGCGCGACGTCCGCTTCGTGTCGAGGATGACGACCATCAGCGGCTTGCCGGGGCGGATCTCCTCGCCGGGGATCTGTTCCTCGGGGGGCATCACGCCCTCCGCGCGGCCGCCCATGTCCAGGTACACGGTGCCGTTCTCGACCCTGTCGATGACACCGGTCGCGAGCTCGCCGCGGTGCTCGGCGGCTTCGCTGACCGCCTTCTCGCGCTCGAGGTTGCGGATGTGCCGGAGCACCGCCTGCTTGGCGGTCTGGGCGGCCATCCGGGCGAAGTCGTCGGTCGGCAGCTCGGCCAGCACCTCGTTGCCCTCGGCGTCGTAGGTGCGGCTGGTGACGGTCATCCCGGCCGTCGCCGGGTCGATGTGGACGGTGACGTAGCCGGGCGGGTCGAACGCGCGCCGGTAGGCGTCGGCGAGTGCCTGCTCGACGGTCTTCACCAACTCGTCGAGCGGGATGCCGAGCTCGCTGTTGAGCTGCTCCAGCGCGGCGAGGAACTCGGTGTTCACAAGCTAACCGTCAGACGGGCTGCGAGGACGTCGTTCCAGGCGATCTCGAGCAGTCCCGCCTTGGGATTGTCGACGGTGATGCCGGAGTCGTCGACGGCCGCGAGCACGCCCTCCACGACCCCCTCGCTGTTCTCGCCGTAGCGGTAGCGGACGTTCACCTTCTTGCCGGCGAAGCGGTCGTACTCCCAGCGCTCCCGGAGCGGGCGCTCCGCGCCCGGGGAGCTCACCTCGAGGATGTAGTTGCCGGTCACCAGCTCGGACTGGTCGAGGATCGGACCGGCGATCTTGGTGACCCGCTCGCAGTCCTCGATCGAGACTCCTGCCGGCTTGTCGATCGAGATCCGCAGCGTCCGGCCACCGGCCCCGAGCTGCTCGACGGCATAGGTCTCGTAGCCGAGGTGGGCGAGCGTCGGCTCGAGGAGCTCGCGGATCTGTCGTATTGGCCAGGCCGGCATGTGAGGAAGGAATCTGCAGCTAGCGGACGGGCTGCAGCCTCCGCCATACGACCAGCAGGGGCGAGGCGTTGAAGATCGAGCTGTAGGTCCCCGAGATGATGCCGATCAGCAGGGCGAGCACGAAGCCCTTGAGCGTGTCGCCGCCGAAGAGGAAGAGCGAGAGGAGGACCAGGACGACGGTGAAGCTGGTGATGATCGACCGCGCCGCCGACTGCATGATCGAGAGGTTGACCACCTGCTCGAAGCTGAGCCGCTGGGACACGATCATGTTCTCCCGGATCCGGTCGAAGATGACGATCGTGTCGTGGACCGAGAAGCCGATGACGGTCAGCACGGCGGTCAGGAAGAGGCTGTCGACCTGGCCCAGCTGCGAGCCGTTCCAGCCGAGGAAGGGGATCCCCTTGCCGAGGATCGAGAAGACGCCGCAGACGAGGAACACGTCATGGAGGAGGGCGAGCAGCGCCGAGCCGCCGAACTGCATGCCGGAGCGGAATCCCCCCTGGACCTTGCGGAAGCGAAAGGCCAGGTAGAGCAGGATCAGGGTCGAGGCGGCAACGATGGCGATGATCGCCCGCTGGATGATCTCGGCGGCGATTGTCGGGCCGACGTAGGCGACCGAGATCTGGTCCACCTTGCCCAGCTTGGCGGCAAGCGCGGTCTCGAGCTGAGCCTGGTGGGTCGGGTCGATGGAGCCGGTCCGGATCAGGAAGGAGCCGTTGGCTGTCTGCTGCACGACGCCGTTCACGCCCTGCGCGCTGACGGCGCTCTGGACCTCCGCCAGGCTGGGGTTGTTGCCGAACTTGAGAAGGAACTGGGTGCCGCCCTGGAAGTCGATGCCGAGCAGGAAGCCCTGGGTGGCCATCGAGATGATGCCGGGGATGATGATCAGGAGCGAGAGCAGGAAGAACCAGTTCCGAGCGCCCACGATGTCGAGGCTGCGCGACCGGGCGGGGACCGCCGGCGCGGGCTGGACGGTCTCGTTCGCCGACCGAGCCGCCGGGCCGCCGGCAGCGGCCGGCACGAAGGCGGCATTGTCGTCGGCGACCGCGCTTTCCTGAGCGTCGAGGTCCTGCTCAGGCGGCACGGGTGACACCCAGCACGCGAGGGCTGCGGAAGCCGCCGCCGAAGGTCAGCACGATGGCGAGCAGGTTGTGGGTGACGATGATCGACGAGATCAGGCTGATCACGACACCGATCAGCAGGGTGAGAGCGAAGCCCTGGATCTGGGTCGGCGCGGCGAAGAGC
>DATCOZ010000158.1:0-8584 GCA_036564345.1 Candidatus Dormiibacterota bacterium | reverse complement strand
TCAGCCGCAGCGGGCGGCCGGCCAGCTCCTCCGCGGTGGCCGGCCGAAGGGCGCCGTCGAGGTGGCAGTGCAGCTCGGCCTTACGCCACTCGGCGTATTTGGTTTGGGGCCGCGTTAGTCGGCGACCTTGAGGATGACCTTGCCGAACTGCTCCGCCGCGTCAAGGTGGCGGAGCGCTTCGGAGACCTCGGCCAGCGGGTAGACGCTGTCGACGACCGGCCGCAGGCCTTTGTCGAAGAGCCCGAGTACCTCCTCGAACTCGCTTGCGTTGCCCATCGTCGAGCCGAGCAGGTCGGCGTGGCGGAAGAAGAGCCGCGGCCAGAGGATGGTCACCTTGGGCCCGCTCGTCGAGCCGCAGGTGACGATCCGGCCGCCCAGCCGGACCGCCTTCAGGTCCTCGTCGATGGTCGCCGCGCCGACCGAGTCGAAGATGACGTCGACGCCCTGCTTGGCGGTGAGCTCACGGACCACGTTCGAAAAACCATCGGTCGCGAACGCCTCGGCGGCGCCCAGCTTGCGAGCCTGTTCCTGCTTGGCCTCGGAGCGGCTGGTGGCGTAGACCTTCGCGCCCATGTGGCGGCCGAGCAAGATCGCCGCCACTCCGACGCCGGCGCCCGCACCGACCACCAGCAGCGTCTCCCCGGCCTGGAGGTGTGCCCTGGTGGTGAGCATCCGGTAGGCGGTGAGGAAGGTGAGCGGGAACGCCGCGGCCTCCTCCCAGCTGAGCCCGGCCGGCTTGGGGTAGACCAGCCGGGAGGGGACCTGGAGGCGCTCGCAGGCCGCCCCGTCGGTGTGCTCGCCGAGGACTCCGAAAGCGGGGCAGAAGACCTCCTGGCCCGCCTTGCACTGCTCGCAGGTGCCGTCGGACAACGTCGGCAGGACGACGACCTCGTCACCCGGCTTCCAGCGGTCGTCGGCCGATTCCTCGACAATCCCCGCCCCGTCGGCGCAGATCACCCTGGGCGGGTCGATCCGCTGCTGGCCGTGGGCCATCCAGAGGTCGAGGTGGTTCAGCCCAGCGGCCTTTATCGCGATCGCGACGTGGCCCTCCTTGAGCGGCAGCCGGGGTCGCTCGCGGAGCCTCACGCCGGCCGGCCCCAGAGGCTCCTGGTACTCGGCCGACAGCCCTTCGCTGCTGGGTGTCATCTGGCTTCGTATCGTACTTCGGAGTGTCCGATCAGCTTGAGATGTCTTGATGACGGCGGTGATGCATAACCCAACTGCGATGATTCGTCGTCGGATCATCCGTCCCCCGGTCCTAGGCTTCCCGCCATGGTCCGGGGCATCCTGGTGGCGGCGGTCCTCTTCTGCCTTGCCGTCGTCTCCCCCGTCCCGGCCGCCGCGGCGCCGCTGCCGCTGCCCGATCCCAAGCCGAAGCAGCGGGTCGTCGACCCCTATCCGGCCCAGATGCCGGCGGCCGGGATCGGGGGCCAGTACGGCCCCGCCGGTGGCGGCTTCCTGACCCTGCCCTACCTGGGGGACGGCCACTTCGTCAGCTCCAACTTCGACCACTGCGGGCCCACCTACGCGACGGATGGCGTGATCTGCCGCTTCGACGGAACCGTCGCCTACGCGGGAAACGGCCGCGACCCAAGCGCTTCGGTCGGCTACGCGATGACCTCCGGCAAGACCGACTACCTCTACTACGACGGGCACGACGGCTGGGACCTCGGCCTCTACTACGAGCAGGTCGTCGCGGCGGCCGATGGGACGGTGACCTACGCCGACTGGAGCACGCCCGGCTGCAGCGCGTGCAGCTTCGGCCAGGGCGTCCGGATCGACCACGGCAACGGCTTCGACACGCTCTACGGCCACCTCTGGCGGATCGACGTCAGCCGCGGACAGCACGTGAGCCGCGGTCAGGTGATCGGCATCTCCGGCACGACCGGGGCGAGCACGGGCGAGCACCTCCACTTCGGCGTCTACCGGCACGGCACCTGGAATCCGGTCGACCCCTTCGGCTGGTCGGGGGGTGGCAGGGATCCCTGGCCGGAGGACGCCGGCAACCTCTGGCTCAACGGGGCCGCGAAGAGCCCGGTGATCGCGCTACCCAAGGTTGCGGCGACGGCGGAGACGACCGGCGACGCCGGCACCGACGTTGCGGTCAGCTGGACGAGCCCCGGGCCCGGCGTCACCTACGACGTCACCGAGTACCGCGACGACGAGCTGGGGACGACCCTGCTGAGCCGGAGCACCGCGACCAGCGCCCTGGTCCACGGCGATGCCGGCCACAGCTACTGGTTCCTGGTCACGGCGCTGACCGCCCTGGGTGAGTCGGACGCCAACGCGACATCGCCGGTGACGGTCTTCGGAGCGGGATCACCGAACCGGTGAGCTAAGTCTTTAGATCCCCCTCCCCGCAGAGCGGGGAGGGGGAATACAGCCCATCGGGGCGGCCACCGGTTAGGCACCCGCCAGCAGGTCATCTAAGTCTGTCTCGAATCGCTCCAGCTCCTTCTCCAGCTCGCGCCCCTTGAAACTGAAGGCCGCTGCTCGCGCGTGCCCGCCACCGCCCATCCGCTGCGCCACGGCGGAGACGTCGAAGTCCCGGCCGCGCAGTGAGACCGTGCGGCGGGCGGGGTTGACGATCGCGGTCGCCGCGACACCGAGGCCCGTCATCAGCCGTTCGGCGACGTCGGACTGGTACTGCTCCGCATAGCAGATGGCCCAGCGGATGCCGGCGCGCTCGAAGACCCTGGCCTGCTCCAGCTTCTTGGCCAGGTAGTCCTCCCGCCGCGCATCCTCGTTGTCGAGAAGGAGGACCTCGCCCTCGGTGAACTCGACCCGCGGGTCGGCGATGAAACGGGCCAGGAACCGCTCGTGCCCGAGAAGCCCGACCAGCGTGGCAAGGCGCGCCGAGCGGGGATCGGCATGACGCCAGAGGTCATGGTCCTCGACCAGCCCGGCGAATTCGGCGAAGGCGGCCGGAGCGCCGAGGTGGTCGAAGAGGAGCCCGGTTGCGCTCCGCGCCTCGTCAACGGTCGCCCAGGGCCGTGCGGCCAGGTGCTGGGAGGACCGATGGTGGTCGAGCAGCGTGAACTGGCCGCCCGCCGCGATGTAGGCATCGACCCTGTCGGCCGTCTCGGCGTCGATACCGTGGTCGGTCACCAGGATCGCCGGTGAGCCCTCGAGAGCCTCGCGGACCCGGGCGTCGATCGAGCCGTTGTCGACCAGCTCGACCGTCCCCTGTCCCGGCCGCGCACCGCTGAAGACGACGCCGCAGCCGACGCCGTCGAGGTCGGTGTGGGTGAGGAGGAGCGTGCCGGTCACGACCGCCCACGCTACACGTGCCGAAAGGAGGCCCTTCAGGCTTAAACCTAGAATTGGTCTCCTTGATAGCCGAAGGCCTCGCCGGTAAGACGCTTCTCATCACCGGGTCGACCGGCTTCCTCGGCAAGTCGATCGTCGAGAAGCTCCTCCGCTCGGTGCCCGAGGTCGGCCGCATCAACCTCGCCATCCGCTCCAGCCAGCGCCGGTCGGCGGCCGATCGCCTGGACAAGGAGGTGCTCTCCAGCCCGGCTTTCAAGCCGCTTCGGGAAAGCCTCGGCGAGGAGGCCTTCGCCGCCCTCGTCAAGGAGAAGCTGGCCGTGGTCGAGCTCGACCTCGGCCGCGAAGGCCTCGGCCTGACCGAGGCCAGTCGAGACCAGGTGCTGGGCGCCGACATCGTCATCGCCTCCGCGGCGGCCGTCGAGTTCGACAACCCGGCCGACCTCAGCGCGCAGACCAACCTGCTGGGCGCCTCTCGCCTCGTCGAGACGCTTGCCAGGGGCGGCACCGATCCGCACCTGGTCCACATCTCGACCGCCTACGTCGGCGGCATGCTTCGCGGCCTCGTCCGCGAGGAGCTTCCGCTCGACCCCGGTCTCAACTGGCGGCACGAGGCCCAGATCCTGAGCACTCTCCGGCCGGTCGTGGAGGAGGAGTCGCGCACTCCCGAGGTGCTCGGGACGTTCACCAAGGAGGCGCATTCCAAGATGGGGCCGGCGGGGACGCCGGCCGTCGCCCGCACGGTGGAGCGGCTGCGCGACCGCTGGGTCAAGGACCGGCTCGTCGAGCGCGGCCGGGTCCACGCCCGCGCCATGGGCTTCAGCGACATCTACTCCTTCACCAAGGCGATGGCCGAGCGCGCAGTCGTCGAGCTGCACGGCAACGTGCCGCTCTCCATCGTCCGGCCGTCGATCATCGAGAGCGCGCTGGCGGAACCGTTCCCCGGCTGGCTGGAAGGCTTCCGGATGGCGGAGCCGATCATCCTCGCCTATGGCCGGCGCGTGCTGGAGGACTTCTCCGGCCTACCCGACGCGCTGCTCGACATAATCCCGGCCGACTACGTGGTGAACACCGTGCTGGCGGTGGCCGCCGCGCCGCCGCCGAAGGGCGAGTACCGCATCTACCATTCAGCCTCGGGGAGCCGGAACCCACTCCGCTTGCGCCGCATGCAGGAGGAGTCGGAGGACTACTTCGAGAAGCACCCGTTGCGCGACCGCTACGGGCAGGCGATCGGCGCTCCCCAGTGGACCTTCCCGCCCCGGCAGGAGCTGGAGGCCAAGGCGCGTGCGGCTCTCAAGGTCGTCGAGGCGATGCAATGGGTCGTGGAGCGGATCCCGGTCACCGGCATGGCCGGGGTTTCCGACGACCTCAACGAGACGAAGGCGAAGATCGAACGCGGGCTCAACCTCTCCGAGCTCTACGGCGTCTACACCGAGGTCGACTGCATCTACGACACCCGGAACACGATGTCGGTCTGGGAGCGGCTGCCCGAGGCCGAGAAGAAGACCTTCCCCTTCGATCCCGCCCTCTACGACTGGACGCACTACTTCCAGGACGTCCACATGCCGACCGTGATCCGGATGGCGCGCGCCGAGACCGGCGTCCGCAAGGGCAAGCAGCCGACCGGCAGCACGGCGCCCGGCGAGGCGCGCGACCTCGCCCTCCAGGCGATCCGCAAGCGTGCCGCCCGTCCTGACGTGCTGGCCGTCTTCGACGTCGACGGGACGCTGGTCGAGACCAATGTGATCGAGTACTTCATCTGGATGCGGCTCAAGGCCCAGCCTGTCCGCCAGTGGCCCGACTTCCTCGCCGGGCTGCTCCGCGAGGCGCCCCGCTGGCTGACGCTCGAGCGGCGCTCGCGGGCCGAGTTCCAGCGCAGCTTCTACCGCGAGTACGAGGGCCTCGAATACGAGGACATGAAGCAGCTTGGCCGGGAGGCGATGAACGAGGTCACCCTTCGCCGCCTCTACCCGGAAGGCGTCCGCCGGATCCGCCAGCACAAGAGCGCGGGCCACCGGGTGCTGCTGCTGACCGGCGCCCTCGACGTCGTCGTGGAGCCGCTGGCAGAGCTCCTCGAGGTCGAGGTCGACTGCGCCCACCTGCTGGTCAAGGACGGCATGCTGACCGGCGACCTCGAGGCGCCGCCGCCGGCGGGCGAGGCCCGCGGCACGCTGCTCGAGGAGTACGCGGCGCGGAACGGCATCGCGCTGGCCGACAGCTTCGCCTACGCCGACTCGCTCAGCGACCTGCCGATGATGGAGCTGGTCGGGACGCCGGTCGCGATCAACCCCGACGCGCGCCTCTCGGCGGTCGCCGGCCAGCGCGGCTGGCGGGTCGAGCGCTGGACGATGCCACCGGGCAACTGGCGGCTCCCGATCCCCGACCCGCGGTCAAAGGAATATCGGAGCCAATTTGCCTGATGCTGGCACTCACCTACGACCGCAACATCCCCGCCTTCGTCCTCGTCAAAGCGGCTGGCGGGCGGCCCTCGGTGGCGACCAGCCCCCTGGCCCTGATCCATCTCGAGGACGTCGAGCCGCCCCGCCTGCCGGGCCCGGATTGGCAGGTCGTCTACCCCCAGGTCAGCGGCATCTGCGGGTCGGACATCGCGGCCATCACGGGCCACGCGTCGTTCTACCTGGACCCGCTGACGAGCTTCCCCTTCATCCCCGGCCACGAGCTGAGCGGGCGCCTGGAGGACGGCACCCGGGTCGTCGTCCAGCCGGTGCTGGGCTGCGCCGTCCGCGGCGTCGACCCGCCCTGCCGGATGTGCGCCGAGGGGCGCATCGGGCTCTGCGAGAACGTGACCGAGGGCGGGATCGAGGTCGGCCTGCAGACCGGCTACTGCCACGACACGGGCGGCGGCTGGGGCGAGATGCTGGTCGCCCACTCCTCGCAGCTCTACGAGATCCCGGGCGCGATCAGCGACGAGGCGGCGATGCTCCCCGAGCCGCTCGCCTGTGCCATCCACGCGGCGCTCCGGACGGGCGCGCAGCCGGAGGACACCGTCCTCGTGATGGGGGCCGGCTGCCTTGGCCTGCTGACGGTGGCCGCGGTCAAGAGCTTCACGTCTCCCCGAAAGCTGATCTGCGTCGCCAAGTACCCGCACCAGGCGGCGCTCGCCAAGAGCCTCGGCGCCGACCAGGTCGTCACGCCGTCCGAGGTGTACCAGCGCGTTCGCTTCGCGACCCAGGCGCGCCGGATCGACACCGTCGACAACCTGCTCGAGAAGCGCCCGGTCCTCCTCGGCGGGGCGGACATCGTGTTCGAATGCGCGGGCAGCGCCTCCAGCCTGGCCGACTCGGTCCGCCTCGCCCGAGGCGGGGGGAAGGTCGTCCTGGTCGGCATGCCGGGCAAGGAGGAGGTGGACTGGGCGCCCATCTGGCAGCGGGAGCTGCAAGTGACGGGCGCATACGCTTATGGCGTGGAAGCGAACGGGAAGCGAACCTTCGACCTCGCTCTCGAGCTCGCGCCGTCCCTCAAGCTGGAGCGCCTGGCCGGTCCTTTCTTCCAGCTCGACGACTATCGCGAGGCCCTCGAGTACGCCATGGCGTCGGGGCGCATGAACGCAGTCCGGGTCGCCTTCGACCAGCGGGACCCGAAGTGAGCGGAGGAGCCCGTGGGTAGGCCGGGAGCCGTCGTCGAGGTCGATCGGAACAGCCCGCCGACGCTGTTCCACCACGGCGAGGGGTTCCGTCTCGAGCGGCTCCCCCTTGGGTCCCGGATCCTCTACCCGGCCGACCCGCTGGAGCCGATCGGGCATCCCGAGCGGGCGATCCGCCGAGCGCTGAGCCACCCGATCGAGGACGACCCATTGAAGGACCTGCTGAGGCCCGGGATGCGTTTGACGATCGCTTTCGACGACATCAGCCTGCCGCTGCCGCCGATGGCCTCACCCGACGTCCGCCAGCTGGTGATCGAGGAGGTCATCGACATGGCGGCCCACGCCGGCGTCGAGGACATCGAGCTGATCGCCGCCATCGGCCTCCACCGCAAGATGACCGCGGACGAGATCCGCCACATCGTCGGCGACCGCGTCTTCACGACCTTCTGGCCCGACCGGCTCTACAACCACGACGCCGAGGACCCGATGGGCAACGTGCTGATCGGCAAGACCGCCAACGGGGAGGAGACCTGGCTCAACCGCCGCGCCCTCGAGTCCGACCTGGTGGTCTACGTCAACCTGACGCTGGTCCCCATGGACGGCGGCCAGAAATCGATGTCGACCGGCCTCGGCTGCTATCGCAGCATCAAGGTCCACCACACGGTCGACACCCTTCTCCACTCCAACAGCTACATGGACCCGCCCAACTCGGCGCTCCACCACTCCTGCATCCGCCAGGGTCAGCTGATCGAGGACGCCGTCCGCGTCTTCCACATCGAGACCAGCGTCAACAACCACGCCTTCCCCGCGATCGCCAACTTCCTCCAGAAGCGGGAGACCGACTGGACGACCTCCGACCAAGCGTCCTTCTACGCGATGAAGCAGGCCACCGACCTCGCGCCGCCCGACATGAAACGCGCCATCTTCCACTCGATCCTTGCGCCCTACGGGATGACCGGCGTCAACGCCGGGCAGGTTGACAAGGTCCACGACAAGACGCTCGAAGCCGTCCACAGCCAGATGCTGGTCCAGGTCGAGGGCCAGACCGACATCGTGACCATGGGCGTCCCCTACCTGGGTCCCTACAACCCGAACTCGATCCTCAACCCGGTCCTCGTCGTCTGCCTCGGGTTGGGCTACCTCTTCAACCTCTATAAGAACAAGCCGGTGGTCCGCGAGGGCGGGGTGGTGATCATGTCCCACCCCTGCCGCTACGAGTTTCACTCAGTCCATCACCCGAGCTACATCGACTTCTTCGACGAGGTGCTGGCCGACACCCTCGACTCGCACGAGATCGAGAAGAAGTACGAAAAGCGCTTCGCGGAGGACCCCTGGTATCGGCAGATGTACCAGCAGTCCCACGCCTACCACGGCGTCCATCCCTTCTACGCCTGGTACTGGGCGGCGCACGCGCTCGCCTACCTGGGCGACGTTATCGTCGTGGGCGGCGAGCGGAACACTGTTCATCGGCTCGGCTTCAAGGCAGCTTCAACCCTGGAGGACGCGCTCGAGATGGCCGAGCAGACGGTCGGCCGCTATCCGAGCATCAGCCACCTGCGCACACCGCCGCTGTTCCTCGCCGAGGTCGAGTAGCAGCTTGGCGGAGCCCGCCTGGTACTCCGGGAGCGTCGGTATCTCCTCCTTCGTCGCCGGTGTCGGCGGCATGCTGGCCGACTATCGCAAGCTGACCCGCGGCTTCCATCGCGACACGCC